>JBLFWZ010000322.1:0-4704 GCA_047611905.1 Gammaproteobacteria bacterium | reverse complement strand
GTGTCCCCAGAGGGTGCGCTTGAGCTCGGCATTGTTACGGAGCTTGCGCAGGATGCACGCGCTCGTGCGATCGAGATCGCGGAGGGTCTGCTGCGCCAGTCAGCAGTATCCGTAGTTGCGGCCAAACGATCGATCGTTCGCGGCGCTAATTTACCGATTGAGGAAGGCTTGAGAATCGAAGCCGAGCAGTGGTTAAACACCATCGTTACCGAACAAGCGATGACCTTGATGCGTGATTACGTGAGTCAACCGTTCGACAAGCGCCGCGAATGGGTACGCAACCACGGCATACCGCCGGTTGCAGGAAATGCGATTGGCTCTTGAATGAGTCAAACATCCTCGTCAACAATGACAACATGCACGTAGCTAACGAAATGTGTTCGACTTATTTTTGGTGAGGTAGCGCGGCAATGAACAGTTCTCGGAATCTCGTGTTGGGCGGCACAGCATTCATCGGACGTCAATTAGTCCAGCAGTTACTCGCGGCTGGCCAAGAGGTTGCACTCCTCAATCGCGGCGCAACACAAGCGCCTGCCGGGGTCGAGCAATTGATCGCGGATCGCAAAGACCTTGCGTCGATGCGTAAGGTCCTAAGCGGACGCGATTGGGATGTCGTGTATGACGTGAGCGCGTCGGTGCAGGTAGCGAGCGTTGAGAGCATCGGCGAACTCGTAGAACTTCTCGACGGACATTGTGGCCTCTTTGAGTTTGTTAGTTCTATTGCGGCGTATCGTTTCGGCAGTGGCGCCTTCCCATGGTCAGAAGATCGGCCTACCACTCGATCGAGAGCGACGAGTTACGGCGGCCAGAAAGCAGCTGTAGAGCAATTACTGGCCGAACGCCGAGCGAAAACAGGATTCCCCTATACGGTTGTGCGCCCAGCTGCGGTGTACGGGCCGCACGACAATATTCCAGACGGCGAGATGGCCATGTTCACCCGACTCACTCAACGCCTTCCAGCGCTAGTGCCGCACGACGGTCTCGTCTGTTTTCCCTATGGGCACGTCAACGACCTCGCACGATCAATGATACTGGCGGCGCAGAATCCGGCCGCCGCCGGCGAGATCTTTAACATTACGGCGGACGCAGTAACGTCGCTTCACTACATCAAAACGATTGGCGAGATTGTCGGTGTCGAACCAGAAATTATCCGCATCCCCGATGAGGTGCTTGCGGATATTGCCGCCCCGCTGCCGTTTAATCATCGTTTCCAAAAATCCTTGCACTCCGTTTTGAGCATTGATAAAGCACGTCGGATACTCGGATTCGAGCCTGAATTCGATTTCGAAACAGGTCACCGGCAGACTTATGAATGGTTTCTAGCTCAGGGTCTCGATCAACTTAAAGCTCCGATGAACGATCCCATGTGGAATGTTTCCTGGGACTTCGCCGCCGAATCGAAATTAATTGAACGACTGCGTCATCGAACTGATAAGTAGTTTATGACTCTTCTCAAAGCGCAATCGAATGGCATTGAGATCGATTTAAAACGATCGGCTTTACTAGTCGCCGACATGCAAAATGCGTTCGCAAAACGGGGCGGCATGATGGATCTCGTTGGCGCTGACGTATGCGGCGCAAAGTCGGGTAAAGATGCAGTGAATCATGCACAACTCGATTTTTGCGCTGCGGCGATCCTTTCGAATTTCGAAAAGTTACTTGGTTGCGTAACTAGTTGTAACCGCGTTGTGAATGCCCTCGAGACTTACGCGAGTGTTCCACACGCGTGGGAGCCACTTGCACGTTAGCAAATCCGAATCGGTTTGATCTTTTCACTACTCTAAATTTCGCAAAAGGATTCTCAGGAAAATTAAATATGAACGATACACACGAAGCAGTAAATGAACCCGCCAAGCAATTGCTAGGGCGATTTTTTCACGTCAATATTTGCGTTAGAGATATGGAGCGCTCGATACGCTTTTACGAACGCCTGGGATTTAATAAAGTTAATGACTTTATGCTCGGAGGTGGCGAACCGAGTATTGGTGCTGCCCTTGGTGTGGAGGTTAAACAATTGCGCGGCGTATTCATGCGTTTGGGTAGTGAAAGTAACGCGCCGATGATCGATCTCGTGCAGTTCGTAGATCCGCCTCCTGAAGGCGAACCCTACCCAAGTTTAAATAATGTCGGAATCTGTCGAATTGCATTTCTTGTCGACGATATAGACGCCGTATATCGCGAACTCCAAGCACAGGACGTCGAGTTTGTCCGTCCCCTACAAAAACTGGAGGGTCCCAAAGGATCGAAAATTGGCGTCGTGTGTTTTAAAGATCCAGACGGCACAGTTCTTGAGCTAATCAGCAGCAATATCGAAGCGATGACGTAACGCGCTTGCGGCAAGATAATTCGCTACTCAGCCAAGGCGACGATCGAACTGGGGTAACCGTCTCGAGTTTGGTGTGGTGGTGGGAAAATCGCGCGTCTTTAGACCGTTTTGCCATTGGCGCGTAGATTGTTCCTAATTCCCGCAGATCCAAAGAGCTTGAATAACGAAGCTATCGTGGTAGGCAATTAACCGCGAATCTCGCTATTTTCTTCAAGTTGGACTGGGATTCCTGAGCACGCGCTCTGATGGCTAGACTATGCAGTACACCTTGAATGAGCTTCGCGGTTAATTTTACATCGCTGTCGGCCGGAAAGTCGCCGTGCTTAACCGCTTCATTGATACGGCGCTCCAATTTCTTATCAATGAGCTCAATTAGCGTTTTTAGATCCCCCCTCACCTCGGGGTGTATAGAAGTCTCCACTGGAGCCGTGCACATAACCAGACAGCCCAACGCCACATCACCGCTACAATAAAGGCCGATTGCTTGGTCATAAAATTTTACCAAACCTTTTCTCAAGTCCGATTCGGCGTTAATCGTTTGTTCGAACCCACCTTCCATCTGGCGACCAAACTGGGCAAAAGCGGCCCGGTAGATCGCTTCTTTATTACCGAACGCGTTGTAGATACTCGGTCGGTTCATTTCCATCGCGAGAGATAAATCATCAAGCGATGTGGCCGATAGTCCACGTTGCCAAAATACCAACATCGCCTTGTTCAAGGCGATGTCGGGATCGAATTTTCTGGGTCTTCCGCGCGGATTGTTCATTCTAAAAGCATTCTAAATATCGTCGAAATTTCATTTGCGTTTTAAATGAAGCGGCAGACACCTTTGATTACGGCAAATCAGCTAAAGGGTCCAGCGTGCGCTCACGCGCCGTGCTTTTGTGCAAGATGGGCACATAGTTCTACTTTACGCGATTCGATCATTGCGGTTACACCGTCACGTACTTGCGATGGGGCGCTTGCTGGCGATCCAGAGTCGAACGGAGGCTGTGGGCGATACTCGAAAAGTAATTGAATCGCCTGGGCAGCAGGAGCGGCGACAACTTCTGCAATTAATGTGAGCGCGAAATCTAGGCCGGCGGTGATACCCCCTCCCGTGATCCGGTTCCGGTCGACCACGACCCGTTGATCGACGACTTCAATATCAGGGTACTGGGCAAGTTGTTCTACCCAACCCCAATGTGTAGCCGCTTTGTACCCGTCAAGCAGACCGGCCTCGGCTAGAATCAGGGCGCCCGTACAGACGGAGGTAATATAGGACGTCGCTGGGGCAGTTTCATCCAACCACGCCATTAATTTGGCATCGCGCATCTGCGTAAGCACATCGCCGCCGCCTGGCATAACCAAGATATCGAGCGGCGGGCACGAATCGAGACCGTATTTTGGGGTTAATGGGACACCACAATCCGCCTGCACGGCGCTTTCGGTCTTAGCAAACGTGAAGGTATTAAATTCCTCGACAAAAGACAGCATCTGCAACGGCGCGTACGCATCTAACATCGTCATGTCTTCGAAAACGTAGATCCCAACATTCATTGGTGTATTCATAATGTCGTCTTCCCAATGGTTACCAATTAGGCCGCGGCATTTATGCTGTTGCGTATGCCTTTGCCAAACAGATTTTCAATGCTCGCTTTGAAACGGAAGGCGTGGTGGAAGAAACGATACCGGCCGACGACACCTTGACGGAACGCGGGACGCTGCGCAATGCGTTCATACCAGTTGGCGAGCAAGGGGAATTTTTCGGCGAGTGGGTAACCGCATTCGCTCAATCGCAGTATCTTGATCGCCCAAATAATATCTGCGGTAGAGAAACTGTCGCCGGTGAGAAACTCGTGGCCATCTTTGGCCAAGCGCGCTTCTTGCGCTGCGTAGCCTGCTTCTAGTAGGTGCAGGTGCCGGACAAATTCAGTTTTATCAATCTCATTTTGCGAAAACTGATTATAAAATTCCGCCAGTTTTTCTGGCGAATCATCCGATTGAAATTGGTTTAACTTTGCTTGCGTTGCGGCGTTAATTTTACCCATCGCACCCAAACTCCAGTGGAATGTGATATGGCGAATCGAGACATGCAAATCCTTGCCTTGTTGGACTAACTCGTCGCATAGTCGCGCCGCGTTTTCATTGATGGGCCGTAAGGGGTTAGTCGGCCACGCGTCATCGAGATAATCGATGATATCCATGGATTCGACGTACAAACGCCCATCGTGGACCAGCGCCGGGACAACCATATTTGGCTGGATTTGCGACCACGCTTCGGTGAGGTTGTCGTGCTTGATCAACGATACATTGCGAAATAGGTAGCGATCTTTCGCGGCATGGAGGTTTCGTGGCGAGTCATTCATGAATCCGACAGATCGTTCACGCAGCAAACC
>JBLFWZ010000321.1:0-4724 GCA_047611905.1 Gammaproteobacteria bacterium | reverse complement strand
TCAATGGGCCATCGTCGTCGCCTGGCGGTAAGCTCGTTGGTTCAATCTTCAATGGGCCATCGTCGTCGCCTGGCGGTAAGCTCGTTGGTTCAATCTTCAATGGGCCATCGTCGTCGCCTGGCGGTAAGCTCGTTGGTTCAATCTTCAATGGACCATCGTTAGAACCTGACGGGCTAGTGGGCGCGCCGCAAGTTCCCTGACAAACGAGGTCAAATCCGGTGCCACGAATACCGATAGTCGCAACCGAGGTGACCACTCGGTAAGTGTTTTGCTTGCGCTTGCCGATTAACCCTGTAAACGCGCGTATACCGCCGCGCACAAGATTAAAAACCGCACTGTCTCCGTCTGGGTGTTGCCGATCAAATTTTAATTTCTGAATAATGAATTCAGTTTCCGCGCGCAAGGTAATCCGCCCTTCATCCTGCAGCGCCAGCATCGCGTAACTTGCGGTTTCAGTTACTAAGACGTCGCCTTCATAAAGTGGCGCGCCTTTGCCCGCCCGTCTTGTTCGGCCATCGCCACTCGTAATATTCAACGTCCCGATCACTAATGCTGCGCGCCCGACGACCAGTGCTGGTGGGGCGGTAGTCGTGCTATCGATAGGTGCTTCAAATTCGCACGCTTCATCGCATAGACGAGCATAAAATTCCGTGCCACGAATACCGATCGTCGTCGAACTTGCTCGGACCCTAAAGCCCGTCGGGCTACGTTTGCTGATGAAACCCGTTAGCGCGCGAACCCCGCCTTTGAGCAGCCGCATGACAGCGATATTATTGTCGGGTTGGAATTGCTGCAGTTCGAATGATGTATTCGGTCGCAGGGTCATGCGGGTGCCGTCGTCAAGATTGACGATAGCGTAACTATTCTTGGACGTGTTTAAGGTGTCGCCTTCGAACAGTGGCGCATCCGTGCCCAGTATCCGGATGGCGTCGTCGCTGTGCTGCGCGGTGACTACGCCACGGGTAAACCTGGCTTCGCCTATCGAATTGTTGGCCTGTACGCTCGACCAACAAGCCGTCACGAACAGCAAGATTAACAAGGAATGTTTCATGAAACCCCTAATACCTCAGCAACAAGTCAACGTGCCAGCGACTATCGCCTGCGTCCGATGTGGTGCCTTGTAAGGACGTCGCTTCGTTGATGGCGTAACCATAGTCAACACTCACACTGGCGTAGTTCTCCCAGTTCCACCGGACGCCAACACCGGTGCTGGCAATGCCCTCGCCGCTAGTTTCGCCCGGCAGCGGATCATGTCGATCCATATAACCGTAATCGAGGAAGGCAAGTATTCTTAAGCCCCGTAGGGCATCGATAGGCGGCGTCCAGAGTTCGCCACTGAGTCGCACGCCGCTATCACCCAAAACAGACCGCTCGTCAAAACCGCGCACCGAATTTACGCCGCCCAAGCCAAATTGTTCACCTGGAATTAATGACTCGCCGGCATATTGGCCTTGGACGATGCCGCGCAATAGCCATTTTTGCGGCAGAAAATAGTTCGCGTAGCCTGATGCATTCCATCGGTGCCAGTTGCTGTCAGCGCCAAATCGATTAGCCGCATAGCGACCATCGTTGTTGTCTCGGCCGCCACCAGTATTGATGTTAAAGCTTGCCGAACCACCGAACTCTGCCTGCGGGATGCGATATTGCGCCGAATAACCAAGGCTTACGGGGCGACTGCGAACGTCACTCGCAAAGTCCGCGCCACCGAATAACAGACTGTTTTCGAAGCTTTTGTCGACCAATCCGACATTGATTTCGTGAGTGTAGCTGCCGTGACGAAGCAGTAAATGGGAAATACTGCCACCGAGAAAGCGGCCCGCGCCACTGATGTCAAGAGCATTGACCGTGCCAACATCGACGTCCGATTTCGAATAGAACAGGTTGACCCTACTGGCCCACCGATAGAACGGCACGTTGTAGTTTATGCCGTATTGCTTGACGTCTTCGGGCTCTCGCTGAGAGGTCGTATAGCTGAGCGATAATTTATCGTCGTAACCCAATACGTTGCTGTGCTGGGCACCTGCGGTGAGCCGAACCCGGCCGGTTTCATGTGAACCGATGTTATTGGCGTTGCCGAAAATCATCCACGGCTTTTGATCTTTCACCAATACCTCGGCATCGATGGTGTCGGGCTGCTCGCCATCCTTCAAATTAATGATCAGTTGCCGGCTTGGTTGTTGGTTGGACAACGATAGCGAGCGTGCAATCTCCCGTGTGTTGGGTGGGCCACCTTGGCTTAGTGCGGACAAGCTTCGTAGAATATTTTCGGTACTGAAATGCTGATTACCATTGACTTGGGTGTTGCCGAGAGCGAACACGACGACATTTAAGTGCACGATCCCATCGTCCATTGTTTGCGGCGGCAGCACAACGCGGTGAAAATTAAAACCGAGATACGCGTGCGCATTTTGCAGCGCCTGGCCGGCTTCGATCAGAAATTCCAGATCCGTGTGATTACCAACAAATGCAGACAGGATAGCTTCAGTTCGCTCGGAACTTATTCGGTTATCACCATCAACAATAAACTCAGAAACTTCGAAAGAGATAATCGACTCGATGTCTTGGGACGACACCGAAAGTGGCATGAGCAAACAACAAATTGTGAGGGTCCCAAGCTTCCATACAGATAGATTAATGACTGAACCCCTTCATTTGAATAATTAGTCTTATATTTTCAATTGATTCGTGCATCGCGTTTTGCAGCCACAAACACGAATTTAAAACGTTCGCCTACGCTCGAAAATCCCCCTCCATATTCTAAGGGTTTTGTCAGGGACAACGATGTCAATTCGAGTGCTTAATTTCTGCACCTGCTCGTTGAAGATCCTGCGTCGCCTTTGCGACAGAGTTTATAGCGTAGTGCGTATCGAGCACAGCCCTATATGCTAGCACGATAATTGCGGATCATCGTAAAACCAAGGCTTCGCAAGCGATCGATCTGAGTACGGCTAAACTGCGTATACGAACTAATCTGCTGATAGTTATCTAGCCTCTGGGTCACGACCAGCACCTTGCTCTCACTAGGCGATAACGGCGAACTTGTCGCACGAAATATCTCGGCGGAATGCCAGTCAGAATTCGAAACCCCAAACTAAGCCGATTATCGATCCGATCATGCTCATCGGTGCCGGTCGGAACGGCCAAGTAGGTGCTTTTTTCCGTGCCAATTCAACTTCCACTGTTGAGCTGTGACGAATAGCCATCTCGCCCGTATTTGGCCTAAAGGCTTAATAGATTTTGATTCTCTCGAGTTAACTGAAAAGGCTAAACTGCCTATCCATTTCAATAGAGTATTTTGCATTGACGAGAGTATGTTTCGGCAGCATCAAGCTAGTTGAATCGGATTGTAAAATTTATTGGCATTATCCTCGCTGACAGCTACCTACCGACTTTGTCCCGTTTGGTCCCGTCGCAGACGATCATCAATGCGCGCAAATATCGTAGCGAGTAATTTTTCGGTAATGCAACGTCGTCAAGCGGGACAAAGATCGGGACTCAACCCCCGATAAGCGTTCCGATGCCGAAGATTTTCATCGCAGTTTTCAGTTATACGCCAGGACATGCAAACTCATCTCAGTACTAACCTTCGGTAGCGTCTTGGTCAGAAAGTCCGTCGCCCCCATGAATGGGGAAGATAGAGCGAAGCAGGAGCCAGAGTCGATGACCAATACCCGCGAGCGGCCTGACCTTTCTCCTCACTTCTAAATCGATAGGTTGCGTGTTCCTCTGCGGGGCAGACGTACTTATCCGCTTGACTGAAGGTAACGAAAATCTTGTTTCTCAAAGCGTCCCTTTGAGCGATTACCTGAGGTGTGAGGCTTCGGCAGTAGCGTCTGTATGCTGCCCGCTTTACAAGTTACGATCTCTTTACCGCTGTAATAACCACCATCAGCGATTGCGATTAAATCGGTTTCGCCTATTGAGTCGCGCGCCTGTTCCGACATCGTATGAAGCGCCGCTCGACTGGACTCGGTTGAGATAACCGGTGACGTAAAGCTCCAGCAGTATGGCAGCATGATATCCAGGTCTACCCGTGCTGCCGGCAACGCGCCGTCAAAACCCAGTTGCTCCGGGTTCAGACCATCGACGAAGACATCAGCCACTCGGACAGAATTATCTTCGGATACGAAATCTTCGAGACAATGCGGTAGTAGTGTTTTCTGATCTCGGTCGTCACCTTCGACAACCCGTTTCAGCAGCTATTTTCTCGTGGATTGCCGCCACGACCTGATCTCACACCAACGATCCGCTGACGATCCTCTTTTCACTCAGCCCCGATCCTTATCGGCCCCACGGGCCTTTCCTACTAATAACCGTTATTCTCGACGCAAGCTCCATTCTAATTCCGTCGGTCCAACTCGAAACTCAGACGCTAGTCTGTACGGGGATGCGTAAATACTTGCACGCCATTCGGCGTGGCGGAATTCAATCGAAAATGGGACGTGGACGGCACGGCTCACAAGCCTAAAGACGAGTTGTTAGGCGGTTAGCGCGTTTTTTCGGCACGCGACGTTAATCTTGGCTGATTGATTCGCGAATATGTTCTTAGCCCGCCTTGAACTAGGCGGCGAGTAGTCGCGTTGCGACGCCGATAGAGACTGCCGAGAGGTCGTGCACAAACTGCAGGTGGTCTGCGCATCGCAATCGAAACCGTTACCGAGTTCCTCAACGGCGGCTTATTGCCAAGCCCGTGCCCATTTGGAGTTGACGAGCCTTGAGCACAC
>JBLFWZ010000320.1:0-4769 GCA_047611905.1 Gammaproteobacteria bacterium | reverse complement strand
CCTAGCAGGCGACAATTCGCCGATGAATTCGCTCCGCAACCTATCCATATTCATTATCGTAAATGTGCTGCTCACAGCGCCGTCATCTGCGGCACCCCAAGCACAAGCCGGTGATGTCGGCCTGCGCCACGATATTCAGGTACTTGCCGACTACGGCGCCATCAGCGGCCCTGTGACCATGTGGCCCTTGTCCTGGGACGCGCTGCTCGCCGACCTCGAAAAGGTCGAAGCTGACGACATCGTATTGCCCAATGCGGTTATGCCCACCTTCCATCGCATCCTCCAAAGAGCGCGGCGTGAGACGACACGCGGCCAACATTCCTATGGCGGCCACGTTGCAGGGGCGCAAGAACCCGCACAAATACGTGGATTCGCTAATACACCGCGCGAGCAGGGAGAGATCGGAGCCGAGTACTCGTGGTTTGGCGAGCATTTGTCGATCGATTTGAACTTGTCTGTTGTTGACGACCCTGCCGACGGCGAGGATTTTCGCCCGGACGGTAGCCAAATCGGTGTTGATTTGGGCAATTGGTCAATTGCGGCGAGTACGATGGATCGATGGTGGGGGCCAGGTTGGGATGGCAGTCTGATCTTGTCGAACAATGCGCGTCCGATACCGGCGCTTACCATTGGCCGTAATCTCACCAAGCCATTCAACACCAAATTTCTGAGTTGGCTCGGACCATGGGATATCAATATGATCTGGGGGCAGCTCGAAGCCGAGCGCACGATCCCGAATACTCAGTTTTTTGGTATGCGATTTAATTTTCGGCCGTTAAAGTCGCTTGAGATTGGCGTGTCCAGAACGGCGCTTTGGTGTGGCGACGGTAGGCCCTGCGGTTTTGATGCGTTTTGGGACCTTTTTCTTGGGAGAGACAATATCGGCACTGGCGATACGACTCTTGAGAATGAACCAAGCGATCAAATGGCTGGATTCGATGTTCGATGGACAACGCTTTGGTTTGGCACACCGGTGTCACTTTATGGGCAGTTAATCGGTGAAGACGAGGCGGGTGGTTTTCCCAGCCGCAATCTGGCGCAGTTCGGTATTGAGGGAAGTGGCATTACGCGTGGCCAGTATTCCTATCGTTGGTTTGCGGAGGCGGCCGTTACCGACTGTGAAGCTCTAAGTAGTGCGTATGGATTCAATTGCGCTTATCGGCATGATACTTATCAATCCGGCTATACCTATCGAAGACGCATAATCGGTCACGGTCTGGATAATGATGCGCGTGTCGTTAGTGCGGGCATTATCGTTGTAAGTTCTGAAGGAAATTTCTGGCAGGTTCTGGGACGCTTCGGCGAATTAAACAGAGTGCTCCGAGATGGTCGTCACACGGTTGCTATCGAGCCGCAAGACTTGGCAAGCGTCGACATCCAGCATACTCGATATACCAGGATTGGCCGCTTCGACATTGGCCTCGGATTTGAGCGACGCGAAATTCTCGCGACGGGTGAGAATTCACGAGATACGCGAGGATTCATCCGGTGGAGCAGTCACTAATCAAGCTTTGTAGACAAAAATCAATAGCTTCGGCATTATTATGTTCAATCTACATTACGACTATGTAGTGAGTGCCTGAACATAAGCATAATAAAACCATAATGATCAGACACATACTGGTAGTTTGCGTGGGGAATATCTGCCGCAGTCCGATGGCAGAGGCGCTACTCAAGCGTGCATTGAGAGGACAAAACGATATTGCGGTCGAATCGGCCGGACTCGGGGCCCTGGTCGGGCACCCGGCGTCCGACTATGCGATCGAACTTATGAATGAGTTGGGTGAAGACATCAGCGCGCATCGCGCGCGTCAGATTCATCCGGACATGGTGCGTGCAGCCGATCTTGTGTTGGTGATGGAATCGGGCCACAAGCGGGCTATTGATGACTCGGATTCGACGGCTCGCGGAAAAGTTTATCGCTTCGGTGAGTGGCAGGACAAAGACATTGACGATCCTTACCGCAGGCCGAAGGCGGCATTTGCGGAGGCGTTGGCTGACATCGAAACCGGTGTCGATAGTTGGGTTAAGAAAATTAAGGCGTAAGAAACAGCGATGAAGTTTTTGGCAAATACGACGATTTTTTTGGCAGCGATGATGCTTAGTGCATGTGCTATTGCGCCAGGAATGACGATGTCGGAGCCGGCGGAGCTGCCGGGCGGGCCGACGGTTCGCGTGACGCCAATAACGTTGGAACTCCTGAACAAAATGGATGCTATCCAGGAATCGGACGTTCGACAAATAGCCAAAGAATTCAAAGTGGCGCAGATTCACTATGTGATAGGTGCCGGCGACGTCTTGCAGATTATTGTTTGGGACCATCCGGAACTGACCATCCCCGCAGGGTCTTTCCGCGATGCAGAAACGTCGGGTCAACAAGTGGGTGAGGACGGCTATCTTTACTATCCCTATGTCGGAATGGTGAAGGCATCCGGCATGAATATCGCTGCATTGCGCGATGTGCTTACCGACAAGCTCAGTACCTACATTCAAGATCCGCAGCTCGATGTTCGAGTTGTCGCGTTTCGAAGCAAGCGAGTCTACGTCGTCGGTGAAGTAGAGCAGCCGGGCGTTCTGCCGCTAAGAGATATTCCGTTGACCATCGCTGATGCAATCAGTCTATCGGGTGGCCTTACTGAGAATGCGCACAAAGGCGGTGTCAACGTCTCGCGCGAGGGAAAAGTTCACGAGATTGATCTCAAGGCGCTATATGACTATGCAGACTCGAGTCAAAATCTAACATTGCGGCACGGCGACATTATTAACGTGCTGGATCGCAGCCAGCAAAAAGTGTTCGTGATGGGCGAGGTTAAACAGCCATCTTCTGTAGAGATTTTGAATGGACACTTGACATTGGCCGCGGCACTCGGTGAGGCAGGCGGCGTCAATCAAAATTCTGCGAATTCTGGCGCTATTTTCGTTGTGCGCGGAACGGACGACGACAACCCTCAGATTTTTCAACTTGATGCGCGTTATGCAACCGGTATGTTATTGGCCGAGCGTTTTGGTTTACAGGCGCAGGATGTCATATTTGTAGATACTGCAGGAATCTCGCAGTGGAATCGCGTGATCACTCAGTTGCTGCCGTCGATCAGTGTGATCGGAATTGCAGACAACGTTGGAACAAACTAGTGACTGGCGCGCCGAACGAAGTTCACATGTATCAGCCATCCTCGGGAATCGAAGAAGAAGATATCGATATTGGGAAGCTGATCGGTGTTCTTGTCGAGAACCGATGGTTGATCGTGGCTATAACCGCTGCTGCTTTGCTCGTGGGCTTGTTCCACGCCTATACGGCTGTACCGATCTACCAAGCTGATGGTCTCTTGCAAGTTGAAGAGAAATCACCTGGGTTAGCCAATCTTGATGCTACGGCCATGTTGGGAGACTACGCCCCAGTCAATGCTGAAATCGAAATCTTACGATCAAGATCCGTGCTGGGCACTGTTGTCGACAATTTGCAGCTGGATATAAACGCAAGACCCGACTATATGCCGGTCATCGGCGAGGCATTAGCTCGCGGCTTACCAGCAGATGAGCGGCCCGCGATCAAGGTCGATACCTTGGAATTGCCAGACGCCATGCGTGGACAGTCCATGAAATTGATTGCGTCCGGCGCTGACAAGTTCGTTCTCTACGATGCCAATGAATCTTTCTTGCTCCGCGGCAAGGTCGGTGAAACTGCGATAGTTGAATTGCCGGGCGAAGGCAGCCTCAGACTGTTTGTGTCGGCCCTGCAAGCGCAGCGAGATCAGAGTTTCTGGATACGACGAGGCTCTCGCCTGAACACAACTCGGTCTCTTCAAGGCCGTCTGGATGTAGCTGAACGTGGAGATTGGTCCGGTATTCTCGCCATCAGCGTTCAGGGTCCGGATCCTGTAAGCATCACGAAGCAAGTAAACGAAATTGCGAATGTTTATGTACGTCAAAACGTTGAACGAAAATCAGCGGAAGCGGCGAAGACGCTGGATTTTTTAGATAGCCAGCTTCCGTTGGTGCGACAGAACGTAGAGGCCGCTGAGCTTGCACTAAACTCATATCGCCTGGAGAAGGGTTCGATCGACCTCCCGGCAGAAACACAAGGAGTTCTGCAGGCGATTGTTACGGCTGAGGCTCAGATAAATGTATTACGACAAGAGCGTGAAAAGGTCCGGTTGGCGTTCACTGAGATTCACCCGACGATTGTTGCCGTCGACCGGCAGATCAATCGACTTAACACTGAACTGAATGAATTAAACGATCAGGTTCGCGACCTGCCGACGACTCAGCAAGATCTGTTGCGATTGATTAGGGACGTCGAGGTCAGTACCAGCCTCTATAGGTCGCTTCTTGATACCGCGCAGGAGCTACGTGTAATGAAGGCAGGCACAGTTGGAAATGTGCGTGTTATTGATTACGCGTACTTGCCCACGTCACCTATTAAGCCGAGCCGCTCTCGAATTGTGCTCTTGGCATTGATTTTGGGAGGTTTTGTAGGTGTCGCGGCAGCCTTCGCGAAAAAGGCGTTGAAGGCTGGCGTTGAGGATCCTGATATTATTGAGAAACACGTCAATATCCCGGTTTACGCGACGATTTCGCACAGTCGACAGCAGGACAAGATTTACAAAGCGTTGAAGTCCAAAAAGGCTGATCACGCAATCCTTGCAACGTCGGTGCCCGACGACGCAGCGATCGAAAGTCTTCGAAATCTGAGGACAGCATTGCATTTTGGCATGATGAACGTGCAGAACAACTGCATCATGATTGCCGGACCAAGCCCCGGGGTGGGC
>JBLFWZ010000319.1:0-4830 GCA_047611905.1 Gammaproteobacteria bacterium | reverse complement strand
CGCAGAGTCTAAATTCGCCATGCATAGCGCATCCGCTGGACGTGCCGGATCAATAATCTAGGAATTACTTCGGCACGGGATATTTCGCTACTGTAGCCCGGCAGGAGCTGTGCGTAGATAACTGGCACGTGCTTTCATTCGGCCGAACCACGAAAATAAATTTGGATATTCAGCTGTAACTCCTACCCCGTATAACTCTGCTAATCCGAAGCGCGGAATGAGCGCGCATTCTGCAAACGAAAATTGTTCCGCGAAAAAATCATTGCTGCCTAAGCACGGCTCTAAGTATTGAAGGCAGTCATGCCAACCGGCGGTAGCCGCGTTGATACGGTCCCAATCCCATTCGACTTCCGGCTTACTGCGTTTTTCAAAAATAACCTCGCGTAATTTCGGCCCGATTGTCGCCGTCGAATATAGATGCAGCGTGCGTGCGCGTGCGCGTGCTGGTGCACTTACCGGTAATAAAGTTTGGTCGGTTGCTTGATCCTGCAAATACTCAAGTGCCACGGCTGAGTCTGTGACAATCGTTGAGCCATCGGTAAGCACCGGGACAGTGCCTGCGGGATTGATGGCCAGAAAATCTGCCGGGCGATCAGGTGTCGAGAAAACAGTCTCGCTCCACTCCAAATTCATCTCAGCTAAGGCGAGTTTTACTTTCCAGCAAAACGGGCATTCGGGTTTGTCGTATAAATGCATTGGGGATAATGTCTCGTCGTTCGCGATGCGTTGATATTATCGGCACTCTCGATTTTTCGCGACCGGCGATTTTGCGTGTCGCATCGCGATTGGGTTCAGGTTCACGTCGCCCACTGTGGACGTATGGCGCGACCGGAATTGGACTTTACGCCCTAGGCTTGCTGGGTGGGGTTCAGACGAACGAAGAGGAGGATTTGCCGGGCTGTTGGATGCAGCCCGGTAAATATTAACTCTACTTTGCGTTTAGGCGTGACCGTGGCGCAATAATTTACCTGGAGTCGCGTTCGTGCAATCGCCACCTTTAAACGTGACTTCGCCGTTAACCATAATGTAGTTATAGCCAACCGCCTTCTGCACGCGACGCCACTCGTTGGCGGGGAAATCATGTGCGATTTCGGACGGCGTGGAGTGCAGGGTTTCGTAGTCGTAGACCACGATATCGGCAGGTTGTCCTTCTGCGATAACCCCGCGATCGGTTAAACCAGCCATCTTCGCCGGCAGGCACGACAACCGATAATGCGCTTCTTCGAGGCTGAGGATATCTTTCTCACGAACGAAGTCGGCAATGAATTCCGTCGTATAGCGCCCGATTGTGACGAACTTTGTGTGCGCTCCGCCATCGGACACGCCTGGCACGGTGATTTCACTCGCAAATATTTCGCGATTTAGATCGACGTCCGTATTGAACGCAGGCGTGAATATCACGGTTTTTAGATCTTCATCGAGGACAAGATCGAGCATCGCTTCGATTGGGTGTCGTCCTTGCGCTTCGCCGAGTTGGTGTAGGTTCATGCCTTCCCATTTTTTGTTCGCCGGTTTAACGGTTTCTTTGATGATGAACTCTTTGATGGGTCCGCATGCGATCGGCATGCGTCCGTTATCGTAGTCTTCGCACAGCCGAGCGCGCATTGCGGGGTCGCGCATTTTACGCATGCGCTCAGGCACATCGCCTAAGGTGACTTCGCGCCAATCTTCTTGACCGTCAAGCAGGTTGAAATCTTCGAAGGTATAGGTCAAATCATTGCCGACGTTCACAGCTTGTAAGTAAACAAGGTTTCCACGCTCTTGCGCTTTCTCAGCCCAGTCAACCAGGCGACGGCTTTGGCGCGGATGGTAGTTATTTGCAGACACCACGTTAAATAGGACAGGGCGTTTGGAAACTTCCGCGAGTTTTTCAACGAAGATCAGATCTTCGCGGATGTCTTCTTGAGCTTGTGTGATTTGGATACTGCCTTGGTCGCGATTGCGCAAAACCTCGGCGAACGCCAAACACGTTTCGTCGCTCATGCAGTCGGTAACCATTGGCGTGCCGTCGTAATCGCGCTGCACCGAGGTAAACCCGTCGCCTAAATGTTGCACCGACCAGCCACATGCGCCGGCGTCCATCGCGCCGTCTATCAGAGAACACATTTCTGCGAGTTCTTCGGCGCTCGGATCGCGTGACTTCGCCGCTTCTAAACCCATGACCCAAATCATCAGGGGGCCGATTGGAACGTACGACAGCACGTTCACACCTTTAGGCATGCGCGCGAGCGAATCCATCCAGTCAGGAAATGTTACCCAGTCCCACAACATCCCTTGCTTCATCGATTCGAAAGGGATGGCTTCTACTCGCGACATGCTCAACATTGCGCGTTCGCGATTTTCTGGTGCGACCGGTGCGAATCCAAATCCGCAATTTCCGAGTACTAGCGACGTAACCCCGTGCCATCCAGATAAGGTGCAGTACGGATCCCATTGGATTTGCGCGTCGTAGTGAGTGTGTAGATCAACGAAACCTGGTGCGACGACTAATCCGTCTGCATCGATGACCTCTTTGGCGTCTTTCGCATCGAGCCCACTTTTAGAGATTGCCACAACTTTGCCATCGGATATTCCGATGTCGCCGCGAAATCGCGGAGCGCGCGTGCCATCTATAATCGTACCGTTTTGAATCAAGACGTCGAACTGGGACATGGAATGTTCTCCTAATTATGAGATCACTGCTAACGACACACGGTTCCGATAAAGGGGAGTTGAACCGACTTTGTGCTTGCGGCAGCATCGTTGCGGGTTGAAAGCTTGGCAGGATAGTACTCCAGCCGTATAGGTAGGTAAATCGACTTGCTAGCCGATGTTTTAGCCGGCTTATCTGTCGGAGTTTTGCTGCAGCGCAAGATGAAATCGACCGTTCGCGCGAAGGCTGAAGTGCGGCTTGGACAAACCGCCTTCGTTCCACCGTGTACATCCCTGTATGCCGCGCGCCACCCAGTTTGACTACGGAATCGGCTAGCGGCGCGGCACGGGCCCAGTTCGGAACGCAGTTAGGTTTGCCGGATCATTACTCGATACCGTTTGCGAACCTGGGGCTAAACCTTGTTAGGCCAAAATAATCTCGCTCGTGACTGACACTTCTGGCGATTGACGGATCGTTTGCAAGACCACGCAATAGCGTTCTGTTAGCTCAATGAGTTTATCGATCGTTTCTTTAGGCGCATCGGTATCGAGTTTGAAACTGAGTCGGATGTTGCGTAGACCAACCGGGGCCTCTTTGGCGACTGCAAGCGTGCCGCGGAAGTCGAGATCGCCTTCTGCAGAAAGTGATGCGTCGCGGAGATTAATTTCTAGCGAAGTTGCAACTGCTTGCAGAGTCACTCCCGCACAGGCGACCAGTGCCTCTAAAAGCATATCGCCGGAGCAAGCTTGGGATCCGTCTCCACCACTTGCCGGGTGTAAACCCGCTTCCAGGATGGCTTGTCCTGTAGACACCTTGCAGGCGATTCCTTCGGCCGTGCGACCTTCTGCTCGCAAGGTGACAACAGCAGATTCGGGGTCTTCTCGGTATTGTGCTTTGAGCGGTGTTTGCAAAGCCTTTAGTTGTTCGGATTTCATAACGCGTTCCTGTGGATAGAGGTTGTGTGATATCTATTGCGATGTCGCCTATTTGCGGACGCTCTCGAGTGAGTGTTGCTACAGTTAATTTATGCGTAGGGAATCGCCAGTGCAATTCTTTTCCCCAACGAGTTCACTGCTCAGCTAAACGACAGCGCAGCAAGGCCAAGCGCTAACTCAGGGTGAGCAGCCGATATTGTGACCCGCGCTCAGGTGATCAACTCACCGGCGGCGCGCGCTCGTTCGACGAGGTTATTTTCGTCGTCGCGTAAGTAGCGCGACGCTAATCCAATCAAGCAAGCTGCACCTAAGTTCATCAATAATGCCACCGTAAGACCGTTACGTAAGTCGCCGGTTAAATCAGATACCAAGCCGACGGTGAACGGACCGAGCGCGAGTCCGAACAAAGTCACCGTCAAAATGTAGACGGCGCTTGCCGTACCGCGCATGCGGGGCAGAACGAGATCTGTGACCGTTGAACCCGCAATGCCAAGCCACGCGGCACCTGCGAATGCAACGATGGCGTTCAGAGCGAAAGCTAAATTGGTTGAATCAGTGTGTAGCATCCACAGTCCCGCCGGTATCGGTGCCAGCGCCGCTATGATGGCAACATACAAGCGCCCGCAGGGATGGCGTTTGCGCCAGGCATCCGCCAACACACCACAAGTCGTTGCGCCAAGGAATCCGAACCCGGCCACGATCCCGCCAAGTTTGAAGCCGAGGTCCTCGATGGGTACGTCGTGGTAACGGATAAAAAATGGCGCGGTGAAAAATGTCAGCCCGTAGGTCGAAAAAGCAAACAGCGAAAGCCCAAGAACGAACAAAACCCAAGCCCGCGATCCAAGAATCAATTTTGCAGCAGGCGGGTCGCGCAAGCGTAAACACTGGGCCCATGAAACGGTCGCATAGAAACCAATGGCGAGCGCGCCCCATTGCGCGGGGTTACCCAGCTGTTTGGTTAAAGCGTAGGCCGCAACTAACAATCCGACCAAGGTGAGAATGTTAAACCCAACTGTGCGATTTGTGGCGCGCAATCGGTAGAGATTGAATATCGAAAAACCCGGTAGGACGGCACTCAATTCTGCGCCAAATTCACGAAACGGATGCGCTACCGGGATGGACTTTATGCCGTCCATCCTGCCGCGTTCCGGTTCTCTGAGTGTCCGAACCCAGATTGCGAGCAACAAGCCGGGCAAACCCACAACGAAAAATGCCACTTGCCATCCCGCTAAGCCGAATGGTGCAATGGTGCCGGCGAACGCG
>JBLFWZ010000318.1:0-4838 GCA_047611905.1 Gammaproteobacteria bacterium | reverse complement strand
CATCGATAGGACAAGCGCACAGTAGAACCCCGTGCATGTTTCTCACGTATGCCTTGCGCAACGCCGATAGCCGCACATCGCTGGGACACACGACGATGCCGATACCTGTGTCGTATCCTTTGAGCAAGTCCTTAGCTGTGGAGACCGTGCCCGCGTAGATTAAGATCCGATCGAAGTCCGCAAGAAACTCGCGAGCAACGGGTAGTGTTTTTGCGTCGACATTGTTTGGTACGTCGTCGCCGCCTAAAAGGCGAATCGTCGGCGTCAGAGCGTGTTTATCAATCTCGGGTTTCTCGGTGGTTTCGTTAGCATTCGGAGCGATGACCTGCTCGGAATTTGTTTTGCGAGCCAATAGCCCTGCGAGCACGTTCTGGCTGCTATCCACATCGATGATCAGCACTCGCTCCCCGGCCTGTGCCGCGACGATCGCCAGGTTAGCAATGATGTGACTAGCGTGTCGCCGATTGCCGATTTCAGCGAAGATCACGGGTTCCGCCCTTGCTAGTAGATGAAGCGCCACGCGGACGCTATGGATGCCCGCCACGGCCAGATCCTGCGTATCAGAGTCGGCTAGGACTTGTCGCTCGCGCTCGCCGAAATCGCTGACCCACTGCGCGGTTACACCGACCACCGGAAGATTGAGATATTTCCCGACGACCGAAGCGCTCGATACACCGGCCGAGGATTGGCGATAGGACCAGACGAGCCCGGCGACAAGCGCTCCAATCAACCCACCCACCGCAGTTAGTAAAACGAGCGGCATATAATTAGGCACGATCGGTGTCACAACCACATCGCGTTCAATTATTAATGGTTTGCGAAGTTCGAGTTCCGTGTCGAGTCGCCCTTTAGTTTGCTTCAGCACGAGCACTTCGACATCGGAGAACGTCACGTTGCTCACGAGTTTGAAATGAGGAGATTCGAAATCAATACCTTTGACGGGTTTTTGCCGCCGCTCCTCCTGGATGCCAATCAGAGTCTTCAGTTGTCGCCGCCGCTTCATGTCTTGTGATACGGAACTCTGTCGAACTCGATAACGCTCTTGTAACTCGAGTTCAAGCCGTTTTCTGGCGAGGTCGGTCGAGACAACAACCGCACCACGCGCCGAACTTGGAAGTGGACCGAAATCACGTAGTGCGGCTTTAAACTTCCGCCGGCGTTCCACTGCGGTTTTCAATTCTTCATCTAGCTTGTCCAGTAGTGGTCGGAACTTCGCCTTTTGCTTGTCCGAATGGAGCGCGACCATTTCTCTCGCTACGCCTTTCAAAATGGTTGCAAGCTTTGCCGCATCGGATCCAATCAGGTGTAATTCGGCAACGGAGCCTGCGGCATTAGTTGCCTCAACGAAGAGTTTGTCGATAAGGCGTTCCGCCATCGGGTTATCCGATCCGCGTTCGGCTACAACGCGTGCCAAAAATTCCGGTCGCGCCAAGCTTGCTGCGACGAAGTCACGTGCCGAATCGGACATTCCGGATCCGGGCAAGTGAAATAAGACGATCCCCGCATCGTAGCGCTTCGGCGCTAAGGTAATACTTAACGTGCCGACGATCGCAATAAGGGCGCTACCGCCAATTGCGCCGAGGACTGCATAACGTAAAAATGATACTAGGTTGTGATTTGTTCGAGCCAAGGCACGACCCCCGCATCAATCGTCGTTAAGGCTTTGCGGAACGCTTCTTCGCCACGCTGGTAGGGGTCGTCGACCTCGAAATTTCCCCAATGGCCAAGGCGGTAGACACGGCCATGCAAGAGCGGCCATCCGTTTTCGACGGCTGCCTTTTGCTCGGATTCCATCACGAGTATCAGATCGTTTTCGAAGCCGTCTGAAGAGGTGAATTGCTTTCCGGTATGAGGGTTGATATCAAGACCGCGTTCGGCCATCAATTTGATCGCTATAGGGTCTGCTTTTTGCCCACCCAAAGCACCCAGCCCAGCGGAACTGACCGCGACCGGCACTTGCGCCTGGCTCAAGGCGTCCTGTAAGACGGCGGCGGCCATTGGACTGCGACAAATATTGCCAGTACATAGCACAATGACCCGATTGATAATTGTCATTCTTCTCTTTACTCAGTGAGTAGCTAATCCTAGCTACTTTGCGCGACAAGCCTTGTTCCGGCAAATTGTCTTATTGGCGGTGAGGAAATCCGAAGCAGGGCCCGATTCACCGACACGTCGCACATTGCGACGGTCGTCAGCGTACAACAGATTGCGAAACTGCGATGGGGCCGCGAACGCTACCACTACGTCACAGTGGGATGTCCGGCACCGCGTCCGTTATCGCACGTTACGATGTCCTGCCGTAAACGGGTCATCTGTCGGCCAATCTGAAGACGAATGATTGCGGCATCCTGAACGGGTACGATGGGATCTGTAATCTGTGCCGTCGACGTGGCACGTGCCTTCTCAGCAGCTACGTGCCGATTCGTTTTGAAGACAGTAAAGTCCAAGGAGCGTCGGTCGTCAGTTCTCACTGTCAAACATATCGTCCCGATAGACGCGGAACCGAACCCATTGGCTAAGCCGAACGGGACACAATCGTTTGAAGATGAGGTATGGTCCCGTCATGCAAATTTCACATCGTCGCTCAATCGGAGAGGGAGTAGTCGCGAAGAAGTTTACGTTGACGCCGGTGTCCGGAACCGTATCGCTGCTCGGTTCGGGTAAGGATCGATCTATTTGGACGAAACTCCGACCTCGGAGTTAGAGCAACATCGTCAACGCCTCACGGGTACAAATAATGGAAATACGCTTCTTTAATCAACACAATGCTGACCGATCATTCAAATAAACCTGTCCCCTTTGAGACTCCTATTTATCGCCCTTTTCAACAGTATTGACTCTCAATGGTCGTTCGCATGCCGACAATTTTGTCCGATTGCTAACCCCAAGTAAGGAGTTACGCCGCCCAGCCTCTTGCGCTGGTGAGGAAGCCCCGAGTGAACCCACCCCGCATGCGTGGCCTAATTTGGCGCGAATTTTAGTTTAACAACGGTTTAGCAGGCGCTTCTAACGTCAATTATTTCAATTCGTTCAACTCCCGAGTCCAAATCGCCTTGATTTTCAAGTTCCTGCTGGCGGGCCGCCGACTATCGGACCGATCGACTTTGAACGTAAGAGCTATCAGGGTCAGGCACCTTGAGAATTTCAGGCGGAGCAATCGCCTGCCCGGATAGGAGGCACAGCGCCCGCGATCCGGAAAATCCACAATCACTTCTGTACCGCGCACCGAATAATTGGGGGATAGAAAATGAAACAGGAACATCAGGTAACGTCGATTAATCGGATGTTGAGTTTGATTGACGCAGATGACACCGATCGCACCGATCGCACGGGTGTCATGCTGCAGACGCCGGCATCTGCGTTTACATGCAAAGATCTTGCGGCGCAGGAAGGGTGACATTTTTCCAAGGCCAACTACAGATAATCGGGCGATCGGCAGATCTACCGAAGTCAGGGAGCTATCTGACTAACAACCATCTGGGTGTTCCTATTCTTGCGACGCGCGACAAGACGGGAAAATTTCGTGCCTTCGTCAATAGTTGCCGGCACCGTGGCGCGACGGTAGTGCTCGACGAGCGCGGTGAAGGTAACCGATTCAGCTGTATCTTTCATGGCTGGAGCTACGCTAATGATGGCTCTCTGATTGGTGTGAAGCGAACCGATAGTTTCGGTGCACCTGATAAATCTTGCCTCGGCTTAGTCGAGCTGCCGAGCACTGAAAAGTACGGCCTACTCGTGGTGCGTGCGACGGGCGACGCCGCCGTAGATGAGGATACGTTGTTAGATGAAAACTTAGCATCCGAGTTGGAGACGTGGGATTTCGGCGCATCAACGTATATGAGTACTCAAAAGATTGAGATGCCCCTGAATTGGAAACTCGCAAACGATACATACGGTGAGAATTATTATTTTGAAAATCGTCATAAAAATACGGTTAACAAGATTTTAGTTGGTAACACCTCGACGTTAGACGCCTTCGGTCAGAATCATCGCATGGGCGTTCCGGATCGCTATTTATACAATCTGCGCGCGCGGCCACAAACGCAGTGGAATGCGAGCGATGCGGCTGCTGTCGCTTAATTCGTGTTCCCGAACACTCATATTATTTCGTTCAATCAGGTCGTGTAGGTGTTCATGGTTTATCCCGTTCAAGGCGATCCAGGGGCGTCGTACACGAAGGTCTACCACTATGCAGCACAACATATCGGCGCCGAAATTACCGGCGACGGCGCGTTGTATGACGTAGACAGCGAGATGCGGGTGGAGTTTAACCAAGCGGCAGTAGAAGAATTAGCTGACAGGACAGTTGAGGATGAAGACTATTGGGTCGGCACTATGACTCAAAAATCTGCCAATAGCGGAAAGATTGAGTACTTTGTATTGGGCCGCAATGAACCTGGAATACCGCATATGCACCAAGCTTATCGGGTCGGTCTCGGATTACCGCCCTTGGACGAGTACCGCCCCTCCAGCCGATTGTGTCAGCGCGAATCCGGAAGGAAGCGCGCCTTCGCGGTGGTTTGATTGTCTGATAATGCTCATCGCGATCGGGGGGCGGGTGTTCATTCGTCGTCCCCTGCGCAGTGGCGGGATTCAACTGGGCTGCTGCCTTGGACAATCGCCGCACACAAAATTTACCGGTCACGGGTTCAAGACGTTCTAAATCGGTTAGATGAATTAATTAGAATCACGTTACGGGGCCTGGGTCACTCACGCCCGCTTGCTGATAATTGTTGCGTCGTTTTTGCTCACGGCGCTCGCCGCAAGAGGTGCGAAGCACCTTACATTCAGCAAAAGCACCGGGCGTACTTTGGCCTAGACGATCCGAATCTAGACAC
>JBLFWZ010000317.1:0-4875 GCA_047611905.1 Gammaproteobacteria bacterium | reverse complement strand
TGACGCTTTGGCTGGACAAGGACTTGAATCTGATTTACGGCAAAACCCGTTGGTGGAGCACGTCGAGCTAGATTTAATATGGGTGCAGAAAGTGACAGCCATTGGCACCCTCGTGGCGCGCTGGATGACAATATTCACCCTAATTCTCGCCCTTGGGGTCGTACTGATCACTGCTAATACCGTCAAAAACGGCATCTTCAGCCGGCGGGCAGAAATCGAGGTGGTCAAGTTATGTGGCGCAACGGACTCTTTCGTGCGGCGACCCTTCTTGTATGGCGGTGTGCTTCAAGGGCTAGCAGGGGCCGTACTCGCAGTGATAACTGTTTTTGGAGCCGTTGAGATGCTCAGCTTACCTGCCGAGACGATTAGGAGTCTCTACGACTCCGATGTACAACTGTCTAATCTTTCAGGTTTTTCTATTTTGTCGGCATTAGTTGGCGGCGCCACATTAGGGTTGGCAGGGGCATTGCATTCGGTGTCTGTGCATCTTCGCCGATTGGACGTGGTTACGCCTTAGGCCGATCAGGCAGCCCCTTCGCCTACGCCAGTTGAACTTAATTCGTTATTAGCACTCTTACTCGACGAGTGCTAAAATTAGCTCATAACCGGCATTTGAAAGGAGCACCAAACCATGACAACCGCGCTCGGGATGCAAATTCCACAGCCAATTGGGTCATTGGAGGCGTACATCGGGGCCGTAAACCTCGTACCGATGCTGACTTTGGAAGAAGAACAAGCCCTCGCAAGCCAATTTCGCGAAGATGGCGATCTCGAGTCAGCACGGCGATTAGTCATGTCACACTTGCGCTTTGTTGTGCGAGTTGCACGTGGTTATTCAGGCTACGGTCTTGCCCAAGGCGACCTAATACAAGAAGGCAATATTGGCCTGATGAAGGCCGTGAAACGCTTCGACCCAACCGTCGGAGTACGATTAGTCTCGTTCGCAGTTCATTGGGTGCGTGCCGAAATGCATGAGTTCATCCTGCGAAACTGGCGTATCGTTAAAGTCGCGACGACCAAATCGCAGCGCAAGTTATTCTTCAATCTACGTAGTTCAAAGAAGCGTTTAGGCTGGATGAATAGCGATGAGGTTAACGCCATCGCGAGTGATCTTAACGTCGATCCTAAAGAAGTCCTGCTCATGGAAGAACGTTTGAGCGCTCGCGATCCGTCATTCGATATCAATGCTGCGGACGATGATGAACACGTCGCTCCAGCCGCGTATTTCGCCGATTCGAGGTTCGAACCGTGTGAACAACTAGAGGCCTTAGAAACTGACGCCGAAGAGAAGAACCAATTGCTCAAGGCTATGGGGAACCTCGACGAGCGCAGCCGCGACATCGTCACGCGGCGTTGGTTGATAGAACCAAAAGAAACGTTACAGACACTGGCGGCAAAATACTCGGTATCTGCTGAGCGCATCCGGCAAATAGAAAAAAGCGCTTTTGCGAGCTTGCGTGGAGAGTTAGCCGATCCGCTTGCATTGTCCGGCGCAGGTATTGGCGTTTGAGGGCTAGTTATTCGCGGATTTTACGCGCCGATAAACGGAACCGAGATAGATCGCCAAAAAAAGCGCAAAGTAGTATTCCTGCGGCTCACTAAAGCGTAGTTCGAGCGGAAGTTGCTCGATATCGAAGAGCGACTTTATCCGTTCGGGCAGCCGAATAAGTATCGCCAGCGCAGCGGTGGGAAGCAGTTCGACAGTTGGCCAAAACCAATAGGCCTCCGTGCTACGGGCTGCGGGTTCGGCTTTCCCGAGCAACTGACGCAATGGCCATATGACGCCGCCCACCAATACCCAAATTTCGAGTAACAGACGCGGTTTTTGATCAAACCAACTGCTTATATTGTGTAGGTTTGTTTCTTCTTGATCGTTTATTTCTTCTAAGTAGGCCGGTGTGCCCCAGCCGACCAAATGTTGCCCCCAGGACAATTCTTCGCCAGCGAAATAAACGCAGCCTAAGGTTATTAGTAACATCCAAATTCGTATACGTGCGGTCGGTAGCGCACTGGCTATACGCATCAATTTAAATCCAATTATCGCGCCAGCGATCGAAATCACTGGCGTGGCCAGCTCAATGAGGCCAAGTTCGCCGTCGATAAAACTACGATAAAACTCCGGCGCCATAATCTTTAACGGAATAATGACGATGAGCAGAATCGGCGGGAACCAGAGCCAAAGCCATTGCGGTAATCGGTCCGCTGGTGCGGGTGAGGACGCGGTCATCAGATCTTCACTGTTAGGTTAAGCTAGGCGGCTCAGATGGGGTAGATAATGATCAATGAATAGCACAATAAACAATAAGGTTAGGTACACAATTGAATAGTTGAACGTTTTTTTCGCTAGCTCATCGCGGTGGTCGACCATCATACGAATGACGTAATAAAGAAAAATTGCATCGAGGATGAGAGCAGAAATTAGGTAAAACGTCCCGCACATATAGGTGACATACGGCAGTACAGTCGCGATGGTCAACACAATCGTATAGAGCAAAATCTGCATGCGAGTGAATTCGACACCATGCGTGATCGGCAACATCGGAACATTTGCTTTCGCGTACTCTTCGCGACGATAAATCGCGAGTGCCCAGAAATGGGGTGGCGTCCAGGCGAAAATTATTAGAAACAGCAACAAGGAGTGTGGGTCGACAGAACCTGTGACGGCAGTCCAACCGAGCACCGGTGGTGCTGCTCCTGCGGCCCCACCTATAACGATATTTTGCGGCGTCGCGTGCTTCAGGAACATGGTGTAGATCACTGCATAACCTATCAGTGAGGCGAATGTGAGCACTGCCGTCAACACATTCACAAACGCGACAAGCAGATACATTGCGAGCGCGCCGATGATCAACGCGAACATTAACGCGTGAGAACGGGTTAACTCGCCTTGTGGCAGCGGTCTATTTGCCGTTCTCTGCATTAACGCATCAATGCGATATTCGGCGACATGGTTGATCGCCGCAGCGGAACCGGCAGCCAAGGCAATACCGGCGGTGGCAAAGAAGAAGATATCGAGCGGCACGGCACCGGGAGTCGCTAACAGCATGCCGACAATTGCCGTAAATACGATAAGCATTACGACCCGTGGTTTACACAGTGCGAGGTATTCTCGCCAAGCGTGATTGCCGCTCGCTTGTACTGTTGTGTCCGTCATGGTTCGTCTTGCCGATAGATGATTGGTTGCCGGAATCTACGCGGTGGCAGTTCGTGAAACCTATTAAATGCCAAACCCCAAGGTCAGTCGCAGGAGTATACACCAACTATTTTGGCCGACTTCAGTAGACGACGCGGCCCGTTTGAGCGATGAACTAGCGAATCTTAGAGGCCCTAAGAAGTTTTTTCAGATCTTTTTTGATATCACCCGACTCGGCCCCGGAGTCAAATCGCAAGACCAACTGTTTGCGCCAATCGATAAATACGATTTGCGGCAGGCTAACATCGGGCTCCTGGGTGCGAAATGCGTCGACTAGGGCGCTGTGAACGGCCGGGTCCGGGATTAGTTTTGCCGCGTATTGCGAATTCGACGTCGCCGCAGACTGCGCGATGTTTAATAAACCGAGGATACGAACTCTTTGTCCGGAGTAGCCGAGCAGGGAGCGGATCGTGGACAGCCGCTCGAGCGTAGATTCGCAAACAGCTTCGCAATCCTTAGGCGCAAGGAAGAGCAGCATCCATTCCCCCGCGCCGAGAGCGGCCCGATCAAATAGCGGTTGCACGCTCGGCAATTCCCGCAAGTCTACGGGTGGCGAAATTAGCTCACCTCGGTTTGTCGGAACAAACGTCGGCATTTGCAAATATCCCGAGGTATAGAGCGCAGCGATCAGGATTGGGGCGACAAATATCATGGTTAGGCCGACCAATGCGAATCTGGAACGCATTTTTGAAGGCTCAGCTGCGTTGTTTTCAGCGGTTTCCATTGCCTGACTTCGACCCTTTGTTTCGTTGAATAATCAGAAGTAGCGTGATCACAATTAGCACGAATGCCATAGCAAACCACTGAACAGCGTAGGCTTTATGTTTCGCCGAGCCGTCTCCCGGTGTCGGCCACTGTCGCGCAAACCCCTCTTTGGACTCGGCATCTAAATACACAACAAATGGCGCTAATTTGATCTTCAGTCGCTCTCCAATTGTAGGTAAATTGACGCTTTGAATTCGCATCAGATTTGTGCCCAGCACTTCTATGTCATCCGCAGCGGAATTGAATTTCAACCCTGTGACCGGCGGCGGGCCAATATGCCCAGATATTGTAAGCTGGCCAGAGCCGGTCGTTATTTCCGGTAAGATTTGTCGATCAAGAGACGTTCGTACCCAACCACGATTGACGAGTACGGTCACTCCATTTGCGTATTCAAACGGTGAGAGTACTTCCGTACCTACCTGACCGTGGTACGTCCGATTGTCTAGTAAGAGCACCGCGCCCGTAAAACGACCAACAGCCGTCGCTCGACGCCAGTGAATTAAATCTACGTTCGCTTCGCGCAATTCTGCCAACGGCAACGATTCCTTGCTTAGTCGTGCGGCAAAAGACTCCGTTCGAATACTCTTTTCTTCGGCACGAGCGAGTTGCCACAATCCCAATCGAATCAGGATAGCGGTACCGATAGCAACGATGACCAGCAATCGATAATGGCGTCCGATATTTTGCCACCGCATGGATTAGCAGCCTTTGTTAGGAATCAGCGTGAGCTAGAATCGCGGTCTGTTCGCGATGCGGGTTATACTTGCATGCCGCCCAATTTGTGAGGACCGACCATGCCGCCTGTCGTTAAATATGTCGTGATTGCGATGTTAATTATGATCGTCGCCTCGCTCGGATATGCACTCTTTCAAATGGCGACCAAACGTCAAGGTGACGACAGTACGGCGATGGTAAAG
>JBLFWZ010000316.1:0-4912 GCA_047611905.1 Gammaproteobacteria bacterium | reverse complement strand
TTCGTTGTTCTCGATTGAATCGGCAGCAGAATGATTTGCTGTCGACGACGCGGTGGCGGGAAATAAAATCTCAGCCGAAATCGAAAGGCGTGTTAGCAAATAGAATATTTGCGATTCCCGAGTCTGAAGAGGTTAGAGATCCGAAAGCTAAAGTGACGAGTAAGTTTAGGCCGCAAAATTTAGTGAGCTCCGTCGACTCTCCTTCGAAAGAGCGTATGAGTTGTCGCCATTTTATTCAGTTCGGCTGGTACGGCTGGTGGGCAGCTGGGGTTAGTGCTTGCCATCCACCGCCCAAAGCCAGATGAATGTCGATGAGATTTTGGGCAACTCTAATTCCGGAGACCGCGAGCTGGTCTTCTACGATTAACAGATTGCGTTCGGCATCGAGCACATCGAGGAAATCCTCCACCCCTTCCCGGTAGCGTAAACGGGCAAGATTTGCGGCCAGTCGACTCGACTCTACCGCTTCGGAGAGTTGCAGGCGCACGAGCCTTTCATTTCGATACGCGCTGATCGCGGTGTCGACTTCTTCTAGGGCGCGAGTGACGGTGGCTTCATAGCGCGCGAGATTAGCCGCCGCGTTGCTGTCGGCTTGGTTGATGTTCGCGTAGATGCCGGCCCGATCGAATACATTCCAAGTTATAGACGGACCTAACGCGAACAAGGGTGCGCCTGCGTCAATTAATCCGGACAACGGCGCCGCACCGACACCGACACTCGCGCCGAACGAAACGGTCGGAAAGAGATCGGCCGTGGCCACACCGATGCGCGCCGATGCCGCTGCCAGTGCACGCTCCGCGGCATCGATATCTGGACGACGGCGCATCAAATCAGCCGGACTTCCGACGGCCACGAAATCGGGCAGTTTCGCGAGCTCGGGTAAAGGTTGCCAAGCGCCGACCGTCGTATCGAGCGCGCCAGGGACTTGTCCCGTGAGTGTCGTTAGTCGATTCACGGCGGCCCTCGAACGAGCGTCGAGCGCAGGGATGCGGGCGCGACTCGTAAGCAACTGAGTGCGCGCTCTTGCGCCGTCAAGTTCGGTCGCGGCGCCTTCTGCCAGCAACGCATCGACGAGTCCCAAGGTCTGTTCTTGCACCGCAACATTCTGACGGGCGACATCGAGTCTCAATTGCGATCCGCGTAAGTCGACATACGCCCGCGCCACCGCTGCCAAAACAGAAACCATCACGCCGTTGCGCACAGCCTCGAGTGACCCGAGTTCCGCCGATGCTACTTCGATAGACCGTCGGACTCTTCCGAATAGGTCGATCTCCCAGCTTAAATTCGCACCGAAAACGCCGCTGGTGGTGCCAGGTAGGGCGTCGTGTGAATTTCCTCTGACAATTAGTGCGGACGAGTCACGCCGTTCTTCGAGCGTGCCGCCGACGTCGACTCTTGGTCTGCGTCGCGTCGAGACGGATGCGAGAATTGCGCGTGCGGACTCGATGTTTGCTGCGGCGATGCGTAAATCGAAATTTGCGCTGACGGCGCTCGTCATCAATTCGTGCAAGGCAGTGTCGTCGATTTGGTGCCACCAGGTTTGCGCGGGTTCGTCGGCCACAATCGCCGGCCCGCCGTACTCCTCGGAAGCGGATGGCCAGTTTGTGATGAGCTCTCCATTACTTGGCGGTGGGCCGCTGTAATTAGGTCCAACAGCAGCACAACCGGTCAGGGCTCCGACGACGACGGCGAAGATAAAAAGCCGCAACTTCATGATTCGGGTCGCGCGTCCGCTTTTTTGTTACGTGCTGTAGCCCTGCGGATCGCGAAGCCCCGACAGACGATGTAAAAAACTGGAGTAAATAATAATCCAAAAAATGTGACCCCAAGCATGCCGGACGCCACAGCAGTGCCCAATGATTGCCGCATCTCCGCGCCGGCACCCGTGCCAAGGGCGAGCGGCATGACACCCATAATGAACGCGAAGGACGTCATCAAGATCGGGCGCAAGCGGGTGCGCGCGGCTTTCTCGGCTGCATCGATCGCTGATTCGCCGTTGTTTTCGCCTTGTCGTGCGAATTCGACGATTAAAATCGCGTTCTTAGCGGCTAATCCGATCAATACAATAAAGCCGATCTGGACCAAAATATTATTTTCCAGCCCACGTAGAACAATGCCGGTTAATGAGGCAAGCAAGCACATCGGTACGATTAAGATTACAGACAACGGCAGCATCCAGCTTTCGTACAATGCTGCTAAGACCAAAAATACGAACACAACGCCGAGCACGAACGCAGCGGAAGAGGAATCACCAGCCAATTTTTCTTGTAGCGCAAGATCGGTCCACTCGAAACTGATCCCTTCAGGAAGCACCTCGGCGGCTAATTCTTCCATGCGCGTAATCGCTTCGCCGTTTGAAATGCCAGGAGCGGCACCGCCTTGAACTTCAATGGCCGGAAATAAGTTATAGCGCGGCACGCGGTAAGGTCCCGTCACATCACGAAAACTTGTCACCGAGCCCAAAGGAACCATCGCGCCGCGGTCGGATCGCGTGCGTAGTTTCAGAATATCGCCCCGGTCGTCGCGGTAATTTCCTTCGGCCTGCGCCGTCACACGATAAGTGCGGCCAAGGAAATTGAAATCATTGACGTAAGCAGATCCAAGATAAATTTCCAGAGTGCTAAGGATACGTTCGGCTGGAACCTGTAACTTTTCGGCGCGAATACGGTCGATGTCCGCATAAATCTTTGGCGTTGCTGTATTGAATGAAGTAAAAACGCGAGAGAGCTTCGGATCGGCATTGGCGCGTTCGATCAGTGCTTTACTCGCGGCCTCCAAAGCAACCAAGCCGTGACCGCCACGGTCCTGCAAATAAAGCTTCCAGCCCCCAGTCGTGCCGATGCCGCGCACCGGTGGTGGCGGAACGACGAAAGCCATCGCCTCCTGTATTGCGCCGAGGCGTTTCTGCACTTCGCCCATCGTGTCTTGGACACTTTTCCCCGATTCGACACGGTCGCGATAAGGTTGTAGTGAGAAAAATATAGCACCTGCGTTAGGCGCATTTGTTCGGGTTGCGCCGTCCAGACCCGCAAAGCCAGATGCATGGAGGGTTTCGGGGATGTCTAAAATAAGTTCCGTCGCGCGACGCACGACCTCATCAGTACGTGTCACTGATGAGCCTGGCGGCAGCACATAAACCGAAATGATATAACCTTGATCCTGTTGCGGTACGAAACTCGTTGGGGTCGTGAGAAACGTGATCCACGTTAAGCCAAGCAAAGCCCCATAGAGAACCAAGGTAATTGCCGTCATACGCAAAATGCGGTGAGTGAGCGTGCCGTAGGTGCGGGTAAATCTGTCAAAGCCTCGATTAAATACGCGGGCGATGAAGGTTAACGGCAGCATCAGCGTAGTCGTAAGAAGGTTCCGCTTAGGATTTGCGTCGTGGGGTTTCAGCAGTAATGCACCAAGTGCCGGCGACAAGGTGAGGGACACAATTGCCGAGATGACAGTGGCACTCGCGACCGTTAGCGCAAATTGGCGATAGAACTGGCCGGACATCCCTTCGATGAACGCGGACGGAATAAACACGGCGCTGAGGACTAGCGCGATCGCGACGAGGGCGCCGCCGACTTCGTCCATTGTTTTGTGTGCGGCTTCCTTCGGCGAGAAGCCTTGCGCTAAGTAGCGCTCAATATTTTCAACCACAACGATCGCGTCATCGACGGCGATACCCACCGATAAAACGAGTCCGAATAAGGTGAGGTTGTTTATCGAAAATCCGAAGGCGGCCATCACTGCGAACGTGCCGATCAAGGCAATCGGTATTGCCATGAGCGGGATGATCGTTGCTCGCCACGACTGCAGGAACAAGAGGATGACTAAGACGACGAGCACGATGGCTTCGAAAATGGTGATGTACACGGCTTTGACAGAATCGCGAATGAATTCGGTCGGGTTGAACGCAAACTCGTAGCCAACGCCGGTCGGAAAGTCTTTAGCTAACTCTTCTACCAAGGCTATAATTTCGTCGGAGGTTTCGAGTGCGTTCGTACCGGGGCGTTGAAACAGCACCACTGGCAGCGCGGATTTGCCGTCGACGTAACCGATCGTCGAATAATCCTGCGCGCCCAGTTCTATGCGCGCAACGTCGCGCAGTCGAACGACTCTTCCATCAGGGGCGCGTTTGACGACGATCTCGCCAAATTGTTCTGGTTCAATGAAACGGCCTTGACTCTCAACAGCGAGCTGGAAAGCCCCCGGTTTCGGCACGGGCAACTGGTTAAGCGTGCCGGACGCGACTTGAACGTTGTTCGCTCGAACCGCCTGCACGATCTCAAGCGCCGTTAAGTTGAAAGATGCCGCGAGTTCCGGGTCGATCCAGATACGCATCGAGTACGCGCGTTCGCCGAAAATGTTGACTTGCCCAACACCATCTAATCGTGACAAGCGGTCGATCAGTTGGGTGCGCGCGAAATTCGATAAATAAGTTGCGTCGCGGGAACCGTCAGGTGAAAGGACGTGCAGAACCAAAAGTAGGTCTGGCGAGGTTTTCGCAACATTTACGCCGAGTCTGCGCACTTCCTCCGGTAAACGAGGCTCTGCAATCGCGACGCGGTTTTGGACCAAGACTTGGGCAATGTCGAGATCAGTGCCGAGATTGAACGTGACGTTAACTTGAAGACGGCCGTCTCCAGTCGACTCGGACTTAATGAACAGCATGCCGTCGACGCCGTTGATCTCTTGTTCGAGCACGGTGGCGACGGTGTCTGCGACCGTTTCCGCGCTCGCACCCGGATAGGTTGCAGTGACTTGAATTGTCGGCGGGACGATTTCGGGATATTGCGCGACCGGCAACGCGAAGTATGAGATCGCGCCGGTTAAAACGATTGCAATCGATACCACCGACGCAAAAATCGGCCGATCAATAAAAAAGTGCGAGAAACGCATCGGTCTAGTGCGTCATTTCCGG
>JBLFWZ010000315.1:0-4920 GCA_047611905.1 Gammaproteobacteria bacterium | reverse complement strand
GGTGCCTGGTGACCCTCGCGTACTCCGGTCGAATACGACCAAGCGGGGCGCAGTGATTTGACGTTTTTGGTTGTTATTTGATCGAGCGGACTATAGCCCCAGCCATCGTAGGTGCGCCGATACATTAACCAATTAGCATCTTCCGGATTGCTCAGACGCTGTTTTGTCACACTCGAATAATCCGCGGCCATGGAGGCGGACGTTTGTAACACGAGTACGCTTAGACAGGCGCTTAAAACGGCGTATTTCATTACGAGTCTCACTTCTTTTTGTTGGCGCCCAGGCGGGCATTAAACGGGGCTCTGACTTTTAAATACTCACCTTCCACTGCCAGCGCGAGCATCGGTAGCGGGCGTAATGCGGGTCCGCCGACGATACGTGCACGGTCGCGTGGATCAAACTGTGAGGCGTGGCACGGGCACAGAAAGTTTTTTGCATCAAGGTCCCATTCGGTCACGCTGCATCCCGTGTGGGTGCACACGCCAGAATAAGCGACGACCCCGGATACGGTGAATTCTTTCGTTTCGCTTGAAAATTCGTCGTCGTTGAAGCGTACGAGTAGTATTTGATTGAGGCGTGATTTGTCCCGCACAACTCGCGTACTCGGGTCGCGCGGATAAGCGAGTATTGGTGTACTTGCGACCTCGATATCTTGCAGACACACGGCACGCCCGTCGTTTTCCCACGAAGGGAAGACAATATCGTCACCTGCTTGCGCGGGTTGTTTACGGGGGTTAATTGTCTTCGCCATCACGGGCGCGAGGTTGGCGCCGATGCCACCGGCGACGGCCGCCTGCAGGAGTCGCCGTCGACTAATGGGCGCCTCAATTGCATCGTCGTTTGTCGGCAGTCCCTGCGCCGGCGGCAGAGTAGGATGTGTCGGTGATTTCGTCATGGTTCTTCCGTGCTGCAGACACTGGGGGTCGCGTCTTGATTGATGATTTCGCCGTTTATTCAGGCGGTCGCTTACATTACACGCAATCTCGAATTCGATCGAATTTCGCCAAGTCGAGGCTTCCAATTTGGCGCATGATTTCTCGCTCGGTGGCTAGTTGTCATGATAGTCTGTGCAGTTACCCTAGATTGAACAAAACGAGCAGACTATTGAATACACAAGCTACCGCCGAGGGCGACACGCCCACTGGTGACACGCCGCGTGCGGCCATCGACCGAGTTAAAGTTGGACTCGCTGACACGGGCTACATCTGTGGCGATAGCATAGCGACCGCAGTCTATCTATCGCAGTGTCTGGATAAGCCCATCCTTATCGAAGGCCCTCCTGGGGTTGGCAAGACCGAACTTGCGAAGGCGACCGCCGAGTCGCTTGGCAAAACATTGATCAGATTGCAATGTTATGAAGGTTTGGACGAGTCGAAAGCCTTGTACGAATGGAAGTACGGGAAACAGCTGCTCTATACGCAAGTCCTGAAAGAGAAACTTGGCGACCTCATGGAAGGGGCAGTCGGCTTGCAAGCCTCCATGGATCGCCTCCACGAGTTCGACGATACGTTTTTCAACGAAGAGTTTCTCGAGCCGCGGCCGTTGTTGAAAGCGTTGTGGGAGGAAGACGGCGCTGTCTTATTGATTGACGAAATTGACAAATCGGATCAGGAGTTCGAAGCATTCTTACTGGAACTCCTGCAGGATTATCAAATATCAATTCCTGAGATAGGCACGGTTAAAGCCAAACACATACCGGTCGTGTTTCTCACATCGAATAACACGCGCGAAATTGGTGATGCGCTTAAACGTCGTTGTATCCACTTATATATCCCGTTTCCGGATACGCATCTCGAGCAAAAAATCATCGAGTCGCGAGTTCCCGAACTAGACGCAACCGTGAGACGCCAAATTGTCAGTTTCGTCCAGGAATTACGCACGGTCGAATTGAAGAAGCTACCGGCGGTTAGCGAGACGATCGATTGGGCGCGCACACTATTGCTATTAAACGCTGACGAACTCGATACGGATCTGGTACGAAGCACCTTAAATATCTTGTTGAAGTTTCAGGACGATATCGAAAACATAGACGGCGATATCGTCACTATGACGCGCAAAGCGCTGGGCGCTAGATAGCTTGTCTCGAGGCTGGCGGATGCGTTCAATGGACAGGCAGTTAGTTCCAGCACAGGCCGCGTCAGCTCCGAAGACCGAAGCGAATTCGAGTACGCGCAGCGCTCAGCTTTCCGGTTGAATCACGAACGCCGATGAATCAGCTCCTCACAAATTTCATTCGGGCGTTGCGCGCCAGCGACGTCAGAGTCTCGACTTCGGAGAGCATAGACGCTGCTGATACAGTTGGTGCGATTGGGTTTTCTGACCGCGAACTACTAAAAGAATCTCTCTCTCAAGTACTCGCGAAATCGGCAGAAGAAAAACACCGCTTTGCAGATTGTTTCGACCGGTATTTTTTCGCCGACGACATGCGTGGGGTCGACTCGCTCGGCGAGGATGAAACGCAAGAGCAATCCGCCGAAGAGCCGCCTCTGCCCGGCGACCTCGAGAACCCCGCCGGGCAAGCGACCGGTGAAGGACAAGGCGATGGACAAGGCGGCGATAACGACGACTTGCTGAGTAACGCGAACCGTACGGATCTGCAAATCGCAGTAGCAAACGCGGCACGTCAGGCGGGTGTTTCGAACATTCGTTTGTTCACCCAGCGCGGCATGTACATGCGAAGGATTCTCGAGATAGTAGGAATCGAAGCCTTAGAAGAACAGATACGAGACGGCGAAGCAGACGTCGCCGAACAACTCACCGAACGTCGTGCGCAGTTGATCGAAGAAGTTCGCGCCCAGGTGGATCGGCAATTGTTGCTTTATACCGCGAACGCATGGCCCGAGTTACGCGAGCAAATTTTGCAGAAAACGCCACTCTCTTCGGTAGAAGTTCGAGACTTCAAATTCATGCAGGCGCTTGTACACAAGCTGGCAAAACGCTTGGTTTCCTTGCACTCGCGAAAGAAGAAAATCGCGCGTCGTGGACAGCTCGATATTCGTCAAACGATCCGGCGAAATATCGAATACGACGGATTGTTGTTTGACACTGTTTGGAAGCGCAAGAAAATCGATCGCCCTAAGGTTATAGCGGTCTGTGATGTATCGGGATCCGTGGCGACGGCTGCGCGTTTTCTCTTGATGTTTTTGTATAGCGTTACGGAAGTTATACCGAAAGTTCGTGCATTCGCATTTTCGAACCAACTTGCCGAGATCACCGATTTATTTCAAAACGCGTCTGCGCAAGATGCAATCAGCGCTGCCCTTCAACTACACGGGTGGGGGTCGACGGACTACGGTCGAGCATTTGAAGATCTTGAATCTATGGTGTTAGACGAAGTCGATCATCGCACCACGGTGCTAATCATTGGTGACGGTCGGTCGAATTATGGCGATCCGGGGGTCGCCCATTTGCGTAAGATCCACGAGCGCGCGCGTCGCGTGATTTGGCTAAACCCCGAACCGAAGGCTTTTTGGAATTCCGGTGACTCAGAAATGCGGCGCTTCAGTAGCGCTTGCGATCGCGTCGATGTGTGCCGATCGATTCAAGACCTAGAGCGCTTAGTCAGTGAGATCATGCGTACCGCAGTTTGAGCAGCGCTTGAACGGGGAACAGAATGCCCTAGTGGTCACTCGGCAGCGTCGCCGAACAATTCAATCCTCAACTAGGCGGACATAAAACGGCTTCGACGACGAAGAAATTCACCGCAATGCGATTACCGACAGCTAATGGAATTTGAGTTTTTCGAAGACCTAACGACGATCCTCACCGCCGCCTTGGTGGTAGCTATCGTCTTCTCGAGGATCCGATTGCCCTCGATCATCGCCTACATGATCGCCGGAGTGCTTATCGGTCCTTACCTACTCGGCTGGGTCGACCCTAGTGGCTTCGCATTGATGGCGGAGTTTGGCGTTGTGTTTTTGTTATTTTCGTTGGGCTTAGAATTCTCGTTGCCGAGAATGATGAGCTTAAAAGGTCCTGTATTCGGCCTCGGCGGCGCGCAAGTACTCGTGACGACGACGGTCTTCGCGTCTGTCGTATATGCCTGGGGTGCGACGATAGAAGCCGCGGTCGTGGTCGCTGGTGCCCTGGCACTGTCGTCTACGGCAATCGTAACGCGCGAACTTGCGGTATCCCAGCAACTCGATTCGCGCTACGCCCAACTGTCTGTCGCAGTGCTGTTGTTTCAAGACCTCGTGGCGATAGTTTTTCTGATCTTGGTACCCGTGTTCGCTCGTGGTGAGGGCGGGAATGTTGCTGGCGAATTGGGATCGGCGCTGTTGCGCGGCGCCTTGCTACTGGTCCTATTGATGAGTATTGGAAAATGGCTATTGCCGAGGATTTATCACGAGGTCTCTCGGACTCGGTCCGATGAAGTATTTCTACTCACCACCTTAGTCATTGCGCTGCTTGCCGCGTGGTTAACTCACAGTGTGGGACTATCCATGGCGCTCGGTAGTTTCATCATCGGTATGATGCTCGGTGAAGGACCTTTCAGACACAAAATAGACGTCGAGATCCGTCCATTTAAGGACGTACTGTTGGGGTTGTTTTTCGTCACGATCGGCATGAATGTAGACCTAGCCATCGTCGCCGATCATTGGTTGCGCATCGTGTTGTTTACCGCGGCCTTGGTTCTGATCAATATTTCGATTCTCGCCGTGTTGGCACGCACGATGGGCGAACGACATGGAGACGCGTTGAAAGTGGGAATTACCCTAGCGCAGGCAGGAGAGTTCGGCTTAGCGTTGTTGGTTGTCGCACAACTCAATGCCGTCGTTCCGATCGGTCAGGCGTCATTTGTCATCGCCATCGCCGTATTGAGCATGCTTGTCAGTCCACTGTTGATTCGTCATGTCCACACAATATCCGACTGGCTAGTGGCCTATTGGCCGGGCGCGAGCGTTCATCCCCCAGAGGTGA
>JBLFWZ010000314.1:0-4943 GCA_047611905.1 Gammaproteobacteria bacterium | reverse complement strand
GCATGACTATGGCTTGCGATAAATTCTGCCAGAACCTGATCGCTCCCGACAGATAGTGCTGCTGCTCCATCGCCGTACAACATCTCCTCGCGAGTAGCCACTTGAGTGAGTCGATGCTCTGAACCAACGACCACCGAGTGCGCCGAAGCATTACCAGCTGCGATATCCAGGCCGAACAAAAGTGCCGACGTTGCCGCGCGTTGCGAGCCTGTTACGTCAGCTGCACGAAGTACGCTGGTATCTAAATTTAGGGCCTCGGCAACGACGACTGAGTTTTGTCGATCAAGAAACGGCGCGCTGGTGGACGCCAGAATTAGTGCACCAACCGAATCCTTGGTGTCTTGCCCAAGGCAATCGTTCGCTGCTTCTACGGCCATCGTAATGACATCTTCGTCCCAGTTGCACACAGATTTCTGCCCACGTCCGAGACCTTTTAGGCTTGCATCAAACCAGCCATTCGCATCCGCGATCGATTTCTTTTCCAATCTCATGCGCGGCAGATATGCACCGTAGGCAGTTATCCCAATCATATTAATTTCCCATCATGGCTCGTGAATATTTTCGGCTTTCAATTTAAAGACAAACGTAAACGGCCGAGTCTACAGGTTGGCTATGCAACAATCGCACAGCCGTTATTTAACACCACGATATCGCGTTCGACGACCAGCGCGCGAAACGAAATCGTATTGTCGTCCTTCCAGTACTCCACACGAATGGTCTCGCCCGGATAAACCGGAGCGGAGAAACGCAGGCGCATTTCTTTCAAGCGTGAGGGGTCGTAATCGAGTACCGCTTTCACCAAACCATGGCACGCGACTCCGAACGTACACAAACCATGCAATATCGGTCGCTCGAAACCGGCAGCGATCGCGATGTCAGGATCAGCGTGCAATGGGTTGTAGTCCCCGCTTAAGCGATAGATTAACGCCGACTGGGGAACCATCGGTAGATCCACCGTTCCGTCCGGTGCGCGCTCGGGTAACGAATGTGGGACCGGCGCTATTTTAGCGGGCCCGCCAAAGCCTCCGTTGCCGCGCGCAAACGTGGTCGAGGTGAGCGTGCATATTTTTTCGCCCGAAGCGTCGGTGACAATTCTCTCTTGCAGGATCAACGCGCCGCGATTCTCGCCTTTGTCGATGACATCGACGATGCGCGTGTGGCCGACCAATTTGCCTTCCGTTGGAATGGGGCGATGTAAAATCATGCCCATTTCGCCGTGCAGGACTTTGACCCAATCGACCCCTGTTCCGGGATCTTTAAGCCAGAACCCCGGACCGGCGAGAACAACCGCCATACTCGGAAAGACCTTTAGGTCGTTCTCATAGACAAACTGTAGCTGACCTTTGTCGATCGGATCGCTACCGATACCAATGCCTAATGCATATAGCATGGCGTCGCGTGGACTCATTTCCTGCTCCCCCACGGGGACAGGAAATGCCATTAGTTGATCGTCTAGCCGCATTAAATCGGATCCCAACTGAAGATATCAGCTGAGCGTTCGAGCGGGTAGAAATCGGCTTCCATGGCAGGTCGCATCTGTTGGGCAATTGCTTCCGGAGTCCATCCTTCGCCGCGATGGACAGAGCGGATCGGCCGCGGTTGCGAAAACAAAAATATCTCGTTCATACGCACGCCAAAGATCTGACCCGTCACCCCGTCGGCTGCATCACTCGCAAGGTATACCGCCAATGGTGCTTGATGTTCGGGTTTCATTTGTTTGATTTTTTCTAAACGTGCTTGTTGTTCCGGAGTGTTGTCGGGGATGGTTCCGATCATACGGCTCCAAGCAAACGGAGAGATGCAATTTGAGCGCACGTTATAGCGCTGCATATCGAGCGCAATACTTTTCGACAGGCCGACGATGCCGAGCTTCGCTGCCGAATAGTTCGCCTGACCGAAATTACCGATCAAGCCTGACGTGGACGTGAAATGAACATAGGAGCCACTTTCTTGCTCACGGAAGTACGTTGCTGCAGATCGGCTCACGTTGAACGCGCCTTTAAGATGTACCGCAAGGACAGAATCCCAATCGGGCTCGCTCATCTTATGGAAGATCGTGTCACGCAAGATTCCGGCGTTGTTAACCACCACATCGATTCGGCCGTACGCATCAATGGCGTCTCGGATCATCGCTTCGGCATCTTTGCGTTCCGCAACCGACCCGGTATTTGCGATGGCGCTACCGCCGCTTGCGGTGATTTCTTTCACCACATCGCCAGCCGGTCCCTCGTCTGATCCGGTACCGTCGACGCTCCCACCAAAGTCGTTGACGACAACCTTTGCGCCATGTTTCGCCATCAGTAAGGCGATTTCCCTACCGATGCCGCGACCAGCGCCTGTGACCAATACAACCTTCCCATCTACCATTCGTGAATCCGACATCCCTACCCCCAAAATATTAAAATTCGACGATCGCAGATGTCGCGATCGCATGAAAATCCGGCAATACGTAGTGTACACGCGCGGCGTAATTTATCTTGCTTGCAATAGACGTGTCTACGTTGGGTCTGATCCCGACCCCACAGATGACTGCTGATACCCAAACTGGGCGCACCAAGAGACGGCCAAACGCTGGCCGCGATTCTCAATCACCAGGTGAGCGGAATCAATGGCGTTGCTGAGCCAGCAAGAAGATTCCAGCGTCCGGGTTTGTCGATCGACAGGGCTCTCGATACACCATCATTGATGTAGTTCCGCGCAGACTTGGTGCTGCCAATTGGCGCGTCTGAAGATTGAGACTCGGCCCGCCGAACTTACCCGTCAAACACGATAGCGCAGCTCAAACAGCGAGTTTGCCGACTCTCGCGTCTCAAATTCGGCAAAAAATACCGGTCGGATAAACGGGGTGCCGGCTCACCGCGAGTGCAATCGGTGCTTGCACAGCGAGGAATACTCTTACGCAGAAACTTGTCTGTGAGCTTACTTTGGACGTAACCGAGGTGGTCCGAAATTTAGACGAGTCGCGTCATCACGAGCGCTGCGAGTCTCTGCGGTAATTGAGTCCGCGATACCAATACACAATTCGTCGTTCGACGACGCACGCCTATTGATCGAGCCCATGGGCGCGGCGATCGAACAATTTTCGGTTGCAGCAGTATCGCGGACGTTTCACATAACAGGGAGTTTTGGGGACCGCCACTAAGCCTTTACAGACGCAACGCGTGACGCAGAGGCGGCGTGTTACACCGCAAAGCGGGAACGGCATAACCGTACGCAGGTACTTTGAGAACACGATCGTCGCCTGCTAAATTCGACCTGTTGGGGCTAGCCATATCCGCTGACCGCGAATTTACCGACCTTAGCCTCCCCACACGTGGATAAGAGTACGGCGCATCTATGAATCGAAAACTATCCTTCCAAGATGATATCGCGATAGGTTCCGCCGGCCGGGATCATGGGATAGACGTTCTGTTCTGATTCGACGATAACGTCGAGCAAATAGGGTTCATTTGGATCTTCAAGCATTCTCCGAAATGCCCCTTCCAGCGCGTCCTTCGTGCGAACTCGGCCTGAGGCGACCCGGTAGCCCGCGGCGATTGTGACGAAGTCGGGATAGATGTCGGTCTCACCAGCCGGCTTAACGGCCATCGGATCGCTGAGCGCGGACCCCGCTCGATGGCCGGAATAAATCATGTCCTGCCATTGGCGTACCATTCCGAGCCACTGATTGTTAATACACACGATTTTTACGCCAATGCCATAACGGTGCAGTGTCGAGAGCTCGTGAATACTCATGTTGAGACTACCGTCCCCGTCAATATCGATCACGGTTCGTTGTGGACACCCAATTTTTGCGCCGATCGCGGCCGGCAGTCCGTAGCCCATGGTGCCAAACCCGGAACTCGATAAAAACGAACGCCGTTGATTGACCGCGTAGTGTTGCATCGCCCACATTTGATGCTGTCCAACCCCGACGGTAACTAAAGCATCGCCCGCCGTCATTGAAGAAAGCAACGCGATTGCTTCGGGCCCAGATACGGCGTCGCGTGGCGCCGGCGCTAGCGGATGTTTTAACTTTAAATCGTCTAGTCGCGCACGCCAGGCCGAGTAATCACCTGGGGTGGCGACCGCAATGAGCTGTTCAAGTGCGACGCCTAGGTCGGCGCCGATCCCCAAGGTGACAACTTTATTCTTGTTGATTTCTTTACGATCAATATCGATGTGGATGATCTGGCCGTGTTTAATAAACTCATCGACATTGCCGGTCACGCGGTCGTCGAATCGAACGCCTAAAGCGATCACTAAATCGGCTTCGTTGACGGCCACATTCGCGGCATAACTACCGTGCATACCGAGCACATGCAGCCATAAGGGATGGTTAGATGGCACACTGCCAAGCCCCATGATGGTGGTTGTGATCGGGCACCCAAGTTTCTCAGCAAGTGCGACGAGTAGTGTTTCAGTACCACTTGAAACAACGCCGCCTCCGGCATAGATCACAGGTCGCGATGCTTCCGCGATCATCCTCACGCACTGCGTTAGTTGGGAATCGGAGATCCCGCCAATAGTGGCCTCCACCGGATCGATGATGGCTGGAATTCGAGGAGCTACGTAGCGCCCCTCTGGATCGCGCGGAAAATGTTGTTGAATGTCCTTAGGCAGGTCGATCAGCACCGGTCCCGGTCGGTTAGCCGCGGCGCTCGCAAACGCCGTGCGCACAACTCCCGGAATATCCCGGACTTGTTCGACCAATATGCTCATTTTCGTAACCGGTTGGCTAATAGTGACGATGTCGGCTTCTTGGAAGGCATTTTTGCCCAATAAATGACTCGGTACGTTGCCGGTGATCGCGACAATGGGCGTTGAATCGCTATTCGCGTCGCCCAAGCCCGTGATGAGGTTGCAGGCTCCGGGTCCGGAAGTTGCGAGACACACGCCGACTTTGCCGGTCGCGCGCGCGTAGCCTTGAGCGGCGTGCACTGCACCTTGTTCATGCTCTGTGC
>JBLFWZ010000313.1:0-4951 GCA_047611905.1 Gammaproteobacteria bacterium | reverse complement strand
GCCGCCGCGGCCGACGCCGAGCCGTTGCCGGCGGGCGTGAATATACCCGAAGAACTGGCGCGACGAGAGGCGCGACTGCAAGCTATCCGCGCAGCCAAAGCCGAGCTCGAAACACGCGCCGCCGAGCGTGACACGGCCGCGCAGGCCGACTATGAAGCCAAGCTCAAAGCACGCGAAGAAAAGACCAAGCAAACTGGCAAGAAGCCGCGCGGCAAGCCACCCGCCCCGCCGAGTACCGGCGTGCGCGCCAAAGACCAAGTCAATCTGAGCGATCCAGACTCGCGCATTATGCCGGTCCCTGGCGGCGGCTTCGAGCAGTGTTACAACGCGCAGGCGGCGGTCGATACCGAGACGATGCTGGTGGTGACTAACGACTGGGTCCAGGCAGCCAATGACAAACAGCAACTCACGCCCGCACTCGCGGCATTGAATGCGTTGCCAGAAGAACTCGGCGAAGTAACTCGAGTGCTGGCCGATGCCGGTTACTTTAGCGCGGCCAACGTCGATGCTTGTGTCAATGTGGGGATTGAGCCGATGTTGGCTGGCGCTCGCGAGGCGCATCACCTGCCCTGGCAAGAACGTTTCAGCGAGCCGCCGCCGGTCACCCCGGCGGCTCCCATTGACCGCATGACGCATCGTTTGCGCACACGGATGGACGCGCGTGGTATGCCTTGCGCAAACAGACCGTCGAGCCGGTGTTTGGCATCATCAAAGCGGTGATGGGCTTCCGCCAGTTTCTGCTACGCGGTCTCGATGCCGTGCGGGGTGAGTGGTCGTTGGTAACCATGGCATGGAATATCCGCAGAATGGCGGCCTTGCGGAACTTGGCCAGTGGTTGAAGACCACTCGGCCTTTGTTTTTATCACTGCGACAGCCATCATGACCGATCCAGGTGCCTTCTTTATCCGCCACGCGAAACTGCAGGCATCAATAAACACCCTGTGTCCGACAGACTGCTAGCTTTATAGATTGTTGTTGGCAAAATCTGCGAGGCGGGATCGTTCGCCGCGGGTTAGGGTTACGTGCCCACTATGCTGCCATGAACGAAAGCGGTCGACGGCATAGGTCAACCCAGAGGTTGTTTCACTTAAGTAAGGCGAATCTATTTGTCCGATATTCCCTAAGCACACAATTTTTGAACCCGGGCCCGCGCGCGTAATCAGCGTGCGGATTTGCTTGACGGTAAGGTTCTGTGCCTCGTCTATTATGATGTAACGATTGAGAAACGTTCGTCCGCGCATAAAGCCCAAAGAGCGAATTTTAATTCGATTGTGGAGCAGGTCTGATGTCGCATCACGGCCCCAGCCGCCGCCTTCAGTTGTATGGGTGAGGACTTCTAAGTTATCGAGTAAAGCGCCCATCCAGGGGGTCATTTTCTCTTCTTCAGTGCCGGGTAGAAATCCGATGTCCTCGCCCACCGGGACCGTTTCTCGGGTCATGATGATTTCTTGGTAGTGTTTTGTCTCCATCGTTTGGGACAAACCGGCAGCTAATGCCAGTAGCGTTTTACCTGTCCCGGCTACGCCAATCAGTGAAACGAAGTCTATTTCAGGATCCATCAATAGATTAAGCGCAAAATTCTGCTCCAGATTACGGGCCGTGATCCCCCAAACTGAATTCCGTTCCTCTCGGTAGTTTTTTGAATGCTCAAATTGTTGCCTAGCCTGTGGGCCGGACCGTACGATCGTTTCCTTTTCTTCATCGAGGGAATGGACGCATTGGTTCGGAAAGAGGTCACCTAAGCCATCCTCGTCTAATCGATAAATCGTACTCACGCCAGGCAAAGGGTTTTGTGCGGCGTCTATCGCTTCCACCCATTGGTCTACATCGACTCCGAGCATGCCGGTGTAGAGCAGCTCGACGTCGTCGAGCGTTTTATCGTTGTAATAATCTTCCGCCAAGATGCCGAGAATTCTTGCTTTGATACGCAAATGGATGTCTTTCGATACCAATATGACTTCGCGCTCGGGAAACTGCTCCGCGGCACTCAGGGTTGCGGCCAAAATCGTATTGTCAGCCGTGTTACCGGGCTTGGAATCAATGATTGGAGGTGCTATCGGCGCGGTCGTTTGTAAAAATAACCGTCCGCCGGGATTATTACCCGCACTCGACAGGTTAATTTTAGGTAGGCTCAAGCCGCGTTCGATAGTCGCCCGATCGGCATTACTGAGGATGTCTTCTAGATTACGGCTTACTTGGCGTGCCGCACGGGCGAGATCGGAAGCGCCTCTGTTGGCCGCATCAAGTTCTTCTAAGACCATCATCGGAATGAAGATGTCGTGTTCTTTGAAGCGCAACACAGAGAACGGATCGTGCAGCAGCACGTTCGTGTCCAGAACGAATAATCGAGTTTTAGGCGGCAAAATCGCTATTCTTCAGCGGCGCGAGGACGGAACTCAAAAACGCCGGTTTATTTAACGGGTTCCATAATTGAGTCGAGATTAAGTTGATCGCAAAATTCCATAAATTCACCGCGCAAAGTCGCGATCGAGACGTCAGTTGGAACGGCGACCGTCATATGCAGCGAGAACATCGGTGTACCCGTATGCGCGGCGATATACGTTCCGGAGTACAAATCTTCGATATTTACTTCTCGCTCGGTGAAGAATTGCGTCATCTCGTGGATGATGGCTGGATCGTCGGCAGCGACCACTTCTATCGCATAAGGCATTGAGTTGCCTTCAGTTTTACGTGGGACGGTACGTTCTGCGATGGTCGATAGTTGCAATTGTTGCTCGAGTCGTGGCAGTAGGTTTTCAATTTTTGCGATCGCATCCCAAGTACCGGACAACAACATCATCATCGCAAATTGATTACCGAGGACAGTCATGCGGCTATCGACGACGCTGCATCCACAATCGCGGACTGCCTTAGTAAAGGGTTCAACGAGCCCTTGCCGGTTTTTTCCGACGGCGGAAATGGCAACGTAATTTTGCATTAGAGATGGTTAGGTATCAGGCACGGGAAGTTAAGACTTATTGTGCATGCTTATGTCGTATAACCGCAAGTTCGCCGCAACTAGCGCATGGTGATTTACGAATATGGAACCGCGGTTTCGATGCCTTGTCATAGCAAGGGCGTATAGCTACTATGCCGGCTATTTTTAGAGAGTTTCAACAATGTCGCCTTATCGCGGAAGTATGGTCGCAATAGTCAGCCCAATGCTTGTCGGCGTTAAGCCAGACACGCCCATCGATTGGAGTCGCTTTCGGCAGCTACTGGATTTCCATGTTTAAAACGGAACCACAGCCATCGTCGTGGTTGGTACTACTGGTGAATCCGCAACCTTAAGCGAACACGAACATTGTGATGCGATTGGAAAAGTCGTTACACACATTAATGGGCGCTTACCCGTTATCGCTGGAACGGGCGCTAATTCTACTAGCGAAGCGATGCGATTGACCGAATGTGCGCGCAAAGCCGGCGCCGATGCCTGTTTACTCGTCACCCCGTATTACAACAAACCGACACAAGAAGGTCTTTACCAACACCACAAGGCGGTCGCCGAAGCAGTAAAGATTCCACAAATCTTGTATAACGTCCCGGGGCGCACCGCCTGTGACATGTTGCCAGAAACTATCGCCCGACTCGCTAAGCTTGAAAATATCATCGGCGTGAAGGAAGCAACGGGTGAAGTCGGCCGTGTCGCGCAGCTGCGGTCCGGTTGCGGCGATGATTTTTTATTGCTCAGTGGAGACGATGCGACCGGCCGTGAATTTATGTTGGCTGGCGGCGACGGCGTAATTTCTGTGACTGCGAATGTTGCGCCACGCGCCATGGCGGATTTGTGTCGTGCGGCGCTGGCCGGAGATGCAACAGGCGCCGCCGATGTCGACGAAAAACTTGTCTTGTTACATCAAGAATTGTTTTGCGAATCCAATCCGATCCCCGTGAAGTGGGCGATTCACGCCATGGGCTTAGCGGAGGCGGGGATTCGATTGCCGTTGACTTGGGCGTCGAATGAGGCGCGTCAAAAAGTGAGTTCCGCGCTGACCCGCGCAGGGATCGAGCATGAAGGCCCTATTTAGTGCGAACAATCGAACGATTTCGCATACAAGATAAAAATGATGAATTTTCGAGAGGTCACACCCTAATGTTGAAGACTTGCATCGCGAGCCTCCTATCGGTCGCGATGATTGCCGGTTGCGGTAAACTCGCACCAAAGTTGGACAAGATCATTCCTGACAACCGAACGGAATACAAAAAAAGTAAAACCCTTCCAGATTTGGAAATCCCGCCCGATCTGACTACCGACGCTATTCTAGATGTGCTGGCCATTCCGACCGGGGGAGATGGCGAAGCGGCTAGTTTTTCAACGTATCAAGAAAGAGTTGCAGAACGTCAACGCAATCTCGAGCTGGAGCGCTCTGAGTCCGGTGCGATTAAGTTATTGGATAATGAGCACATTCTTGCCGTCGAGGGTGTGACGACCCAGATTTGGCCTCAGCTGCGGGAGTTTTGGCACGAACTAGGATACGAGCTTGAACTGGACGACGAAGAGCTTGGCGTAGTTGAAACGTCTTGGAATGAGAACCAAGAAGAGCTCATTCGCGATAAATTCAAAGTCTTCGCCGAACCCGGCCAAGAAACCGGAACGACGTTGTTGTATGTTTCCCATCGTGGCGAAGAGCTCGTGCCCCAAGGTGAACAGTTAGTTTGGCAACCACGTACCCGAGACGTATCTCTGGAGCGGCAGGTGGTCGAACGCATCGAGGAACGACTGAGCGGCGCCTCTAGCTCTAGCTCGACAGCAGCACTAAGCGATCAGGACAGCGAGAGTGGTGAGCCTGATATTCGCGATGAGCCGGGACGAGCGACCGAGCGACACTCAGCTGCCCCAGCGAGTGCAGAATTGATTAACGCCGGCGGCGGTAAAGTTTATATGGCCGTAACCCAAGACTTTCCGGCTGCCTGGAAGAGTTTAGCGTCCGCATTAGATCGCGCGGTTGTT
>JBLFWZ010000312.1:0-4983 GCA_047611905.1 Gammaproteobacteria bacterium | reverse complement strand
GCGCGACACCTGCGCCAGCGCCGCGTACTTTCAGTCTCACGGTGCTCATGCCGAATCAAGCACCAGGTCAGGCCCTGGGCGACAACAAATTCAACTACGCCGATGATTTGATGAGTGGTTGGATGGGCGTCGGATCGCAAATTGATGGTCTCGGTCATGCCGCTGTCGATCATGTTTTTTATAACGGGGTCCATTCTTCGGAATTTGTAACGCCGGCAGGTCTAACTAAGTTTGGCGTTGAGAACTACCCACCCATCGTCACCCGTGGTGTGCTGATCAATATGGCGAAATGCTTAGGCAAAGATGTGTTGGCTGAAGGCACTGCCTATACGAAAGAAATGATCGTTGAGTGCCAAACAAAACAGAACGTCACGATCGAGTCCGGCGACGTCGTGCTCTTGCATTCCGGCTGGCTGGATGTCCTGGACAGCGATCCAAAACGTTATGCAGCAGGTGAACCTGGCATCGGCGTTAGTGGTGCGCAATATCTTGCCTCACTTGACGTGATGGCAGTCGGCGCAGACACCTGGGGCGTGGAAGCTCTACCGTTTGAAAATAAAAACATCATGTACCCGGTCCATCAGAATCTGATCACGAAAAAAGGCATTTATTTGCTTGAGAATATGGACACTCGGGAACTCGCTAAAGACGGCGCCACAGAGTTCATGTTCATCCTCGGCCCTGCAAGAGTGACGGGAGCGGTGCAAATGATCATCAACCCGATTGCAATCCGTTAGGTCTCTAGCTCCAGCAAGCTGTTTCTATTCACCGTTTTTCGGCGACAAAATCTTGGGTTTTTAATATGGCTAATATCAACATAGATGGTCCTTATTTCGAAGATTTCACGATCGATGAAACGTTTTCCGCCCCGGCAATCACCCTCACTGACGGCTACGCGGCGATGTATCAGGCGATAACCGGGGACCGCATGCGGTTGCCGTTAGATCATCCGTTATCGGAACAAGTAACCGGCAATAAAGCAGCGCTCGCGCATCCGCATCTCGTGATAAACATCGTCAATGGCCAAACCACCTACCCATCACAACATGTGAAAGGCAATCTGTTTTATCGTGGATTGATTCTGCGTAAACCCGTGTTCATCGGAGACACGCTCTCGACTTCGACGAAGGTGGTCGGACTCAAGCAAAATCGGGTGAAGGAAGGTCGACCGGCAACCGGAATGGTTGTATTGGAAATGCGCACGACGAATCAACACGGCGAAGTCGTGATGCAGTATTGGCGCTGCCCGATGATCCCGTGCCGCGACCCCAATGCGATGACTGGCCACGACGCAGATTTCTCGAGCATCGGCAGTGAAATTAGTTCTACGGATATGCTCGAGGCGATCCCCAGCAGTTGGAATTTAGCACCGCTTGACTCCGATGTGACGGGATTAAAACCGCGCGAGTATAACGTCGGAGATGTTGTCTCGATCGTAGCTCGGGACACCATCACCTGTGCGCCCGAACTGGTGCGATTAACTTTGAATATTGCCTATGCTCATACGGATGCGAGCAAAAGTTATCTCGGCAAACGACTGGTTTATGGTGGCCATACGATCTCACTAGTCTTGGCTCAGTTAACGCGTGCCATACCCTCGATGGTTACGGTGATTGGGTGGTCCGGCTGCGATCACACTGGGCCTGTCATCGAAGAAGATCTCATTAGAAGCCAGTTCACAGTAACGGACATCACGGAAGTCGAGGGGCGCGGGAAACTCGTCGACCTACATGTCGAAGGGCACGCTGCAAGACCCAACAAATCCGACGGTGAATTAGAAGAATCAAAGATACTCGACTGGCGTTTGAGTGTCTGGACGACCTGAGTAACAGCCACCGTCCGCGACTCCGCATAGTTTCAGGAGCACCTCACCAGAACCAATTTAGAGGAACAACTATGGAGCAGGAAATAAACAGCGTCGACCCACATCCGCGTAAACGCACACAAGTGCGCGATACTGAGATGGTTTACGTCGATGTCGGCGCTGGACGTGATTGCGTTTTTCTGCACGGCAATCCGATGAGCTCGTATCTGTGGCGGATCTGGTCGGCATGGGGGAGTCGGGACCCTCGCCGCGTCATGCCTATCGTTTGTTCGAACAAGCGGCCTACCTAGATGCCTTATTCGATACGCTGGAACTTGACGACGTGTGCCTCGTGCTACAGGACTGGGGCGTGGTACTCGGGGTTGATTGGGCATGCCGACATCCGGACAGAGTCGCCGGCATCGTGCACATGGAAGGCGTGATGCGCACCATGGCTTGGGCGGAGTGGCCGGATGATACGCGTGAATTTGTTCGTGCCCTCAAAAGCGATGAGGGCGAACGGCTTGTACTCGACGAAAACCAAATCGTCGAAGGCTTTCTGCCACTCGGCACAGTACGCACACTGACCGACGACGAAATGGAACGATACCGTCGACCCTACAACCTGACTCGGGAAAGCCGCTTGCCAACGCTTGATCTCGCACGCGAAATCCCGCTCGAAGGTTTGCCACCAGATGTCTGTGCGATGGTCGATGCGAACGGCCAATGGATGCGCGCCGCGCTCGAACTACCTAAGCTTTTTATCAACGGAAACCCCGGCCTAAATGTTGTAGGCAGCATCCGTGATTTTGTACGAACGTTCCCTAACCAGACTGAAATCACGGTCGATGGCATTCACTTGCTACAAGAAGATTCACCGCGCGCGATCGCGCGCCGTAAACGATTTCTTAGCGACTCTGTAGTCGAAATCTGCCGAGCCGATTCCTCGCCCCAGCAGACTGCATCTTTCGCTCGGGCGTATCGCTTGGAGCCCCGGCTTCGCGCTGATTGATCGACAAAATCAATGGTAGATATTCACACTTTATTTGACCGATTACCGTTCGAGTCTCGCTTCAGACCAACAACATTCGAATGGCTCTTATCGTCCCGGAAAACAGCCTAACCGGAACACTCTGGCAATCCAAAGTCGACCCTAATTGGTCTCCCGCTCCCCCTCTCCTAATTTTCCGGGCTCCTGATGTTCCCAATGCCCGCTGTGCCGGATGAGTGCAGGAACTACTCGTTCCACTGTCGGCCAATCTTCCGATTGGGCGACAGGCTCCGCTGATGAGTTAAAGTTTCGGCAGCGAAGATGTCGTATCGACCCGGCTTGTGAAACCGCCATCGGTAAGCAAGGACGCTAATGTCAAAATGCCAAGCACTAAATTTTTGCACTCTCTGGCCCCGGCGAAACCTGGGTCAGTATGGTCAACGTAATATCCGACTAAATTATCAGAAAATCACAAGGATAAGGTAATGGTCGCAAAGACGATTTCTCAAAGCGCGGTGCCGGGTGAGGCGCGTTACAGCGCTATGGAATCTTATCTTTCGGCGATGCTCGATCGCAAATGTGCGCGCAAGGGCAAGGGCCGCTATATGCCTCGCAATGCCATCGGTGTTGCACAACGATTGACTTGCCTGTTCCAAGCCAATGGCGGATCACGTATTGCCCGTGATGTCACCGGATTCAAGCTTTTATCGAGTCCTCAAAGTGGCCCACCAACTGAAGCATCGAGACAAAGCCAAACCCACACGGATGATTATCAAGCCCAAGGCGTTAACCGTGAGCGGGGCCCAATCAGATTTACAGCTGGGACATCACCTATTTAGCGACGCGGGTGAGAGGGGTCTTTTTCTACCTGTATCTGGTGATGGATATTTACAGTCGTCGACCCCAGGGATGGGGAGGTAGAGCGACGCAGGAGACCAAAGCCGAGTAGGTAGCACCTTCATTTTCCGACAGATAAAGCCCGAGAAGTTCCTTCTTACCTTCGAGTGTCAGTCCTAGCAGCGTGTAGTTGGCTTTTCCGATATAACGCCCATCTTCTTTGATTTTGTAATGCACCGCGTCCATCCAGATAATGGGGTAAACCCGCTCCAGTGACCTTTGCTGCTATTCTTTGAGTGCCGGCAAGAGTTGATCCGTAATCGCCGTCAGCGCGCCTGTCGAGGTCTCAATGCCATACAGATCCTGAATATGATATTGGATATCCCGATAACTCATGCCGTGGCTAAAAAGGGAAATAATCTTACGATCAATTTCTGGCGTTAGCTGAGTCTGATGCTTTTTGATCAGCTGCGGCTCGAAGCGGCCTGCCCGATCTCTCGGCGCATTCAATTCAAAACTGCCTGAGCCCGTTTTAATTATTTTTGAACCCGATCCGTTCTTTCGGTTCGGATCATCATCATCTGCCAGGTGATGATCCAGTTCAGCGGTGATGGCCGCTTCTGTTAACTGCTTAATCAACGGCATTAAAATACCGTCTTTACCGGTTAAGTCCTTTCCTGCTTGTAGGTCTTCTAGCGCTTTGTCGAAGTCAAATGTGTGGGACATGAGTCATTCCATAATAGTTATCTGTAATTATTAATGAAATGACACAGAACTTTGAACACTACCTTTTCAACATCGACGTCGAGCCCTGCAAGCGCTGCGGCGGCGACGTCAAGACCATCGCCTGCATCAAAGAACCTGCGGTTATTGATAAGATCCTCAGGCACCTCAAGCGTAAAGACGCAACAGTGATTCTGCATTCGCCTTCGTCTCGGGGTCCGCCCCAGGTCAACTTGTTCGGCTAATTCGAATCAACCACACGAGCAGCAGCTGCGGTACCGACAACGCGACACGGTTGCTGTTGTGCGGTCGCGCAGAATCGGCTGCAAATCGCGCCACGGTGCGGAAGTATTCCAGGCTCGGGCGGCCCGATCACGGCCAGCACTCCCTCGAAGCATCCGTTGGCACTGTTTGATACCCTCGAAATACTCTGTGAATTTGGAGAAAGTGGCATTTATTCGTCTTATACTTCCGGCAGCCACCGTTGATACCGTTCTCTACCCTAACCCGTTTTATTACGACCCCGGTTACCGAATTAAAATGAAATATCCCATTGGACGCGGGCGCGGTTGTCGTTAACGTTGCGGTCGAAGAATTCATCGTCAAGGGTGAGATACGAATAGTCGAA
>JBLFWZ010000311.1:0-5078 GCA_047611905.1 Gammaproteobacteria bacterium | reverse complement strand
AATGCTATTTAAGACGGCTCCCGAAGTGGTGTTTTGTTACGACGGCGACTCTGCAGGTCGTCGCGCAGCGTGGCGCGCATTGGAAACCGTATTACCGCTGATCCGAGACGGTCGCCAAGCCGGATTTATGTTCGTACCCGACGGGCATGATCCGGACAGCTTGGTACGCGAAAAAGGCCCGTCGGCATTCAACGATCGGCAGGCAATTAAACCATTATCGGAATTTTTGCTCGACGAATTGGCAGCAAAAACAAATATGCGATCAATCGACGGACGCGCGCGCTTCGTCGACCTGACAAAACCGATGGTGGCAAAAATTCCCGTGGGCTCTTTCCGCCAACTACTCATACAGCGCATTTCGGAGCTGGCAGACCTCGATTCACGCGCCCTGTCGAGTTCATTCGGCGCAGACCGACCTGGCGTAAGAACCGTTCCGCGACGCCGGCAACGCCAGGCGCCGTCACTTGTCGAAAAAGCACTAAAACCGTTGCTGCTTGATCCCAAACTCGCCGGATTGGTCGAAAATCGCGAGCGTCTATCCCAATTATCTGACGAAAACGCGAATTTTCTTTTCGAAATTCTTGAATTTATTAGTACGCAACCCGATATAACAACCGGAGCTTTGGTTGAACATTACCGTGATTCCGCATTCCGAGAGTTACTCGATAGAATGCTGGAAACACCGCTGGTGCTCGACGTTGAGGCGCATTCTCTGGAATTCCAGCAAGCAGTCGACGCGCTGCTAAGGAAGTCCGAACCGACCGTGTTGGAACGTGCGCAGGCGGAACAGCAACGCCGGGCAGACGAGACGACCAAATCACAGGAGTGAGGTCGAATCTAGGCTAGCCGGCGTTTTATGGTCTATACTAGTCGGCTGCCTCCCAGAGAGATCAGGGTAGCAGTCTAAGAACAATAGTCTAAACTTCTAATGGTTCAATTAAACCATTGAAATAACATACCTCTTTGAGCAAAGGTAGATGCAATCGCTATGGAAACCCTAGAAGAAATCGGTAAAAAAGACGGGGAGTCACAACTCAAAGTCCTAATTGCAAAGGGCAAAGAGCAGGGATATCTAACCTACCATGAGGTGAACGACCACCTGCCGGACGATATCGTCGATCCCGAACAAATCGAAGATATTATCAACATGATCAACGACATGGGTATCAAGGTGCATGAAACAGCACCGGATCTCGATGGCGTTTTGCTCAACGATAACGACGTCGACGACGAAGCGGCCGAAGAAGCGGCCGCAGCACTAGCTGCCGTTGAAAACGAATTTGGCCGAACAACCGATCCCGTGCGCATGTACATGCGCGAAATGGGCACCGTCGATCTACTCACACGCGAAGGCGAAATTAAAATCGCCAAGCGAATCGAGGACGGATTAAGCCAAGTATTACGCGCGCTCGCAGATTTTCCCGCCGTGTCTGAGACATTTTTGACTAACTATGGGCGTACGTTAACGGAAGAAATCAAACTCACCGATATGATTAGTGGCTTCGTCGACATCTATGCTGAGGCGAATCCGGCCCCAGCCATGAACGATGCTGCGTCCTTATCGTCTAATGGCAGCGATGACTCTGACGACGACGAGCCGCCGCCAAATCCGCTTGATCCAACAGAAGTGATCGAGCGTTTCGGAGAATATGAGAAGCAATATAAGAAAGTCGTTGCGGCCACGAAACGTAATGGTCGGGACCACAAGCGCACGATCGAGCTACGCGTCGAACTGCAAGAAAAATTTCTTGAATTCAAATTGGCGCCAAAACAGACCGAGCTGCTCACAGACCAGGTGAGGCGTGCGGTAGAAGAAGTTCGCAAACAAGAGAAGTCTATCCTCGATATCTGCGTGAAAGACTGCAAAATGCCGCGCCCGGATTTTCTCAGAGCTTTCATGGACGAAGAGGCCGACGGGAAATGGTTGAAGTCGGTCATTCGACAGAAAAAACCGTACGCTGCGTTAATCAAAGAACGTCAGGATGAAATCCAACACATCCAGACCCGTTTAGGCCAAATTGCAGAACATACGTCCGTTAGCGTCACTGAAATCAAAGAAATCAACCGCCGTATGTCGATTGGCGAAGCGAAAGCACGGCGCGCGAAGAAAGAGATGGTTGAGGCCAATTTACGTCTCGTCATTTCAATCGCGAAAAAATACACCAACCGCGGACTGCTATTTCTGGATCTTATCCAAGAAGGCAATATTGGCCTTATGAAGGCTGTCGATAAGTTTGAATACCGCCGAGGGTACAAATTCTCAACCTATGCCACGTGGTGGATCCGTCAAGCCATTACGCGCTCGATCGCGGATCAGGCTCGAACCATTCGAATTCCGGTTCACATGATCGAGACCATCAACAAGCTGAACCGAATTTCTCGGCAAATTCTTCAAGAAAAAGGCCGCGAGCCAACACCTGAAGAATTAGCCGAGCGGATGGAGATGCCTGAAGATAAAATCCGCAAGGTGCTTAAGATCGCAAAAGAGCCTATCTCCATGGAAACGCCGATTGGCGATGACGAAGATTCGCATCTTGGCGATTTTATCGAGGACCAAAATATACAAATGCCAGTCGATTCTGCAACGTTCGAAGGATTGTGCAGAAGTACAGGTGAAGTCTTAGAAGGCCTAACCGCGCGCGAAGCGAAGGTGCTGCGCATGCGTTTTGGCATCGACATGAACACCGACCACACCTTAGAAGAAGTTGGTAAACAATTCGACGTAACCCGCGAACGGATCCGGCAAATAGAAGCGAAAGCCTTACGCAAGCTCCGCCACCCGTCGCGTTCAGAAAGATTGCGTACGTTCCTCGACTAGGCAACGTATCCGTAGTCGGCCAGTACGGCGTCTGCGCTACGCGCGGATTCTGGACTGGGAACTGTGCATCTATCTAATCAGGGCCTGTAGCTCAGCTGGTTAGAGCAGGGGACTCATAATCCCTTGGTCGTAGGTTCGAGTCCTACCGGGCCCACCATTTAAATCAATTAGTTAGCAAAACGGTAATTGCAATCCCTTGGTCCTTACGCGCACTTTCGGAACACCTACGACCGGGAAGAGCCCGTGGCGACGATAAATAAGACCCCTTCAAGTACCTGGAAAGCCGTTATCCGTAAGCGCGGCTGGCCTTCTACGATTAAAACGTTTCGTACAAAACGCGATGCCGAAGATTGAGCACGACGGACCGAAGATGAGATGGTACGGGGTGTGTTTGTTGACCGCGCAGATGCGGGCCGGATGTTGCTAAAGACGGCAATCGATCGGTCCCTTCGAGAAGTCTCATCGACCAAGAAGCTAAGCACAACCAGTGCCGAGAAACACAAGGCGAAAGCATTAGAAGCTGAGCTTGACGACTATAGCTTGGCTGCAATCAATCCGAACCTGATTGCCGAGTACCGAGATCAACGACTCGTTGATGCTAAATCTCCCGATACCGTGCGGCTCGAACTCGCCCTCCTCTCTCATCTGTTCACCATCGCCATCAAGGAATGGCGACTCGGCTTGGTTTACAACCCTAAATCTTTTGATAATCTTTTGAGGACACCCACATTAAATTTAAATGATGTCCAATTCGATAAATTTTTTGGGTGTCCTTAAGTTTCGTTATTCAACGATGGTTGGGTGCCTGCTACGGCGGTGCCCGCAGCGGAAATCTATACACGTCCGATCTAGCCTCTATTGAAAACTGTCACTTCGTTTATACGTAGTGCTAGCATCGGTGTGAAAGCTAGCGGTTCGTAGTACCGGGCGGCGTTGCTGATAAAAACCTTCCGGAAAGCCAGGTGTGTCCGCCTTTCCGGATGCACTAACCCCGAGCTGCACCGAAATGGATGGAAACGGCTGGACAAACGGAGGGAATGCTCTTAAGGTTTAATGGTTGGTAATGGATGGACAAATGGCGGGCAGGCCTAACACAGAAACACTGAGTATTAGCCAGGAAGTCTTGAAACTTGTCGCGGAGATCGATGAGTTCAAGGGATCCTGGGTCGCGCTCGGACGGGTGGCGCCCGACCGCCTGACTTCGCTGCGACACGTGGCAACGATTGAGAGTATCGGCTCCTCGACCCGTATCGAGGGTGCCAAGCTCAGTGATCTGGAGGTCGAGCGGCTTCTTTCGAATCTCGATATCAAGGCCTTCGCCTCTCGCGATGAAGCCGAGGTCGCCGGTTATGCGGAAGTGATGGAAACGATCTTTGCGTACGCGACGGATATTCCTTTAACCGAAAACCACATCAAACAGCTGCATCGCGACCTGCTCAAATACACGGAGAAAGATGCGCGTCATCGCGGCGACTACAAAACGCTTGATAACCACGTCGAGGCATTCGGCCCGGACGGGGAAAGTCTTGGGGTTGTCTTCCAAACAACGAGTCCTTTTGAAACGCCGCAGCAGATGACGGACCTGGTCGGTTGGACCCGTGAGAATCTCGAAAGCGAAGCATTGCATTCGCTCATTACCATCGCGATCTTTATTGTGGTCTTCCTGCAAATCCATCCGTTTCAGGACGGTAACGGACGACTGTCCCGCATTTTGACAACACTACTGTTGTTACGCGCTGGTTACGAGTATGTGCCGTACAGCTCGCTCGAAAGCGTTATCGAGGAAAACGAAGACGGCTATTACCGTGCACTCGGGCAAACCCAGGGCACCATCCGCACCGATAATCCCGACTGGGCGCCGTGGCTCGTATATTTCTTGCGAGCGCTGCAGAAACAGAAAGACCGGCTTAAGAAGAAGATCGAACGCGAGCGTTTGGTTTTAGGCGATCTGCCTAAGCTGTCCTTAAAAATCCTCGAATTTTGCCGAGATCATGGTCGCATCACAATTGCCGAAGGCGTTAAACTCACCGGCGCTAACCGCAATACGATTAAAGACCACGTCAGAGCGCTAGCCCGCGCCGGCCACGTAACTAAGCACGGTGCCGGACGAGGTACGTGGTATGGATTAAGCTGAACGCACTCCGGGAAAATAGGCTTAGTTGGAAAAGATAACTGACCCAAAGACTGGGGTCGACGACGAGCCGCATTCACAGATCTTTTGTAATGATGACATGAGTCTGGCACTTTCGCCGGATTGAGT
>JBLFWZ010000310.1:0-5158 GCA_047611905.1 Gammaproteobacteria bacterium | reverse complement strand
GTGTCGACGTTGTCCGGGCCGCGCGCCGACCAAGCGATCTTCAGCTTGCCGGGATCTCGCTCTATTTCGTCTCGAAATGGACGCTCTTGCCCTGGCGCGGAAAAATAGGCGCCAACGTCTTGGCCGGCGACTTCGTCGAGCATAAAGGCGCTATCGCGGACGCTGCGCGACATGACGAATTCGCCACAACACGATTCCCAAACGGAACTGACTTCCGGGCCATGCGGCGTGCGCATTCGCGATGGTTTAAAACCAACGATGCCGCAACATGAGCCGGGCATCCGTAAAGACCCGCCGCCGTCACCGCCGTGCCCGATCGGCACGATGCGGGCGGCAACTGCAGCTGCACTACCGCCGCTCGAACCGCCGGTCGTTCGACCGAGATCCCAGGGGTTGTGGCAAGGCCCGCGTGACAACGATTCCGTCGTTCCTGCCAAGGCGAGTTCTGGCGTGTTGGTTCGCCCGACGGTGATTAATCCGGCGCGCTTAAATCTGCGCACAATTTCGGTGTCAAAGTCGCTGTTGCCAATTGATTTTAGCAGGCGCGTGCTGTGGGTCGTTGGTGTGCCAGCATAATGTGCTGTCATATCTTTTAATACGAACGGCACACCTCCGAATGTTCCCTGTGGCTTGGTCGCCGCCAAGTCACGCGCGATGTCATACATCGGATAGACAACCGCATTAAGTTGTCCATTGAGCGCCTCGATCCTCGCAATCGCTTCTTCAACGAGTTCGAGCGCTGTAACTTCTCCACGACTCACCAGATCGGCCATCGCCAAACCATCGAGTTCACTATATTCGGCAATGCTCATGCGGGATCCTCTTGTCGATTATGCTGATGCAAATTTAATTGATCGGATACTGATTAACTATGCTGCGACGATGCGAATTCGCGCGCCAAGTGCGGCGCCGATATCCAGATCGGCCAGGCGCGCCGACTCATCGTTACCGCGCAGCAACAATCGATGCGGCCCAGGACCAACGCTCGAGATTTCGTGCAAAGCCTCGTCGCTGTTCGCCTTACGTAGTTGCAATAAAAACGAACCGATCGCGTAGTCAACCTGTTCGGCGCCAATGTTACTTGCAGCCAAACCGAATGCCGTCTCATAGAGTTGCCGGGCAGCCTCCATGTCGTCGACCAATAACTCGATACCCGCGACACCGGTTGTCCCGTTCGGATGTCGACCGGCTGCGTCCCAGGCGGTTCTTTCCGCGTCCGGCGTTTCCCACTCAATGAGAAACGGCCACGGTTTGCGCCACGGCGATCCGCCGGGGATGACAAGCCGCCACGCCAGGCGGCGACCGTCTGGCCGCTCTCTGTCCATCGCAAATGGACCTTCTGCCACTTGCCCTATCGTTTTCAGTCCTGCCGCTTGTTCATCTAAATCGGAACTCGCCAGCACAAAGCCAATAAGGCCTGAGGTTTGCTCAAGATAGGCCGCCAGTTCCGCACCGAACGGGCCACGGGCGCGCGCCTGCGTTGGATCTTCGACGGCCAGCAGTTCGATATAATCGAGTCCAAATCTGACGATCGCATTTTGCGTACCAAGAGACGGATGGCGTCCGCCGGCGGCCACTTCAAAACCGAGCGCCTGATACGCTTGCAAGGCTTCGGGAATACTTCGGACTGCGATCACGGCGTGATCAAAACGCGTAATCATGAGCCAAACGCCTTCAATACTTCTTGGCTTACTCTGCCGAATTGTTCTTGTTCGTCGTGGCCGATTAAGCGCAAAGTGATCGTAGTCGCGCCCGCATCAACAAACTTTCCGATCTCGTCGATGCATCGCGCGGGATCGCCCATCGCTACCCAACGCTCGAGAAAGTCTCGGTCGTAATCCACACCATAGTAGGCGCGTAAATATTCGGCACTCGTTTTTATCGTCTCTTCACGATCCGATCCGACGCGAATGTTGTAATACAAGCAGACTTCGAAATCGTCCGGCAAATCACGCTTCGCCGTTTCTGCATAGCGATAAATATCGGCTAGATTTTCTTTGAGACTTTCGACCGTATTCGCAGTCGTCATCCACCCGTCACCTAGTTCCGCAACACGCTTTAACGACGACGCTCGAAGTTTCGGAAATGCTGGGTTTGGGTTTGCCGTTACCCAGATCGGTAACGGCCGCTGGACCGGACGCGGGACGACGGTGATATTGTCGAATTGATTAAACTCGCCGCTGTAACTTGCGTTTTCTTCAACCGAGATCAGACGCATGATCTCTATCGATTCTTCCATCCGCTTGCTGCGCGTGCTGGGGTCGATACCGAATGCCGCAAATTCTTCCGCGAATTGGCCACCACCTGCTTCGCGCTGACCCTGACAGGCGACGTAGATCGATCGACCATTGCACATGAAATCGAAGCTCGCCCATTGATAAGCAAGTAACAGTGCGTTTCTCAGCGGCGCACTTGCCATACAACCCACACCAAGCTTAACTCTCGACGTCACTGCGGCAAGTCCGCCGAGTGCTACCATGGCATCGAGACGTGGCTTGGCAAAAATGGAATCCCCTAGCCAGACGGAATCCCAGACCGGGTCGCTATCGGCCGCTCGGGCAAGATCGAGCATGCTCGGGACGTCTGATAGTCCCAACACTACGCTGCGGTTGGACAAGGTCAGTCCGAATTTTGGCGGCGTCATTAGTCTTTATCTCTCTGCTCGGCGGCGTTTGAGTCTACCGCAAATTCGTTCGATGACAGACATCGTCCGCGGCTCATGAAAATCCGATCCTCCGATCTCCGCTTACACGTTCCCCACCAGCACAAGGCGTTTCGTGTTCGACCAATAGACTATGCAGCAGTGGCGAATGCGCGCGATCGACTGACTCGATCGGCGCGTCTAGCACCCGAATCGACGCGAGGTCTCAGTCTGCGATAACAACGAACGCCCTTGGTGACGTCCCCAAGTTAACCGCCTTGTTGGTGTTCTCAGCGCGATTGCTGGTATCCAAGAAGCGATTTTTTTCTAGACAAAGACAACGCTTAAAAGCGTACCCGCAATCCGATCCAGGCGCCACGTGGTGCACCGGGTCCTAAAAAGATCGGTGTCGGGTCCGTCAATGTCGGTAGAACATCGCTTGGATCTTCTCCGACCAAGCCGAAGTTCTCGTAGTCCGTATCGAATAGATTGGTTACCCGCGCGAACAGTTCGGCATGCTGCGTAATCGTGTATACAATCCGTACATTCGCGATCGCGTAGCCCTCGACTGTGTCGAGCAGATTGGCTTCGTCACCGCGCAAGACCTGATCGGAGTTGTAGAGCAAATCGAAACCGAGTTTTATGCTGTGCTTTAACGCGATGTCGCCGCCAACTTTTAGTTGATGACGAGGGATCCCCGGAATTCGACTGCCGGGATCGACCCGTACCTCACCATTCGAATCCGCAGCTGGATGGTTCGGACTGAGGACGTCGAAGCGACTCTCAAATGTCGCTTCGATATAGCTGTAAGTCGTGAACCATTCGAACGTACCAAGTTCTCCCGCAAACGCGACTTCTAATCCGCTGCGCTGGGTCTTGTCCACGTTGGCAAACAGACCGGTGTTGCGTCCCGTCGATTGAAAAATGATGTCGTCATTGTTCACGGTGTGGAAATAGCCAATCCGATAGTCTATGTCCGCCAACTGACCACGAAAGCCACCTTCAAAACCTTTTGCAACAACTTGCTCCAGCGGCGGATCGGCCAAGAACGCGTTGGGCAATCGACATTCAAAATCGATGTCATTCGGATCTTCGCCGTCCTCGATCGCGATCTGGCGGGCAATTTCGAATACACCATCGTTACAGGCAAGTTCGATTGGAGTCGGTGCACGCGAAGATTGGCTATAACTTGCGTAGACATTGACCCACTGTGCGGCATCAAAAGTAACACCAATCATGGGGTTAAAACGACGAAAATCGTGGTCGCCGTTTAGCTCGCGACGCTCGCCTGAACGATCGCGCAAACGCGTGTGGGTGTCGTTGTAACGTCCACCGACGGTCAATGTAACGTCGTCGCTGAGGGCGAAGTTATCGAGGAAATAAACGCTCCAAGTATTGGACCTGGTTTTGACGCTCGTCGCCAATGCGTCAACGAAACTCCCCACACCGAGTTGCGCCGTGCTGCGCGTTGTCGGATCTAGACGTGCCAATTCAACGTCTGCATCGAAATCCGCCTCGCCGCGATAAAAGCTGAAACCCGCCACGAAATAATTCTCACGCGAAAACAACGATCGAAGCAGCACCGCTTGCGCATCCGTACCAAATGCCTGCTGCGTGCGTTCGCTGCGGTTATTTATCGCTTCATCTTCTAGCTCACCGGTGCCGCTTAGGCTTGTGGTTAGGTCCTCGATGTTGAATGCGTCGCTTGCACCCGCCAACGTATTAAGTCGGGTTTCTAAATCGTCCGGATCTGCTGCACCTAATGAATTGCTTTGACATAAAGCTGCTTCATCAAGACCCAATAATTCGAGACCCTCTTCGTCGAGTTCATCCAGCAAAAATGTCGCATTCGACAACCGACATTCAGAAAACCCCGACGCATCCCCATTGAATGCCGACGTTTCAATTTCACGATAGAAGCCGTTGGCATTTAGCGTCAGTTCGTCGGAGAAATCATGCGCGACGTCGAGCGTTAGCGCGTGCAATTGATTCTCTGTGATATCGGGCGCAGTGAAAATCAGATCACGTCCACGAGAAAGAAGACCGCGCGGTGCCGGACCATTACCTGTTAGGTCTGTATCGGCGTACTGAAAACTAATATTTGCCTCGCTTCCCACACCGCGCCAGCTAAGCGCCGTATAGAAATTAAGCGCTTCAGATTCCGATTGCTGCCGCCATCCTTGTTCCTCGAAGTAGTGCACATTAGCGTAGTAACCGAACGTCCCATCGTTACCGCCGCTTTCGATTGTCGTGCTAACGCGATCCCAGCTGCCACCGGAAGCTTCGCCTGCGTGACCGGTAAAATTAAAACCGTCCTTCATCTTTATCGACAATGCCCCACCCAAGGTGTTGAGCCCGAACAGCGGATTCGCGCCGCCGATCAGATTTAAACTGTGGATAGCAGATTCGGGCAACACATCCCAATTCACCCCATCGCCCAACGGTTCGTTAATCCGCACGCCGTTTTGGAATACCGATATACCAATGGGCAGACCGAGCAACGGCGAGGCAGAAAAT
>JBLFWZ010000309.1:0-5171 GCA_047611905.1 Gammaproteobacteria bacterium | reverse complement strand
GCTTCGCGGATTCGCGAACTCTAGGGTGGCTCGAGTGGGCATGGCTGGAGCCGGGTGCCGTGAAGATTAAAGCAAAGCTCGATACGGGCGCCAAGACAAGTTCAATTTATGCGGTGAACATCGTGCCATTCGAGCGAGACGGAGGGTCTTGGGTGCGCTTCCAAATACCGTTGCAGAAGCGGTCAAAGAAAACTGGGCGCCTTGAGTACTTGTCAATGGAGAGGAACGTAGAACGCGTAACGCGAATTAAAGACCACTACGACGAGGCCCGGCAACGTTTTGTCGTCATGATCAAACTCTGTCTCGGTGGTGCGACGTTTTCTACGCCAGTGACGCTCGCAGATCGGGGCCGGTTCAATTACCCGTTGCTGCTCGGCAGGTTGGCGTTGCGCGGCAGGATCCTGGTCGACGCCGAACAGATATTCACCGCCAGCCACAGTTGCGATTCTTGAAGTCCCCGTGCCCATTTAGGTTTCCGATCCATGCGTAGTTTGCACACGACGCTACTTGTTTTCGTTTTGATGGCCACCGGGGGCGGGTTGATGTACCTGAAAGTGCAGCAGCTTGGTCTACCCCTGCTACCAGGCCAGATAGAGCCGGTTTGGTCGATCGAAGCCAAAATTGAATTCGACGCAGGCGGCCGAGGCGCCATTGTTAACTTCGACATACCGGACCGCCTCGGCGGTTATTTGCAATTGGAGGAGTATTTCGTCGCGCGCAATTACGGACTCAATATTGAAACCGAAAAGGATGACCGCCGTGCCGAATGGTCGACCAGACGGGCGCGCGGCAAACAGCGTTTGTACTACCGCATTGAAGTTGTCCCACTGGCAAGCACGGCGACGGAGCCGAAGAAAAAGAAACGAGCGCCAATAGTCGAGTCGGCCCCCGAATATGCTGAGCCATTGAGATCGGCAATTGAAGATGTTCTCGGTGACACGCGTGCAGAATCTGCCGATATATTTTCTTTCGTCACCCAGTTACTCGTCAAATTAAACAACGAGGCGCCAGACGGCAATGTGCTGGTCATTCGCGACAATCTTGATCCACAAAGTGATGCTTGGGTGGACCGGTTGATCTATGTATTAGCCGGCGCGCGTATATCCAGCCGGTTGGTTCGCGGGATCGTGCTTGAAGATCGCCAGTCCGACCAAACGACGACACCGTGGCTCGAGGTGCACAACGGCCAACGATGGCTGGGGTTCGATCCGTCATCCGGCGACAAGGGTTATCCCGATAACTTCGTGCGCTGGTCGGTGGGCAGCGAACCGTTATTAAAACTAGATGGTCGCCGGACCGGGCATGTGTCATTTGCGATTTCACAGTACAGCCAATCACTGGCAAGCATCGCACGGGATCGCGCCGCGGCAAGTAAATCGTGGTTATCTTCTTTGCTCTTATTCGATCTCCCTGTGAGCACGCAAAACGTTTACCGTACCTTGTTGATGATCCCGCTTGGTGCCTTGGTCGTTGCCATCATGCGGACCATAGTCGGTATTCCAACGCTCGGCACCTTCATGCCAATTCTCATTGCGGTCGCGTTTCGCGAAACGGAACTCGTGTGGGGGATAGCGCTATTTGTGCTTGTGACATCGGCTGGCTTGTCGATGCGCTTCTATTTAGAACGCTTGCAACTCTTGCTCGTACCACGATTGTGTGCGGTGTTAGTACTCGTAGTGCTTTTGATGCTCACCATCAGTCTGATAAGTGCCCGACTCGGTCTCGACCGAGGATTCTCTATTGCGCTTTTTCCGATCGTCATTCTAACCATGGTCATCGAGCATCTGTCGGTTGTTTGGGAAGAGTCTGGTCCAGGGTCGGCATTTAAAGAAGGGCTTGGTAGCCTTTTCGTTGCGATACTTGGCTACCTCGTAATGACGCAAGAACATCTGCAGCACATCGTTTTTCTGTTTCCTGAGGTGCTGTTGATTATGCTCGCGACGTTCATCGCGATCGGTCGCTATACGGGATATCGAGTCACTGAGATCGTGCGTTTCCGAGATATTGTCGAGCCGTCGTCGCCCAATGTTCCGCCGCATTCGTAAACTTCTGAACGCCGGCGTGATCGGCATGAACAGTCGTAATCGCAGCTACATCATGCCGCGCAATCCACGTTGGCTTTATGCTTTGGTCGACGACAAAGTCCAGACAAAAAGACTTGCCGAAGCGGCTGGGATAGCCACGCCAGAACTTTACGGTCTGATTCGGTCCGTGCGCAATGCACGCGAATTTCATCGTTTTGTCGAAGGGCGCAATGATTTTGTGATCAAGCCCGCGCGAGGTAGCGGTGGCAACGGCGTCCTGGTCATCACTGAGCGCCGCCGAGACGTGTACATCAAGGGTGATGGCACCGCGTTACGGTCGTCTGAAATCGAACACCATATGCAGAACATTCTCGGTGGGATTTACAGCCTCGGCGGACAACCCGACCAAGCGCTCATCGAGTACCGGGTTAAATTCGATCCGGTATTCGAAAATATTAGCTATCGAGGCGTGCCGGATATTCGTTTGCTCGTATACCTCGGCGTACCCGCCATGGCGATGTTGCGCTTACCGACCAGAAGTTCGGACGGTCGCGCGAATCTGCATCAAGGTGCGGTCGGCGTAGGAATCGATATGGCGACGGGGCTCACGACCTACGCGGTTTGTCACGACCGACGAATTACTGAGCATCCAGATTTCGGTACGGTCCTCGCCGGGCACAAAATTCCGCACTGGGACGAACTCCTCTTGCTAGCAGCACGATGCCAAGAACTTGCGCCGCTTGGTTATCTTGGGGTCGATGTGGTGCTCGATGCTGAGCTTGGACCCTTGATATTGGAATTGAACGCACGCCCTGGCCTCGCCATTCAAATCGCGAACGGTCGCGGATTACGTGGGACATTGGATGCTATTGATGCGGCCGATCTTAGCGGCCTCGATTCGCAAAGGCGCGCTGCACTCACGCGTAAAATTGCCATTGAACAAGAAGATGCGAGATGAGTCAGAGCCGGCACCGTCTCCCAACAAATACTTCGCGGGCGTGCCTCATCGGGATTATAGTTGCGTTGGCTATCGTGCAGCTTTCGGCTAGCAACACTTGCGCAGAACCCATGCCGGACACGCGCGCACAAGACAGCCGATTTGGGGTGCCGGTTAGTCCAAGCGTAGCGCCTCCCACTTCGGTTGATGTCGCCGCTCAAATTCAACCGGAGGTTGTCGACGCGAACCTAGAGTCGGGAATCACCGACACCGCCCGCCGAATGATTGACTCCGTTGAACTAGTCGCCACAGAGTCCGATGGCATCGCCGATGTTCCCGCAACGCCGAGCTCGAGCGAAATCGAATTCATACCGCAAGCGCCTGGAGATGTGGAGACAGTTGCTGACAAAGCGCTAGCAAAAATAGATGACGCGGTGGTCCAATCCGCACCGGCAGGAGGCGACGCGATAGAGGAGCATGCGGCAAATAGTAGTGAGCAAGTTTCGACGATTGATGGTGGCCAAGAAAACGGACCGACTGCCATGTCACCCTCATGGACGGCGTTGGAGATTTTAGGTGAACAAGTCGAGCCCGGAACGCGCAGCGAGCTGCATTGGAGTGCTGGCCAGTCGTTCGCAGGAAGCCCGATTGATACGCCTGTGGTAGTTGTGCGTGGAACAAGGCCGGGTCCGACGCTTTGCCTCACGGCTGCGGTTCATGGTGACGAACTGAATGGCGTGGAGATTACACGGCAAGTGATCAGCAAATTGGTCGAGAGCGAACTAGCGGGTACGGTAATTGGCGTGCCGATTGTGAATCTACTCGGGTTCTCGCGCGGCAGTCGCTACTTACCAGATCGTCGCGATCTAAATCGATACTTTCCGGGAGCGCCGAGCGGTAGCTCAGCATCTCGGATCGCTTACGTGTTTTTCGAAAATGTTATACGCAATTGCGATCGTTTGGTGGATTTTCATACGGGTTCGTTCAAAAGAACGAATTTGCCGCAACTACGCGCAGACCTTCAAAACGTAAGCGTGCGTGAATTCATCGGACATTTCGGCGCGACTGCGGTACTTCACAAAACAGGTGGCCGTGGCACCTTGCGGCGGGCGGCGACCGACGCGGGTATTCCTGCAGTCGCGTTTGAACTCGGGGAGCCCGGGACCTTGCAATTGGATTATGTCGAGTTCGGTGTCAAAGCGCTCGATAAATTGATCGCCAAACTGCAAATGCTTGAGCACTTAAACGACGACACGGAGCCCCAACCGATTTTTTATCGGTCCCACTGGTTACGTGCCCAGGGCGGTGGAATACTATCTTCCACTTTGCGCGTTGGTGTCCGAGTAAAAAAAGGCGACGTGCTTGGCGTCGTGACGAACCCACTGAACAACGAGTCGTCTGAAATATTGGCTCAGTTTGATGGTCGTATTCTTGGCCGCGCGCTGAATCAATTCGTCCTGCCAGGATTCGCGACGTTTCATGTGGGTGTCGAGCTCGATATTGTTGATGAGAGCGTAATCGCAGAAGCCGACGAGGCGTTGGACTCGGCCCGCGATAATGAAAAGGACCCGCAAGAATTGTCGCGACCTGGAGACCCGCAGTCCGGAGACGTAGAGGACGATATTCATTAAGTCGAATGATCGTGCACATTAGCGCAGATTCTGATTTTTCTAATGTATTCGTTGGCACGTGCGAGCATAAATGCCTCGCACACAACAAGAAGTTTGCAACTAAGAGTAGTCTCCGGACATAAAAAAAGCCCCGAAATAACGGGGCTCTTTCTTCAACGCTTAGCTTAGGATGTCTGCTACATCATGCCCATGCCAGGGATACCGCCCATTCCTCCCATGCCGCCGCCCATCCCACCCATATCGGACATACCACCGGATCCGCCGCTAGCTGCGCCACCTTTCGGTCTGGGCGGCGCTTCGGCTACCATCGCTTCAGTGGTGAGCAAGAGTCCGGAAACGGAAGCGGCATTTTGCAATGCCGAGCGCGAGACTTTGGCTGGGTCGAGAATACCCATCGCTATCATGTCGCCAAATTCGCCCGTCTGAGCGTTGTAACCGAAGCTGCCCTTGCCATCTTTGACTTTATTGACAATGACAGACGGTTCTTCACCTGAATTCGCGACAATTTGTCGGATAGGTTCTTCAAGCGCGCGAGCTAGAATATTCAGTCCGATTTCTTGATCCGAATTGTCCGCTTTA
>JBLFWZ010000308.1:0-5191 GCA_047611905.1 Gammaproteobacteria bacterium | reverse complement strand
CAAACGTGAGTCCCGGTAGGGCAATTCCGAGTTCCGGCGCTACGACATGGACAATGCCTTGATCGGGACCGGCCAAATCAAACAATTGGAATTTGTGTCGCGCACTGTTGGCACGCAACGTTCTAATATAGGCCGCGCTTTCGGGCCACGAATCGTCGTTGCGATCGTTAGCCGTTGATACAACGTGATCGTGCGTAGCGAAAGTGAGGTCTGGGCGACGGAGATCATAACCGCGCTCTTCAATTTGTTTGAACGCCACGTCGCTCGCGAGTTCGTGCATCATGTGGCGATCGATATACAGCAGGTCGTAGCCGCTGCCGAGTTGCCTTACGCGGTGGGCATCCCAAATCTTATCGAAGAACAGCTTTGGTGATGGTTGTTCTGGCATGGCGATTATTTAGCCCACTTATTCTCAAACTCCCACACTGAATCAAACCCCATCAGTTCGTGCATTTGTGTCACGGGATACAAGGGGACTTTAAGTTCCGCAGTGGATCCGGTTTCTAATATGCAGCGATACGCTTGCTCCATCGCGGCCGCCGCCGCGGTGAATCCGGTACCCGGATAAATCGCAATGGCGAAGCCAAGCTCGGCAAGGCGCGCGCGGCTTAAGACTGGAGAGCGACCGCCTTCTACCATGTTGGCGAGCAAGGGCGCATCGATCGCCGCCGCTACGGCAGCGAACTCTTCTTCGGATTCCGGAGATTCAACGAACAGTACATCGGCTCCTGCTTCACGATAGGCTAAGGCGCGATCGATAGCTTCGTCTAGGCCTAGCGCTGTACGCGAATCGGTGCGCGCTATAATTAGAAAATTCGGATCGTGACGAGCATCGCATGCGACCTTAATCTTCTCCACCATATCGGCCGTGTCTATCACTCGACGTCCTGGCGTATGACCGCACTTCTTTGGGAATTCCTGGTCCTCTAACTGAATCGCAGCAATTCCGGCCGCTTCGAATCCGCGGATCGTGTGTTGAACATTAAGTAAGCCGCCGTAACCCGTGTCGGCATCGGCAATGATTGGCGTGTTACTTCCGGCGGCCATCTGCGCGGCACGATGGACCATGTCCGTATAACTTGCTAGCCCGGCGTCCGGCAACCCGAGATACGAAGCAACCGTACCGTAGCCTGTCATATAGAGTGCGGGGTGCTTTTGCTGGTCTGCGATTCGCACGGAAATCATATCGAAGATGCCGGGTGCCGTAAGCAGTTCGCGACTGCAGACCCGGGCCGCCAATGCGGCGCGTTTTTCAGTGGGTGACATAATATTTCCTAAAGCCAAAGGGGGTGCCACGGACCACCTGATGCGGCCTGCACCGTAAGGCGACAGGCGGTCGTCAAACGCAAGAGTAACCGCCATCAACTGGGACAACCGCACCGTTCATGAATGATGCTTCATCGGATGCGAGAAAGATGACTAACCAGATCACTTCTTCCGGCCGACCGAGTCGTCCGGTTAGATGCGCCTGCTCCATGGCCTTCCAAATTTCTTCGCGATCTTCAAACTTTTCTAAATATTTATGCGGCATCGGCGTATCGATGGCGCCAGGAGTGACTGCGTTGACTCGAATTTTATGGTCACGCAAATCGTTCGCCATCGATCTAGCGAGTTGTGCAACACCAGCCTTCGACGCGCAATAAGCAGCCATATCAGTAAAACCCAGCACCCCGCCAATCGAGCTATTCAAAATAATGGACCCGCCATTACCTTGCGCGACCATTTGGCGAGCAACTCGTTGACAGAGCAAAAACGACGCGCGCACGTTGATGTTTAAAACGTCGTCTATTTCTTGTTCGGTGGTTTCCAACAGCGGGCTGCCGACCATCACCCCGTGGTTATTGAACAACACATCAATCCGTCCGAACTCGTTCGTCGCCGTATTAACAATCGCATCGAGGTCGGAATTCACAACGACGTCGCCACGAACGTAATGTACTTGGTCCGGAAAATCCCGCATTACCTCGGTGAGAGCCGCGGTGGGTTTGTCCGGTAAGTCGCTCGCGACTATTTTCGCGCCCTGCTCCGCGAACAACTTCACAGCAACTTGGCCTTGCCCGCCGGCAGCGCCGGTTATGATGCACACTTTGTCTTGCAAGCGTCCCATGTCGTCTCCCGTTATATGAATAATTAATTTACGATTTGATCAGCGAACGAGCATTGTCTTCTATAGCAGAGAAGTAGGCAAAACGACGCAGCAATACCTGCTTTGAATCCACCGCCGATGCGCGCTTCTTTTGTCTAAGTAGCTCGACACCCACGCCGCAATTATTTGGAAAGTGCAGGAATGCAAGTGTACCTGGCTGCAAACGGAAGTCCGGCCTTTAGTAATCGACGAATATTTTCCGTTTTGCATTGAACCGCCTCGCGCGCAAATTCACGAGTCGCTTTCCATTGCTCCATCGCTCGCAATGGTTCGTGCACGACAATGGCATCAAATTGCTCAACCGACAAAGCAGGCAGAAACTCTAATAACGTCGCCGAACGGTGTGCGCTTGCGCCGACACCTAACAATAGTATTGCAACGCTCGATTGGCTGTTCTTAATTGCGTGATATAGCGATCGCAATTTGTATTCCAATTGCGCGTTCGGATCAACGCCGAGTTCCAACAACATCGACAGCCAATCCAAGTCGCCACGCTCGGCTGCGAAATGCAAACAAGTTCTACCCTCGCCGTCCACAGTGCTAGCGGATGCGACTTCAGCGGAACGTAGGGCCTCGAACATCTCTAGGTCTTTAGATGCGCAAGCGCCAACCAGTGCCGAGCCCGATGCTATCGCACCGGCGGCGAGCAGTGTCGTTATTTTTTCGCGCGCTTCCCGCTCGGACCAAGCCGCGAGTTCTAAAGGGCTAGGACGATTGAGCGTTCCCGTCGAGGAACCTCAGCTTCATTCATATCGTCGATTCAGATCTGCGCCTGCATTGAGCAATTTTCTAACCGTTCTAGCTGATGAGTTGTTCATCGCCCAATGGAGCGCAGTCATACCGAATTGCGGGTCGATGTTCTTTAGCTAAACCAGTAATCGTTGATTTTCTTAAACAACCGATCCCCAGAACCCGATAGAATGGCGATAATAAATAGGCTGAAAAACCAAGCGCCACAGTAAATCAAAGGAACGAGTTGTTGGCGCCGAATTCACGCGCGCACGTAGCCGACAGTGCTGACGTTCCCACCAATAACGTGACTCGGAAGCACGACATAAAGAAACCCCGAGAGGGTGAGATAGCCAATAACGAATGGCGCATCTGGACTGCCGGTTGGCGACCCTGGAGCGACAGAGGCTATTCCCGCAGCGCACTATGTAGTGAGTGATGCGAAGATGCAGAACTTCTTTAACCTCCGCGAGCCCGGCGCGGCACTACTTTGTCCATCGATGTTAGACATGCGAGGGAAACTACGATTTTGCGCAACTTAACCATCGGTGGCCGTCCAATGAGTATACTGCTGCTGAGCACAATCTGCGGCACAAAGTTATCGGGTTAAAACCGCACTTGAACTAGTAATCAAAATACGAACCACAGGAGGGCACGCTATGAGAGTCGGATTTTGGCCGCCGGTATACGGCAACTGGATCATCTCGGCACGCCCAGATACTCGCGACGCATCATTTGCCTATACGAAGAAAGCAACGTTGCTAGCTGAACAAATGGGCTTCGATACCCTACTGTTAGCCGAACATTTCATGAATCCTGTTACTACAGACATGGAACAACTTGATGCTTGGACCACGGCGAGCGCTCTCGCGGCTGTAACGGATAAGATTGAAATCATTGCGGCGGTGAAACCTGGTTTTCGCGCACCGGGTGTCATTGCGAAAATGGCCAGCGGCATTGATGACATTAGCGACGGTCGTTTTGCGATCAATCTGGTGTCCGCGTGGTGGATACCGGAGTTCGAGATGCTCGGTGTACCAATGTTGCATCACGACGAGCGCTATCTCCGTTCGGAAGAATTTTTGACTATCGTTAAGCGAAGCTGGATGGAAAACGAGTTTAGTTTTGATGGCGATTATTTCTCAGTCAAGAACACGAAGCTATTTCCCAAGCCTGTTCAGCAACCACACCCACCGATATACATTGGCGGGGAATCCGAACAAGGACGCAGCTTTGGCGCACGAATGGCCGACGTATTCCTGATCAATGGACGGCCCTTACATGAGGTAAAAGAAATAGTCGACGACGTGCGTAAATTGGCAGCGGATCGCGGCCGCGAGTTGCGTTTTGGCATTTCCGCATTCGTTATCTGTCGAGAATCGGAAAGTGCAGCACAAGCAGAATTCGAACGACTCGTCGATCTACGCAATACCGAGATTGTCGGCGCGGACAAAGATGTCGTGATGCTGCAAGCAGTGCCGTACGGCAAAGCAGAAGTCGGCACAAATGGTGGTATTCATGCAGGTTTAGTTGGAACGCCAGCGCAAATTGCGGAGCGCATGCGAGCTTTCGAAGCGGTGGGAATCGAAACGTTCTTACTTCAATTTCACCCGACGGTGGAGGAGATTGAACGCTTCGGCGAATACGTGATGCCGCTGCTGAATTGAACTGTATGTGACTCGAGCCAGCAAGTATTCAAGCAGGTCGCCATCAACTACGAGGTCACGATGAGGCGTTCGGCATATTACCGTCCTCACGATATCCTGGCTGCGAGCAAAATCGTTACGTTCATTCTCCAGTTGACTGACCACTCTACCCGCGCAAGACTGCTGTCGTTAATTCTAATAAAGCACCCGAAGCCGGAGGGGAATAATGGAAAATGTTGTAATAACACCAATGTACGCCGCAGCACTTGGCATAATCCTATTGATACTTAGTATTCGAGTCGTTGCCGTCGTTCGCGCTAAGGGCGGACTCCTGTATGGAGACGGCGGCAATGCCGACTACACGACCGTCGTTAGAGGACAAGCAAATTTTATTGAATATGTACCGCTCATTTTAATCTTGATCGCATTCGCCGAAGCCGGCGGCACATCAGCGTCTTACATCCATGCGATGGGCGGCGCCCTACTCGTCGGTCGAATACTACATCCCATGGGTCTGACTCAGGCTGCCGGAATAAATCCGATTCGATTTATCGGGACTAACCTGACCTGGATCACGTTACTGGCTTCAGCCGTATTCGTGCTGGTAAATCAGTTCGGGTAGCAAGGCTCACTCGCAACCTGGTCGCAACGAGTCGTGACCAGGTTAACT
>JBLFWZ010000307.1:0-5227 GCA_047611905.1 Gammaproteobacteria bacterium | reverse complement strand
AAGACCACCCTGGTCGACCAAACGACGTTTCGCTGCGACAAGCTCTGGAATATCCTCAGCTGAGATCGCGCCGTCGTCGTAGATCGCATTACGAACCAAACGCCTCGCATCAGAATCCGTGAGTCCCGCAAGATTTGTTACCAAGGCATTCACGGCGTCGCGATCGACTCTTATTCTTTCCCCCACTTTTCGATTCGCCCAAATCGCGGCCTCCTCGTTAATGATTCGGCCAATCTCCCGTTGTGTCGGCAACTTAAGATCGAAGCTCGCCGAAAAACGTTCTACATCACGTGGAAGGCTAATGTCATGACTTATGAAGACGAGTTTTTGTCGGCGGGCATCATGGTCCTGAGCGATTTCTTTGATCAGCCGAGCGATGACGGGTTCACCCAAGAACGGGTGAAAATCGAGTAGTAATATTATGCCGGCCTGCTTCGCGTCACGAACGACCCGCAACGCGTACTCTGGATCAGTCGTCGATTTTGCTTGGGCATCAATATGAGAATCGTCGACAAGACGAAGTTCATTTCGATTGAATGTCGCATTGCCGATCAACGCGTCCAAACCATCAGTAACCGTCCAGCTACTGAGCGGCACCTCCAAGCCCGGCGCAATGGATTTTATAAGATCGACGACCCGCGTTTCTTCATGAGTGCGCACGGTAATGAGCGCCACGTGCGAGCGTAAAATTATTTCTAAATCATCGCGATCGGACATTACTAAAGCCTCGGCATTTGCGCCTTCAACAAATCAAACTTCGGCTGAAAAATATGCGGGGGGCGGGCATTCTAATTTTGCCGCTCTGCAGCTGGGAAAGGTTTTTCAGCTAGTTGACAATCGACATTAAGTTACACCATTTACTAAATAAAAAACAATTCTCTATGTGTTTTTTATATAGTAAATTATAGGAACGTGCCTTGTTGCATCATGCCGGGCAGCGACGACTCAGCGTTACACTAAAAAACGAGACGCTAGGTCCTGCGTTTCGCCTTCGTTGTCGCTAGCTCGCAGAGCGCAACAAACCGTTGGGGTCGACTCGTTCGCGTAGTACGCGAAGCTCGTCGATTGTGGGCAGCGCGGTTACTGGTACGTCCTGCGGAACAATGAGATCAAAGCCTGTGTGGTCGCAAACCTCATCGACGCTAACGCCAGGATGAACCGACCGCAACCGTAGTCGCTTCGGACTATCGGCAAAATCCATGACGCACAGCGGCGTTACACAATAACGCGGGCCGCCGCCTGGCAAACCAAGTTTTGTTCGTGTTTTCGGATCCTCATCGCCCCAACCGACCGTACTAATGAAATCGCATTTAGGCACGAAGGTCCGCGCGGTGTGGGTATTCAGCACAATATAATAGCGGCCAACATGAGTCGTTAATGTCGGCGTGCCGACGGAACCAGGACCGCGAAACTTGAGGCGGCGATGGTCCTTACCAACCCCAATCAAATTAGTATTGCCGTGCGGATCAACTTGAATCCCTCCCACAAAAAACACGCGCTTGTTCCAGTCTTTTACATGATCAAAGCGATGACCTGTGTCGCTATAAGATTCCGCCCACCGCACAACCCTGCGATCCCAACCAAATTCTGGCAGAGGAATCGAATCAAGATGGGCGACATTCATCCGTGCGCCGAGGAAAATCAACTCCATGTTGGGGCCGTGCATTAGATGGGCTAATCGCACTGCCGCTTCTGGTACCGGCAGGCCCACACCGACTTGCAATTGGTCGCCGTCGGCGAGATCGCGAGCCAGAAATACGGCCATAACTTCCTGCGCGGAACATGGCTCAGTTAGCAAGTCATTGAGCTTAGTATTCATAAAGCTCTAATAACCGCTTGATTCCAATAACCCCTAAGTAGTCGACATGAGACTCGGGTTCTCGACAATAGGTATTGAGATAACTATCGAGCTTGGACCCGCCAGTCTTAGCGGCATTAAAATACTCCGCTACCAGCGATTTATCCTGGACGTAGTACCCGCGGCTGTAGAACGGGTGTGCGCCGTACGGCATCCGGCAAATATCGACACCTGAACTAATCGTTGTCGCCCACGGATTCGATCGGATCTCTTCGTTCGAAATAACTTTCTCAACCTGCACAATCGTCCGTAGCGCTGCTCGGTGTAGAAAAAGATCGATCCAACCTGGGCCACCGCAGTGGCGGACGTTGCCGTAGGCATCAGATTCTGCGGCGTGCAGGATGGCGACATCGGGGGTAATCGCTGGTACGGCGATTACGGTTTCGCCGTTAATCGGGTCACTAATGACTTTCAGGTCCGGGTTCACTTGTGGCAAAGAAGTACCGACGCCGCCGCGCCAAGGCAGAAACGGCAAGCCTTTTCCAGCCGCCTCTAGGCCACTTGTCAGGATCCCCTCCTCGCACTCCCACACCTCGATCGAACCAGTCTCTGCGGCTCGTCGGAATGCGGGAGCGACCGGCACGCCGTAGCCGCCGCCCGCGTAATAAGAAATGACCTTTCGCACACAGCCTGCCGCAATCAAGATATCGAGCGCCAACCCGCTGCCTATGACGGTTAAATCCCGCACTCCGCGCCGAACGATATGCCGAACCATTGCCATCGGATGCGGTTCACCGATGGCAATGGTCATCCCGTCGACAATGCAACCCGCCGCATCATGCTCCGAGATAATGCGCTCGCTGCGCACCGCGGTAATCATCTAGCTAGCTGAGTTCGAAAGAATCGGTTTCAATCCAGTAGACGCAAAGGGCTTGCGTCGTTCACATAACCGAGGAGATTGTTAACCACCCAATAGCCAATTAGCTTTTGGATACTGCGCGGTAAGGTCTTAGCAATTTCGACTGGCACGCCGAGAAACTGGTTCTCTTGTTGACGAAGCCAGGCACGGCAGTAGATTGCAGAGATGCCTAATCGCCGAGCGTCGGTACGATTTGCGCCACCCGCGTGGAACAAAGACCCGTCCCACATTAGTACAGAGCCAGCAGACATTTCGGCGGTCACAATTTCGGCGTCCCGAGGTGGCTCCTCATCGGCAGTTAAGTGCGACCGCGGGATCAGTACAGTGCCCCCATTTTCGCCGGTGAAATCGTCGATGGCCAATATGGCATTAACGCTGAGCGGCATGTGCGGTCGCTCCATCGGGTAATAACTGTCGTCACGATGAAAGGGTTGCTGAGTCTCTCCGGCGCCAAGATCGATGGTGCTCGCGATCGATAGTTGTATCTGGTCGTCTAGATGAGCTTCTACAATCGCTAAGATTTTCGGATGCAAATAGAGCTGATCAAGGATGCGAGTACGCGCCACAAGATTGTACATGCGTCGCGTCTTAAACCCGGCGAATTCCGTGTCGCAGTCATGATCATTAGTGTGCAGACGGGCGAATTCTGAGGCAATCGCTTGCACATTTTCTCGATCGATACAGTCCGGCAGGATAATAAATCCATCGGTTTGGAGGCATTCGACCGACTCAGCGGCGCCCTTCAGTTGTGCGGGACTAGAGAACCGTTTCGTATCCTCCGTCGCACGCGCGGCGGCGGTAAAAGGATTCATTTGTACTTCAACTGCTTCTCTACCCATAGCCTCGGCTCACGTTGCTTAGATTCCCCACATTCTAACCAAGCTGTCGATGCTCCGCCATGTGCCGCCCAGAGCTTGTTATTGAAGGTTTCGGATCAACGGCTCTGTACCAGGGTATGTCACGCGTTCCAGCGAATAGCGGCGCATCCAATCGCGCACTCCATCTCCAGAAATTTGGCCGGCGATGAATTTGTCGGCATCTAGGGCAACTGACCCGCCGAGCACGGTCACTCCCCGCTGGAATAGAGGATCTGGGAAAAAACTCGCACTGGGACCGATCATTGCGATGTGATCGGCGTGCTTACAAAACCCCAACATCTCGTCGACGGAGTTATTAATTAATGTCGAGGCGGTACAAATGATTTTGTTACATGACAACAGTGACTCAGGATCATCTGATATGCGCACACCAGCCCGCTCTTCAAACATATGGGCTTTCCGCTCAACGACGATCACGGGCACCGCGCGCAAGTTCGCCTGGCGCACCAAGGACGGGAAATTACCGATCATGCCGAGACAGTCGCCGGGGCGTAAATCGAACCCTCCCATAGAATTTCGAGAATCGCTTAATGCGACCTTCGCTCGCCGGAAAAAGTGCTGCGAAATCGCATTAATTGCCGCAACACCAATGGAGCGTTCCATGTCGTGTGCGCCCGCAATATAGCGCGCGGCCGTGAGCGCGGGCTCACCGACAAATTCGTCTGCCGCGAATCGGCCACTGATGCCGTTCTGCGATTCCCCCAACCAGGCGTAAAACAATCCGCACGAACCATCGTCGAGTTCGATCAAGCCAAAGTCGGGATCTTTGCCGGCAACTGGGATCGGCTCCGGTATGTAGACACGCTTTACACTAGGCAACAACGTACTACGGTTTAGCGACTCCGCTAGCGCTAGTAATTCTGCAGATACCGACATCGTCCGAGTTTACCAGTTCGGATTGCTCGGGCTCGACCCGGCAACGAATTTTCGACCTGTGGATTCGGATCGTGGTGAATTGCATACATTCGATCGCCGAATCCGCGGGCGACCGGCTGCTGCTGGCGTACGAAAACCTCATCACAATATGAGAACGATCTCGTCCTCCGATTTCGAGTCGCCGGGGGTCGATTACTATGGATCGACTTGATCCTCTGCCCCACGTTTTCCCGACAGCTCGTGCCGCATGACGATGGCGACAGTTTCGGTCTCCGTATCAAACAGGATAGCCGCATCACCGCGACGTAATTGTTCGATAACGCGGGCTACTTTTTGGTCGAGCGTATAGTCATGCTCACCGTATTCAGTACCCTCGCGAAGCACGAATGCCTCCGCGACGCCACGCAGGGCGTTGTCCGATAATTGCTCGAACGGGATTTCGACGGGCAACTCGTTAGGCTCATTCACAGGTGACTCTCTATCATCATTCGTTCGGCCGCATCGATTGATGCGTTTGATCTGCCCGATGATACATAGTTTGCAGACAATTGGTTGGCGATGCCTTGCAGTCTGTCGGGCGCGGACGAAACATTGCGGATCCACAAAAACCTTGATGATCGACCAGCCCAACGAGGCGAACTCATACCGATCCGTTTAGCAATTCTGTTAGTCTGCTGACTGGTTGGGCCATCAACACGAACGGACCACGAATCGTAATTTCGATTATTAAAGGTCCGCTTTGCAGCGTCCTTGGCG
>JBLFWZ010000306.1:0-5231 GCA_047611905.1 Gammaproteobacteria bacterium | reverse complement strand
CTGGATGAGCGCCGGGCGAACAACGATGGCATCGACAGTTATGGGACACTCGCAGATCTCTAAGTCACCGGGCTACTGCCAGGCGAATTTGTACTCAACACCCACTGAAAGATTACTCTCGTTGCCGACGCGAAACTCGTTTTTTCGATACTCCGCGACAGCGTAAAAGTCCTTCCAGAATCGCACGCCGCCCTGCACCTCGAGAACGACGGGGTTAGCCGGTACGGAGTCGCCCACTTCCAGATCAAAATTCTTGTCGATGAAACCGCTGAGGTATAGACGCTTCGAGATTCCGGGAAACCTCAATTTGAAGTACTGCTCGATCTGCCACGCGCTGTCATCAGCGCTGCCGAATCGCTTCACCTGAAACGTTACTCTGTAGATCAAATTAATGCGATCAAAGAAGTCGCTTAAACCCGGACTGTCATGCACCCGCCAACTGACACCCAGTTGGGAAAAATCATTTCCCCGGCCATCGATAAGGACACCCTGAAAACTCAGGTCGAGCGGCAAATGGTCATTGATCGACCAACGCAGCGTTTGCTCCGAACGAAAAAATTCAAAGCTGCCGGCCGTCGTCAAGCCGCGAAAATTAACGTAGCTGAAATAGGAAAAACGCGCCGGCAAACGCGCGTTCGTGATAAACGTGAGATCAGTGTCGTTATCAACCTGGCTTTGGTAGGGATAAATATTGGTGTCGATTCTCAGGCGCGGCAACCCTTGCGCATGAACTATGGCCGGCGCGAGAAAAACCAGTGCCAAAAACAATTTCAGTGACATACGTTGTTACTTAGCCCCACCGTGAATGCGCCGCTTCCGTTCTCGGTCGCCGGCGCGTATTCAACGCTTTGGTCCTCCAGATCGACGATGGCTATTTCCGCCGAATCAGCCAGCGCGACATAGGCGTACTTGCCATCGGCAGACCCAAGCGCCTCAATCGGGCGACCGCTGAACTCGCCGGTCGCAACTACGGCCTTGGTCACATTATCGAAAATAGACCACTGCTTTCCCGAGGTACTCGCAAGCAGATTCATGCGATCGAATCGACCAACGACGACGAGATTGACGCCATGCTCAAAGAACACCTCGGCGAACTCTGTAAAACCGCGCTGCTCCACACTAACGAAGCGCCCTATGCTCTCATCCAACATATACAAGAACGCGCCTTGTGGCGTCGTATACGGGCGCGCCGCCGTACCGCCTATGTCAAAAGTATTGAAGACGACTCGCGAATAAGCATTCAAGCTATAGACCTCGCCCGTAGTTATGTTCGAAACGTAAATGTACCTGGCGTCAAGACTGCGACTGGGTGCTGACAAGACCTCGTCATCGCTCTCGGTCAATTGCATATCGAAAATCCGATGCGTGTTGACATCAAGCATACCGAGCGAACCTTTCGTCTGATCGCTAAAATAGATATCAACGTCGTTCGGATCGAACAATACCGCGCCGGTCGGCGGAAAATCTTCGAGCGCAAATTCAATAGCCATCTTGTAGGCGTGCATTAGAACAAAGCCACCATCCACGTCATCCGTAATACCAACTTTGGCACCCGTAGTGTCGAGCACAACGTGACGCGGTGCTAGAGGCAATTCGATGGGTTCGAACTCAATTAGCTTTCGAAGATCGTAAAACACCGCCTTTTTTTGAGCGATGTCGGCATACATCAGAATCGGCGCGAATGGCGTCGCAATGATGTGATCGGGGTGAATGCTGGTCTTAATCTGGTAAACGACTTCGTTGTTCTTCAGCGAAATCACATCGATCGTGTTGTTGCTCCGATCGCCTACGAACATGAAGTCCTTTGGATCACTAAGGTCCAGCGCGTAGGCGTTGCTTGTCAAAAGGCAGAACGCGATCGTTGCGACGACCGCCCTCATCCACCCAAACCAAGGTAAGGGTAAATGGCATCACTAACGACGTGAAAATTGTCAGTAACCAGAATCAAGCCGAAAATAATGACCACCACCATGCTGACCAGACTGATCGCACGTGCTTTGCTCGCGAGAAAGACCAATACACTATCCATGTGCGACATATACCAGGCGGCGAGCAAGAACGGGATAGCAACGCCGATCGAAAATGTCAGCATGATACCCGCGCCAATCGCAGCGCTGCCGATAGCACCCACGTAAATGATGAGCGTCGCAACGATGGCGCCGCCAAAGCAAGCCGTGCATCCCAGTGCATAACCCATTGAGACCACCATCGAACCGGCCGCATCCTTCCAGTTTGTCGCCTGCATCGCACTTCGATCCGGAATGCGGCAAGCCAGATCGCGACCACCACGAATGCCTATCCAGACTCCCATAAGGATAACCACGACTCCGGATACGATCGCGACATTGCGACTATGCTCAGCGAACAACAACTGAGCCGTATGCCCGACGCTGCCAATGAGTGCGCCGGCAAGCGTATACAAGAGCGTGAATCCGGCAACGAACGCTAGGGCGATCTGCATAATTTTGCGTCGAACGTGCGGAGTAATCTGATTCGCACGCAGGCCGCTCTCTCCGGGCACCGTCGAAAACGAGCTAATAATCGAACCGAAAATCACGACGAGCTGCAGCAAACACGGAGTGAGGACGGAGGACAGCAATCCGGCCCCCAAGGCCAGCACTGCGATCGGAGTGATATCAGCGCGTGACTTCAGGTCTTCCGGCAGGTCGAAGGGCGCGTCCCAACGTCCGATAAACGTCAGATCCTCATCGCTACCCATGTACCGGTTCGACACGAACAATCGAATAGCGTCATGTTGCGAAAGATCTATCTCCGTGCCATCCGGTGCCCGTTTCGGAATACTGTAAACGGTGATCCGGTGGTGCTCGGCAATGTTCGGACCGATCGAATGCTCGGGCTGATAGACGTCTTCGCCAATTCGCAGCTCAACGCGCGGCAGGTCGAAAGCGAGCTTGCCTTCGTGAATATTCTCACTCACAAAGAAAATGAAGTTCCTGTCCGGACGAAGGTCCCCTATTGTGGTTGCCTGATCGACGTACTGGAAAAACTCGTCGGTCGCGAATGTTGCTGTCAGCTCGAGTTCGGGGTGGTCAACAAGGAAACGCGTCAAATACATCGACACGTGGCCCGCCTTCGTCATGCGAGCGTTATCCCCGACAGTGCCAAGCAGCTGTTTACCTTGAATGAGATAGGGGAAAACCAGCCACGCCGATGAGATCAACAAACTGACAAACAGCACAAGCCCGACGCGGGCATAATTTTGTTTTACTTCCACATTCATACCGTCAACTAGCGCATGGCCGCCGCAATATCATCTGATGCGGCGTTCATGGCGAACACCTCAAGGACCTCTCCGTCCGGGCCGATCAGAAAGATGCTCGGTGTGTGCTGAACCGTGTAGTTGTCTTGGGACTTGGTGACGACAAACGTCACGCCGAAATTCTTGGCGGCCGCTGCGATCTGCTCGTGGGTCCCGCCTAGCCCGATCATACGATCGCCGAAACCGCTCGCGTAGGTGTGTGTCTGTTTAGCAGAATCACGCTCAGTATCCACGCTAATGAAAATACCGATCGCGTCCTTTTTGGTCGACTTCAACGCACGAGCCATATTGGCAGCGATCATCGGACATATGTGGTGACAATGTGTGAACCCAAACGATACCAGTACATTCTTGCCGCGAAATTCCGCCAATGTCACTGGCTCGCTACGCCAGTTCACCAAATCGAATGCTGCGTCGATTTCCGCAAACACAGTCGGTGCCGCGCTGTCAGTCTGCGTCGGCAGCCAGCCGATCATTAGCAGAACAAATGTTAATACGACTTTCTTCATATTCGCCTATTATGCCAGTTCAGTTCAGAAGCGCTCATAATGTCTAAATCCCACAAGCACAAGACCTACCCCATAGCTGAAGAGCGAATTAATATCGCGTCGCACGGCCTTGGCCTTGTTCTCAGTATTTGTGCTCTGGTTATATTGACCATCAAAGCAACCGGAATGTTGCAGGTTGTCAGCGTTTCGGTGTTCGCCGCGAGCATGATAGCCCTATACGGCTCGTCCACCATTTATCACAGCACGACGAACGTTCAGCGGCGCGCCTGGCTACGAACGGTCGATCACGCGATGATCTACGTCCTGATCGCCGGTAGCTACACGCCGTTCGCACTTCTGATCCTCAAGGGAGCACTGGGATGGGCGATATTCGGAGTTAGTTGGGCAATGGCCGTTACCGGCATTGTCATCAAGCTGTTTCACACCGGCCGATACGACAAGCTATCCACCGCAATGTACGTCTTCATGGGCTGGGTCATTGTATTTGCCATCAAACCGTTGATCGCGAGTATCGCACCAGAAGGGCTGACATTGCTGTTCGCGGGTGGCGTCTCGTACACCGTCGGCGCGCTTTTCTACAGCATCAGCCGAATGCCGTTTGGTCACGCGACATTCCACATATTCGTATTGATCGGCAGCGCCTGCCATTTCGTCGCTGTCTATCGCTACGTACTCACACCAAGCTGAGTAAATGCGCGCGCATTTTCTTGCGCGTTGCCGCATCGGGCATTGCGCCAAACCCGGCGCCCAGGTTATCGATGACATGCTTCGGATTCGAGGTTTCAGTTAAAACACAATTGACCGTCGGATTCGACAAGATGTATTTCAATGAAAACTGAGCCCAGCTTTCACAATCGAACTCTGCTGCCCATTCCGGCAAATCATGGCCACGAACCACGCCAAAAAAGTCGCCGTTCATGAACGGTCTATTAATGACTACGGCCACATTGTGGTCTTTGGCCATGGGCAGAATCTCGTCCGCCGCCTCCGGCTCCAGCATCGAGTAATTGACCTGAATGAAATCGACAACGCTGTCACGAATAAGCTCCATCATGGCTGGATAGAAGCGTTGATGAGGTCGGCCGATTCCTACGTGGCGCAGAAGACCCTCTTCCTTCAGTGCACGAAACTGATCCGCACGAGCTGCAAGATCCGCCACGTCACGTTTCATTGAAAGATCGATCGGGCCCTCGCCTTGTACCGATTGCAGCTTGCGAATTTCTGCCCGCATTTGCTCCGGATTCTGGCCGCTCAGATAATTGCCAAGAAATGAAACAGACTGTGCATCGAGGTCAGCGAGGATCTTGCCAACCGTGAAACGGCTCGAGCCCGAAACGTCGACATACGCACCGCCGTGTGCGAGGAATGTTTCGAGTACTGCCTTCGACGCCTCAATATCGCCTTCCGCGAATACTCGAGAGTTCCCCAGTCCAACGATCGGC
>JBLFWZ010000305.1:0-5254 GCA_047611905.1 Gammaproteobacteria bacterium | reverse complement strand
CGGGTCAACTCCAACCGAATGGGATGGCTCAACAGCTCTCCGTCTAAACGCCGCAAGGCGTTTCTAAGGGACGCGAGTTCTACTTCCGTTAGGGTGTTTTCCGCATCGTTAAGATCGTTGCCGGGTGCATCCGTCGCAAGCCGCAACGAAAGCTCCAATTCGGCGATACGCTCAGTAGAATTTTCCCGATCTTGGCGGATCTGTTCAGGCCGTTCGAACAAGGCACGCTGCTCATCCTCGATTGAAAATAACGCGTCTTCTAGCGTCGTTCGATGCGATTCTGCTTGTCGATAAAGGCGCTCAACGTCGGCCGCTGCTAACGCTTTCTCACGACGATTGACCACATCTCGCGAAGCGCGCTGCTCAAGCGCCAACAGCTGGCTGCGCATCGCTCGCAGCGTTTCCGGGCCGCGCTTGATGGTTTGTTCAAATTCACTAGCGACCTGTTGGTGGCGCTCGCCCGCTTGGATGAGGTCACGGGCATTTGTGTAGATTCGTTGTAAGCGCTCTCGTGCCGGGTCGCTCTCACTGTATCGTGAAGCGATGGCACTCGACTGGGCGTCGAGATCGGCAACGTCCATCGCCTGCGCAGTCGCGGATTGCGTAGCGACGACAATTCCGGCCAGGAAGAATATGAGTCTTAAACGGTATTTCAACATTCTTGCAAAGACCTGATTATTTAGCGTGGCAAATAGGCATACTAAATTGCGCCTTCATGAATTGACATGCCTCGGCGTTTATTCGATGCACTTTAGAGCTGCTACCGGAATACCATTCATTTTCGAGCCTTCTTAGTGGAGACGAAGAGATCCTGGCAAGTTTGTCAATTTAGCCCGATGCTAACGAGAGTATTGAGGTAACCCGAATAGGACTAACCTAAACGATAACGAAACTACGCGTGGGGCGTAGTCGCGCGAAATTCATAGAGCCCAACTCGAAGCCGCGACCAGCGATGCGGCAGCGCGATGGCGGTGTCCACGACAAAGATGCTGCGTAGCAACACGGGTAAACTGCCCACAGATACGATGCCGATATTTCCCGACGATACGCGCGACCTGCGTGCGACTTCAAACGATAACTGGGAGTGGCGAGGCAATGTGTTGGATCGACTATTTTGACCGTGGCTGGGAGATCAATCCGCACGGTCCGTGCTTAATTGATGACGCCGCCGAACATGGGCCAACGGCACATAGCTACACGGAAGTGCGCGACCTAACATTGCGAATCGCGGGCGGGCTGATGGACGCAGGGTTCGAGCGCGGGCAGCACGGCGGGGTATTGGGTTTTATCCATCCCCTGTCGGTCGCAGCGACCCTCGCGATGTGCGCTCAGCTCGAGTGGAGTATTGTGAGGTAGCCGGGTCGGGCATTGATCCCTCTATGCTCTTATAGATTAACTCATCAGTGTCCCTGATAGTCCGGCACGTTCTGTTATGCTCGCGCATGGACGAAGAGATTACGATTGGAATTTCGTGACATCGGACTTTAGAAAGGAATCTCACCGAGAAATCGAAGATGTACTTGTCCGGTAAATTTGCAAATTATTCCTACCAGCGAAATGCACTACTGGCACGAAACGACCGAATCAGCGTCAAACAATGCGCGCCAAACTATTTACATCATTAACCCCGATTCACAAGGAATCATTCTTGCTTGTAAGCAATCTATTACACGGGCTCAATAGTTTGTCGAGACTAAATCAGTGAAGCAACTAACGGCGTGGGCGCTATTGATCTGCATTTCGATCGTGGTGCACACAATTATTTCGTGGCGCGTGGGTCAGGACATCAACTCCAAGATAGATGCCGGTGAAGTTGTTGAGATTAAGATGGCTTTGGTTGAACCAGTAAAGCCCACTGTTATTGACCGGCCGCCGCCAGACGAACCTCTCGACTTTGTGGAGCAATTCGAACTTGAGCCGCCGAAGGTTCTGATTGCTCCGCAGGCCGTGACGCCCCCACCGCCCGATACGCCGCTTGCCTTGCGAGCCGATTCCGGCGGCAGATCAGGTTTTAATCTACCCAACCCTCGCTCTGCGATGCCGCTTGGAGAAGGTTTTGGATCGGCTGGTTTTGGGCCCGGGATCGGCAATGCGCTGGGCAATTCTTCGAACCGTTTCGCAGCGTATATCGCGGGGTTGCGCAACGACGGCTTGGATGTTGTTTTCATTCTCGACGCGACGAGTTCGATGGGCTGGGCGCTCGACCAAATTAAGGAACGCATCAACGATATTGTGCGTGTGGTGCGAACCTTAGTGCCGACCGCACGATTCGGATTTGTTGCTTATCGGGACCAGGGTGACCCGGATTTTGTTGTGCGCGTGCGGCCGTTAACTTTTAGCACCGCCAATCTCAGCGACTTCCTCGATCCGCTTGAGGCGCACGGTGGCGGCGATGTTCCGGAAGATATTGGTGCCGGGGTCGACGCAGGAATTGAGCAAAGTGGTTGGCGTGTGGGTGCACGAAAGATCATGATCATTGTTGGCGATGCGCCGCCGCGCGATGAAGATTTCAAGCATTTACTGAGATCAATTCGCAGTTTTACTGCTGACGGAGGCACTGTGTCGACTTTGGATGTTAGTCCCGATGCAAATCCTGAGTTAATCGAAATGCGCGAAGGCGCGCCGGTCGATCGGAGACATTACCGCGGGACACCCATGCGACAATTTCTGATCATATCCGATGCCGGTAATGGTGATTCAGGGACCTTGTCCGGCGATGTCAATATTACGAAACGCCTACTTACCTTGATAATGGGTGACCAATTCGCGAAAGAAATGCGCGCGCTGTTCGAGGTCCTCTAGTGCGCCATCAGCGAATAATTTGGTCCGCGCTTCTTTTTCTGCTTTTTGCTGTGGGTGGCGCGAACGGGTTGTTTGCGAATAACACTGCTGCGCCAAATCCGGATGTTGCTATTGCCCAAGCGCGACAGTTGTTATCGACCTTAGGTAACGACGTTCCGACGAGTCGATACGCTCGGGTTGGGCGCGAGTTCGGGCAACTGGTCGATGCTTTGCGACAGGGTAACGCGACCACTAGCCAGTTGACGACGATGCGCGGCATCACCGGCGAGCTACGCGACCGTACTGATGCCCACCTTAAAGCGCTCGAGGCCCGGGCCGGTAGGGACGAAGTGGCGCTGGAGGCGCTCTACCGTTCCGCTGCTTGGGACGATATTAGCTTTGCATTGGCCGCGTTTCCCTATTGGCGTGCGTGGATCGATCTGGAGATGCACAACCGTGCGAAAGGTGTCGCGGCTAAAAAGCAGCGGATCTGGGAAGCGAAAAAGGGATTTCGTGGCACAGCGGTTCAAGTATTTCGTCCGAGTCTGCTGTACGGCGGCTGGCTCGGGCTCGGTTACGTTGCGCTCGCAGAAGGCGAACACGACCGAGCACTCAAGATCTTTGAAAGCCTGCAAGCGGAATTGGCGGGCGACAATCGTCACCCCTTGCATGAGGTTGTATCGCTCGAACTTCGAATGTTGCGTGCGGTAACTGGCAACGTGGTCGACGCACCACCCGATCGCAAAATTGATGATACCGAAGCGCAGGTATTGCGCGCTGAAACGATTGCCTTGCTCGAATATGCGCAAAAATACAAAAAGGACGCGACAGAAGCCGTTCTGCGCCTGCGACGAATTATCGATGGCGGCTACGTCGATAATGAATTACTGGAGTTGGTATCGCATTACCACAATACGATTAAGCGCGGCGAAATCGGGTTATTAACGGCGTTGGTGCGCGCGGAACACGCATTCGAATTCGGTCTGGATGAGACGGCGTCGGGACTCTATAAAATGTTCTTTGAGAGCGTGAGAAACCGTAAAGATCTCAACTTGAATCAATTTCACTTCAACTATGCGCTGGCGTCGCTTAATACCCAGGCCTACGAAGTTGCGGCTGTTGCCGCAGACAAGCTATTGAAAAAACAAAACCTCGATCCCCTGATAAAAAGAGCTACGACCAAGCTCGCTTATGTTGCTCGCCGTTCACGCGACGCGACACCGACCGCTGCTTCGCGACAAGCGCTCAGAAAATCGGCGGAGCGACTGCTTCGAGATTACCCGGACGATCGCGACGCCGATGGGGCGCGCTTAACCGTCGCTCAGACCACGACGAGTTCAAAGAAAGCACACGCGATGATGAATGCCGTTGAATCGCCTCGGGAGATGAAGGGGTCGTTGGAGCAGACGCGATTTTTCATCACCGCCCGTGATTTTAGCGACGCGATCCGCGTTGGCGATGCCACAAGGGCAACGGCACTTGCAGCCAAGGGGCTTTCTGCATACAAAAAACTACCGAAAAAGCAACGCGAGATCACGGAAAACTTGGTGCTGATGTTGCAGATGCGAGCGTTGACCGATCCAAATCCGCAGGCGGTAATAACGGCAATCGACGAGCTTGAGGACTTGGATACTTCAGCATTGTCTGTGCGTCAGGGAATTTTTTGGGCGCAGCTTAGAAGCGTTGAACGTCTCGCGGATCAAGCAGCCCTAATTGATTTCCTTACTCGTCTCACGAACGTCAAGTTTGAGGCGTGGCAGCTCGAGCAGATCTACCCTTCGATCAACTCCATAGCTGATGCCAACTTTCGCGTAGCGACCACGCAAGCATTGTTGCTTGGAACGATATCTGACGCTCGCATGGAGCAGCGATTCAAGATGATCGAGATCGACGCTTTATTCGAGCTCGCACAATTTTCCGATGCCTACGAGAAAGCTCAATCGTTTCGCCAAGCCTATCCGACCGTTGCGGACGGCTACCGTTTGCTCGCGTTGGCTGCCGCAAAAATAGATCGACCGTTTGAGGCGGATCGTGCGTGGCGCGCGATCACCGATCGTACGGATCCGCGCCGCGATATGTGGTGGGAAGGCATGCTCCATCGAGCCCATATACGAGCAGAATCGACTCGGCCTGAGAGCAGTTGCGAAGTCTTGTCTGAGCTTGAATCCAAGATCGAATTTATGCCACCTGCAATAGAGCCACAACTCGAAGCCCTTCGCGGCAGCTTGTCGTGTTCTCAGAATCAGACCGGCTGAGGTAGTGAGGAGCGGAAGGGGATTTGGGGACAGTATAGAATGGCACTAAGTTAAGCTTGGTTAGCACGATATCGACTGCGATGTGGGGCCTCATTCATTTCGTGTCGCGGAGCGGTCATCAATTGATAATTTTTGGGCCGTCGCTTGCGCGCTCTAGGCTCTCGCCTTCCGGGTCGATGGGGCGTCGCGTTATCAGCAATCGATTCAATCAGTAACCG
>JBLFWZ010000304.1:0-5269 GCA_047611905.1 Gammaproteobacteria bacterium | reverse complement strand
CCGATACGGTTCTAGGCGTCCACATTATTGGACCCGGTGCCTCCGAACTCATTGCCGAGGCGGTCCTGGCAATGGAGTATGGCGCTAGCGCAGAAGATATCGCGCGCACCATACACGCCCACCCCACATTATCCGAAGGAATGCACGAAGCCGCTCTGGCTGTCGATTCGAGGGCGATACATATCTAAGCATAGCGGGGAAACGGCAACGACGCGGCGAAGATTTTTCCGGGCGGTAAGGCTTGCATATTTGTGCAGTGCAACTTAGATTAACCAGTCAACCGCGCCCTATTTGGGGCTTAGAACGGCAGGTTAGTGTATGGAAGATGCAGTTATCGTAGCCGCGCTCAGAAGTGCCGTCGGCGCCTTCGGCGGGACACTGAGCGAAGTTCCGGCAGCCACGATCGGTGCTCGAGTGATCGAGGCCTTGATCGCACAAACAGGTCTTGATCCCGCTTCGATTGACGAAGTCATTCTTGGTCAAGTACTCACCGCCGGCAGCGGGCAAAACCCGGCACGACAAGCCGCGCTTGAAGCCGGTATCCCGGAATCAGTGCCATCGCTGACGATTAACAAAGTGTGTGGCAGCGGACTCAAAGCGGTGCAACTCGCGGCCCAGGCAATCCGATGTGGCGATGCGCAAATCATAATTGCTGGCGGACAGGAAAATATGAGCGCCGCCCCGCATATCCTTCCAAACTCTCGCCACGGCAGCAAAATGGGCGACTGGAAACTCGTCGATTCGATGATCGTGGACGGACTGACTGATGCGTTCAACCATTATCATATGGGCATCACGGCAGAAAACGTGGCGACAAAATTCGGTATTAGTCGCGACGAGCAAGATTCATTTGCGGCGGCTACTCAAGCCAAAGCCGAGGCCGCATTGAACGATAATTTATTTAGCAGCGAAATCGTACCGATCGACATCAAACAGCGCCGCGGCGATCCGCTACGTTTCGAGCGCGATGAATTTCCACGCCCAGGTGTGACAGCCGAGGGTCTTGGAAAACTGCGGCCCGCATTTAAACCGGATGGCTCAGTGACAGCCGGTAACGCGTCCGGCATCAACGACGGCGCCGCGGCCGTGGTGGTAATGAGTGCTGCAAAAGCAGCGCAACTGAATCTCAAGCCGATTGCTACGATCAAAGCTTATGCGAGTGCTGGCGTCGATCCCGCGATAATGGGCACGGGCCCAATTCCAGCGACGAAGCAGTGTTTGTCGAAAGCGGCCTGGGAAATCGATGACTTAGACCTAATAGAAGCAAATGAAGCCTTTGCCGCCCAGGCTATCTCGGTAAACCGTGAACTCGGGTGGGACCTCGATAAAGTCAACGTTAACGGCGGTGCCATCGCGATTGGCCATCCGATTGGCGCGTCCGGGGCTAGGATTCTGGTGAGCTTACTACACGAAATGACAAGACGTGACGCAAAAAAGGGTCTTGCGACTTTGTGCATCGGTGGTGGCCAAGGCGTCGCTCTCGCAGTAGAACGAAAATAACAGCCCATCTTCTCTTGAGGAGAATAAAATGACTGAAGTATCCGACAAACGCATCATTAAGAAGTATCCGAACCGACGTCTTTACGATACCGCTGAAAGCAAATACGTGACCTTGAGCGACGTACGCGCCCTAGTGCTCGACGGTGTGGGTTTTTGCGTCATTGATAAAAAGTCAGGCGAGGACATTACCCGCAGCATATTGCTTCAAATCATTATCGAGCAGGAAGATGACGGCGATCCGATGTTCAGTACTGAGGTTCTCGAACAGATGATTGGTTTTTACGGAAAGTCGGTGCAAGGGCAAGCCGGAGACTTCATACAAAGCAGCCTGAAGCTATTTCAAGAGCAACAGCAGCGGTTTCAAGAGCAGATTACGGGCGCGGTGCAGAGTAATCCACTGGCATCGGGGTTCGCCGAGGTCGCACAACGCAACATGGACATGTGGCAGCAAATGCAAGGCACTTTTTTTAGCGCCCTGGGGAACAACAATCCGCTGGCTCCAAAAGAGCCTGACGACAAAGACGATTAAGCTGACCGATTGCAGCCACCTCACAACGGTCGCAACCGGTCAATTTATAACTAAGCTGCCTTCTGGGATTCAGTTATTTCGCGTTTTATACGCTCTACTTGTAGGCGGATCTCGTTCGGCAAACGATCGCCAAAGCTTCCGAAATACTCTTCAATCGCCTCCATCTCGGTGCGCCAGATTACGGGATCGATTGCCAGCAAGGCATCGATAACTTTTTGATCGAGATCGAGTCCACTTAAATCGAGATCGGCGCCGTTCGGGATCAACCCGATTGGCGTTTTTGTTGCATTCGAATTGCTTTGGCAGCGCTCGGTGATCCACTTCAGCACGCGCATATTGTCACCGAATCCGGGCCACATGAATTTGCCCTCGGCATTTTTTCGAAACCAATTCACATGAAATATCTTGGGAAGTTTGTCCGACTTATCTTTAAATGTGAGCCAGTGTGTCCAGTAGTCGGCAAAGTTGTATCCACAAAATGGCTTCATCGCCATTGGGTCACGGCGTACCTGGCCAACCGCGCCGGTAGCCGCCGCCGTCGTTTCAGACGCTACTGCAGCGGCTGTAAAAACACCATGTTCCCAATCTAATGCCTCGAACACTAAGGGCGCTACGGCAGAACGTCGGCCGCCGAATATTAGCGCCGAAATCGGCACACCTTGCGGTACATTGGCTTGATCGGAATAACTCGGACACTGGGAAGCCGCGACCGTAAAGCGTGAATTAGGATGGGCCGCCGGTCCGTTGGCGATATCATGCGGACGCCCTTGCCAATCGATGAGGTCGCTCGGCTTGTCGCCGTCTATCCCCTCCCACCAAGGCTGACCATCCGGTGTCACTGCAACATTCGTGTAAATCGCGTTGCGGCCCAAGGTATTCATGCAGTTAGGGTTTGTGCTGAGACTTGTGCCCGGAGCCACGCCAAAAAATCCAGCTTCCGGGTTAATTGCCCACAGGCGGCCGTCTTCGCCGAGGTGCATCCAGGCTATATCGTCGCCGACAGTCCAAACTTTCCAGCCTTCAAGCTCAGCAGGCGGTACCAACATCGCGAGATTTGTTTTGCCACACGCCGACGGAAATGCCGCGGCCACGTAAGTTGTATTGCCCTGCGGGTCCTCAATACCAAGGATGAGCATGTGCTCTGCCAACCACCCTTCGGTTCGAGCCTGCCAGCTTGCGATACGTAACGCATGGCATTTTTTTCCGAGCAGGGCGTTGCCGCCGTAACCTGAACCAAAGCTTTTGATCATCAATTCTTCGGGGAAATGCATGATGTAGCGTTGCTCGGGATCGAGCTGCCCAATGGAGTGCAAGCCCCGTACGAATGAGCCTCCAGTTTCTATGTGGTCAAGCGCTCGACGACCAATACGCGCCATTATGCGCATGTTCGCGACCACATACGGGCTATCGGTTATCTCGACACCTGCACGGGAGAAAGGCGAGCCGTACGGTCCCATAAGGTAGGGGATAACGTACATTGTGCGGCCTTTCATGCACCCTTCGAACAACGGATCGACCTTAGCGTGTCCGTCTGCTGGCGCCATCCAATTATTGTTCGGACCGGCATCTTCGGCGTCATGGGTGCACACGAATGTTAGGTGTTCGACCCGTGCTACGTCGCTCGGATCCGATCGATGTAAAAAGCAATTCGGGTGAGTTTTCTCGTTCAGCTTTTCTAATGTCCCATCGGCCAACATCTTGTTGATCAGACCATCGTGTTCGTCATCCGAACCATCCACCATGTAGATCTGATCAGGGGTCGTTAAGGCCGCGACCGCGTCTATCCATGCGGCCAATTCGGGATTATTCGTCATAGAAACTGTCTCCTCGATCTGGACGAACTAGTGGGCCCATTTCGACAATGTAAATTCGCCAAGGTGCCGCACTGCGGCCAAAAATTAAGACCCGGCATGCTAACCAACCCCGTCGCAAATTTGAAGGACGGGTAGACACTTTTCCAAAAATAATTCGATATTTAGCAATTCCTTACCGTTTGCCTCGAAATCCAAATTACCCTGGTCCGCCAGTTCTGCAACCTGACAGCTTCCGTCGCGCTCGGATCTGATATCCAGTATTTCATCCCACGCGCCGATTTCTGAAATAAATCTATTGACATGCCCCTCGTCCAGGTTTATGTTGCGACGCAGCAATATTGCATTGCAACATATTTTAAGCCCTTGAATTAAGCCCGGAGAAATTCGAATGGACTACACCTCATTTGGTAATTTTGAAACGATGAGCAAGACGGCTGCAGAGTCTGCCAAAAAACTTGAATCGATAAACACCACCATATTCGAACAGTTAACCAAGAAAAACATGGATTTATTTAATTCAACGATTGAATTAAATAACAAATTTGTCTCCATGTTGAGCGAGACTAAAGGTGTTCAAGAACTGTTTAATGAGCAACTACAGTTAACGACGGAATACAACGGTAAAGTCTTCTCAACGATCAAAGAAGCGACAGAAATCGTCGTCAACTCGAAAGACGATTACCAATCCTGGCTCGAAAATGGGCTCAAGACAGCTACCCCCGCCGCCGCCGCCAAATCCACGAAAAAAGCTGCCTAAGTCTAACCGTTCATTCGGACGCATCGGCGCTTCGCAACGTTGCGCCTAAGTCTCTTACAGCCAGCGCTCGAGCGCGCTGTTGTAGGGGGCTAGCCGTCGATCGATGCCTTGAGTAACGTTATAGACCTTCAATTACAGTCTTCGATACGGCAGGTTTCCTCCACCGCCAAAACAACATCGTTAATAATCCCAGCAATAACTCGTCAATCAACGGAATAAAATCCGGTATGGCAAGATCGATGATCAGGATTGCTAACACGATCAAAAATAGGCTCTTAAAGCGGAGCTGACCAAACCGACCCGTTACGACGAACCCTGTCCTCGCAGCCATCTAATGGTCCTCCCGTGTCGGGGTCAACGTTGTGATAACCAAGCTTGGATCGCATCCGGAAGGACAACATGGGCACGCGAGCTTACATATATTCCGATATGCCCACCCGGGAACTCGATCGCTTCATAGTCGCTTGTGCCAACATGCTTGGCCAAGGCGAGTGATGCGTCCGGAGGTACAAGGTGATCATCGCGGGCGTAAATGTTGAGCACCGGCATGTCTATGTTCTTGAGATTCACCGCCCGCCCGCCAAGACGGACTCGACCTTTGATTAAGTCATTCTTTTGGTAGAAGTCTCCGGCAAATTCGCGAAATGCCGCGCCAGCTAACGCAGGGCT
>JBLFWZ010000303.1:0-5307 GCA_047611905.1 Gammaproteobacteria bacterium | reverse complement strand
GATGCCGAGCATTTTCAATTCATCATAAATGCGAGACGCACGGTGTCAGGAGCACCGCAATAGACGACTGAAAAGCTCCTAGCCGAAGCTACGCCGCCTTCCTGGCGGCGGCTGCCTTATCCAGGTCATAGGTCGCCTGGAGGTTCATCCAGAGTTTTGGCGATGTTCCTAAAGCGTCAGCGAGGTCTAATGCAGCCTCTGCCGTGATACCGCGCTTCCCGCGGATAAGTTCATTGAGCCGCGCCTTGGTCCAACCTATTTTCCTGGCAAACTCAGCCTGGCTCATGCCCTGGGGTTCAAGAAATTCCTCGAAAAGCATCTCGCCAGGATGGAACGGATTTTTAGGCTGCTTGTCCATTTCCTGTACCTCTACTTATGATAATTCAATATCTGCACATCGTGTGACTGCCCGCCACTCCAGCGGAAAACCAGTCGCCATTGATCGTTGATCCGTATCGAATGAAACCCTTTCAAATTACCTTTCAGAGATTCCAGGCGATTCCCAGGTGGCACTCTCAAATCTTGCAGGTCCATTGCATCATGCAGATAGAGTAGCTTCCGCCTGGCGGTTCTGCGAAGTTCATTTGGAAACGATCTGGTTGATTTGCTCTTCCTGTCGTAGAAGAGGTCCTCCGCCACTGCATTTCCAAAGGCTCCAATCATGTTCCCACGTTATCGGAATACGATAACACTGACAAGAGTGACTTCCGCTGGGGAAAGACGCGGGAGATTTGCGGGACTTGCGGTGATCTGTTGTGCTCTGTACTGTAAATGCACTGTGGGTGCTCGGATTTAAGTTAAATAAAATCAATTAGTTAAAAATATCCAGCACAATTCAACACCTCGTTAACACCGCGCAAATAACGGTTGCGGGACACCCATGAAATAGAGGCCTATCAGAAGACGTTCTTCGTCGGCGACGAAAACCTCTCAATGATGGCAAAGCGTGTTCCCAAAACTCCGCTTTACCTGACCAAAGAGCAGCGCGGTGGCACGCTCGGTAAACGTTGGAACATAATCGTCCCTAACACCCTAGTTGAAGGTACGGAACCGAATGAATCTTAGTGCTGCGAATTGGATTTTAAGTATAACCAAAGTTATACTTTTATTATGAAAACCGCAATTTCCATTCCAGACGCAGTGTTTCAAGCAGCTGAAGAAACCGCAAAGAAACTGGGGGTCTCGCGTAGTCAACTGTACGCAACCGCCGTTCGCGAATATGTCGACCACCATCGCAAAGACGATATCACCGCGAAATTGGATCTAGTTTATGCGGACGATTCGCTGTCGGATTTAGATCCTGCGCTCGGCGCTATGCAGAATTTGTCGATCGAGAAGGAAGATTGGGGGTGAGACGCGGCGAAGTCTGGTGGGCAGACCTTCCGGATCCGACTCGCTCAGAACCCGGTTTCCGACGACCCGTAATTATTATCCAAGCTGACGAATTCAATCGCAGTCGAATACGCACTGTCATCGTTGCAGTCCTTACTTCGAATGAAGCAATAGCCGCGGCTCCTGGCAACGTTGCGCTTACAAAACGTAGCACCGGCTTGGCTCGGGACTCCGTGGTCAACGTTTCACAAATCATCACGCTCGACAAAAACTTTTTGACCGAATGTGTTGGACGCCTTTCGGAAAGGAAATCCAAGGAAATTGATAACGGTTTACGTCTCGTACTTGCTCTATGAATTGTTCCGGCAACAAGCGCGTAATTGAACGCTTAGGCAGAATATTAATTGGCAGACATATTCTGTTGATCACATGCACTTCCCCATCTACCACTACTGCATTGCCTAAGTATTAAATCGGTGTTCAGGACCAAAGAAATTACGCCTGATTATTGGATTTTTTACGCAACACTCACGGAACACCGCTCCGTTTTACCGCCCTACCCCATCCTCATCTAACCTACTGGACCAACACGATTTTCCCTAACTGTACCGCAGATGCCCTAATCTGGAATAATCAGTAACTTGGTGATTTTTAAGGAACTCATAGCCCCCTTAGTCCGTGCGCGCACTTTTGGAACACCTACGATCTTGAAGAGCCAGTGGTGACCATAAATAAGCCCCCTTCGAAGATCTAGAAAGCGGTGATCCGTAAGCGCGGCTGGCCGAGGAGCCGTACTCGAATTAATGAAAACTCGGATCGAGCCGTGACTTGAAACGACGGCGTCTGGGTCTTTGAAATGATCAAAATTCAGATATCCAATCAGCGATTCGCGCGCGGATAAAGTCCGCCGATAATCGTTCCTGCTCTAATCGCGACCCGCCATAAACACAATCGCGTAATTCCATAAAGAGATGTATTTCATTCTCGTTGAGGTATGGCGGAATTGCGGGGTAACTCGAACGTTCGTCGACCAAGCGTTGTTGGTGTCGGAGGACAGTTTCCCGATCCATCATCAAGCTTTGCGTATGCGGCTGATGGCCGCGCGCTTGCGAAAGCATTTCAAAGCCCCACGAATCGAGATCGCCCCAGTAGGCGATTTTCTTTTCACGAAGCCATTCCGCCTGCATCCAGGCCAGATTCCGCCCTGCACCGAAGATTGCCAACCCTAAGGGAATATTGCCCACTGCATAGCCCGATTGTTCATTCTCAATGATGATGACTCGCTCGCAGGCTAAGCGCGTGTCGCGCAGGACATCGCTCGTTAGTTGAAGGTAATCAATGTTTGCCAATGCGCTGCGGGTTTGTGCGCACAAGGGTCGTACCCAGATCCGGTCCTTAGTTAGATGCCGCGTTCCAAGCCATGTCCAGAGATCGCCGGCCGTAGAAACAGCACCGTCGTCACGCTGATCGAGCAGTGCGCTGATCAAGTTAGCGTGCGTTTCGATAAACTTCGTATCGATGCCCGTAACTGGCAACGCACGAGGAAAGCATTGCTTGGCCATACCTTGATGCAATTGAGGCAGTAGACGCGCGATCGCGCGCACCTCGTCAGGAGCAAGTTGTCGAACGCGCTCGATATTTCGAACAAGTATTGGGTAGTAGCTGGAGTCGTCGGCGACCAGCGGGGCGACCAATTGCTGCAGCGTACGGTATTCATCGCGCACCTTGTGTCCAAGAAAGTCGATTAATTCATCTAACGATCCGAGGTTAAATGCGATCGGCACTTGCTGTTCGCCGATTTGCCGGTACTTGCGATTCTCCCATTCTATTTGGCTTTGGACAGGCCAGGTTTTCCAAGCCGTAGTGAACTGGTGAAACCTTGCAACATCGTCCAGGGCAGCACTACCCGTCGGCGCTTTTAGCAGTACACGAATCGGGTAAGGTCGTTCACCTAATAGCCGCGCTCTCTGATGCCGATCATGCTGCCATTCTGCGGCGAGCAGCCTTTCGCGGACATCTTTCGGCGTCAGCCCCCATGCGGTCATCGCACGTTTTCTAACACTACCCCGAGCTCGTGGGCTTGCTCAGTCGTCTCGCGCTTACGTTGTGCAATTTGGCGATCGATTTCGTCCCACGTAACTTCGCACAAGCGGCTTTCGTGCTTGCCTGGATCGCGTTCCGCGATCAACAACGACCGCGCTGATTCGCGCGCAAGATTGAGATTCTTAAACGGTGTAATTAAGTTCACATGAATATTCAACTCGCGGAAAACCCGCAACACTCGGCGGCTTACTGCTTCGGCAGTATTAGAGAACGCTTCGTCGAGGAACACGGTGCAGTATACCGGGTAGGTTCCATCCTCCGGTGTCAGCACGTAGGCCAGTGCTGCCGCTACGATGGTGCCCGCAAACGCCTCCTTTTCGCCGCCGGATTTTCCGCTAGAAGAATGCAACACATCTATCACGTCGTGCGAATCTGAATCGAGTTCCTCCGCGTAGAATGAGAGTTGGTAGCGCGGATCAATCAAACGCTGGCTTTCTAGTGTGTGAGCTGTCGTCGCATCGCTCGCTTTTTCAAGAATTTCGATTACCGTGGCTAAGCCGCGAAATCGCTTTTCTTGATCAGCGCTGCCCGCATGCTCGAACACTGTCGTCAATGCCTGGTTAAACGCCTGTACGTGCGGATACGTTTCGGGTTTGATATTTAGCTGGAGGTAGCTGCCTTGGCGAAACTCGGTGCCCGCTAACACCCGATTGATCGTTTCGATGCGATCGCTGATCTCATCCCTTTCCGATTCCATACGCGAGCGAATACCGGCCAAGGACTGTGTCGCGCAATGATTGAGTCGCTCGGTAAATTGCTCAACCAAGACCGGTAAACCTTCAGCATCGAGTTCATTTAAATGCTCGATATAATCATCAAGAGAATTAACGTCACCACCCCAATCGGCGGCGATGACCTCCCACTCTTTGCGAAAACTCGCCATGATGGCGACAGCGCGGTTCTGAGCGCGTTCTTTCGTTGCGCCGGCCAACGAGATCTCGCTATCAACGGTGGATCGATGGCCTTGCTCAAGGGCACCGAAATGTTCCAGTTCTGTATCGTTGAGGGCGGGGATGCGCCGCGTCAGTGCTTCCATAATCTGGCTGTCGAGCGGTGTTGCTGCGAGATCGGTAGCTTGGTGGTGGGCTCGCTCGGCTTCGGCCAAACGTCGTTCGCATTCACCTTCACGTTTTGTCGTGTGCTCTTTGTCGTCCGCGATCGCTGCAAGGGCCGATTTTGCCGATTGCCACTGGGCTTCGACTAGCGCGAGATTGCCGTGCGCATCGGTCAGTGTCGCCAGCGCGGCTTGCGCTTGCTGGACTTGATGCTGCCATCTCGCAACGTCGATCATCTGCCACTCGATCGATGCGAGTTGTTGGAATAATGAATGCCGGTTTGTCGTTTCGTCGAGCGCTTGGCGCGCGGATTTTATTTCGGATTCGCGCAGAGCTTTCTCGTCGACGTATACCGCTTTCTCCTTACGCAAACCGGCCAGACGGATCTTATTAGAGAACCCAAGCGCCCACTGGCGTTGATCATCGACGCGGTGCTGATCTTTTTTCTCATATCGGCCACTGCCGAAATGGATTAATCCAGACTCTGTCATCGCACGTGGGGTGTCATGTAGCGCCTCAGTCGTCGCCACGCAATGAAGATCGAAGCGCGCTAGCAAGTGCTTTAGCCAGTCGCGATAAGGATGCTTGCGCCATTCTAAATTACGCAGGTAACCGTCTTCCAGAAAGCGTGCCGGTCCCGAGACCTCGCCGACAACTTGTACCCGTACGTGCAAGCCGGCGTGATTGGAATGCAACCACCGGGTAACTTTTCGATAGTGGGCAGACGGCACCGCGAGAGTCGTACGCAAGCCGCCCAACGCGCGTTCAATCGCGCCTTGCCAGGTTGAGTATTCGGGTTTTGCGTCGATCAATTCGC
>JBLFWZ010000302.1:0-5367 GCA_047611905.1 Gammaproteobacteria bacterium | reverse complement strand
CAATCGTTACAACGCGATGTCAAGCGACGTTTCAATTTGCCGCCTGGATACCTGGCGCGGGGAGGGCCTCCAAAAAATTAAGCGTTTGAGAAATTGATTACTTTTTAATCCCTCCGTCACCTTATCCCCTTATCCGAGAAATTGCTTACTTTTTAATCCCTCCGTCACCTTATCCGCGCAAAAAATTAAGCGTTTGAGAAATTGATTACTTTTTAATCCCTCCGTCACCTTATCCGCGCTTACGCGTTAATTAAAAAAAACACGTCGCAATAATTTTTCACAATACCCAGCATGGAGAAACGAACTCTCAAGTAGTCGTCTCCGGCCGCGTGCTAACGCCCCCAACCAGTGAGTCGAAGAACCCGAAGACCACTAAAACCATGAGTCGCAATGACTCGAGATGCTCTGTTAGGCTTAAAGCTGCCGAGATGCACGTGGTATGGGTACGATTAGAACAACAGGTACGTATAAACTCGACGACATCCGCGAAGTTGCGGGTTGATCCGCGGCAGCTCGCAGCAATTAGACAATCCGTGTATACCCCACTGGTTAGTGTACAAAACTATCGATGCAGTTTATTGGCGAGTGTCTTTTGAAAAAAGGTATCATCCGTGGGAAGTTGGTTACGTGTCGGATAAAAAATTAGAATTGATTGCCGCAAAGTTCTTGCAAGCTTAGGACAATGAAGATTTTCATCGACTACGCGAAATGGTCGCACCGAGCTTTTATTTTCAGCGCCACAACCGAGCACTCGAATTTAAAGACTCAGATGAATTCATCGCCGTGTTAACCCAATTCGCCACCGAATTATTGCAAAGGTGAAGTTTTGGGAAACGCGTAACCGAATTACGCGTGCAAGCGACACCGTGGTGATCGAGCATCCGTGGAGCGGCATCCCAAGCGTCGACATCCCTGGAATGGGTAACCCCGGAGATAAACGTAAGCCTCGACCTATGCACGGTGATGTTTTTTGAGGGCGACCTCGTGGCACAGTATCACGACGACGGTTAGTCGTCGCCGTCGTTGATAATTAAGGATCGCTGCCTGTATCCAATGAACGAGTCGAACCGACAATTTGAGCACGGGCGCGATCTTGAGCCCGAAATCGCTAAGACGCTCCATCGCATCCATTGCGCCAGGGATTCTGGACCTTACATCTTGTGCAAGGAAGACGAGCTACGAGCGCGCCTGGAACCTTTTCTATTGCGCGAGGGTGTCCGCAATCCCCATGTCGACGATCTGCGGCGGCTAGCTGGCGGGGCTTCGAAAGAACAGTTCGTTTTTACGCTCAACGCGGATGGTCAACCCCCGAAGCGTTGCGTGTTGCGCCTAGAACCCGTCGAGGGTGTCGCGATTACTAGCCGACAACGCGAACTGGAAGCGATACGAGCAGTAAGCGACGTTGTCCCTGTGCCTGAGGTGTTGTGGATCGATCCCGACGGTGACGCCCTCGGCAGGCCCGCGCTGATCACGGAGTTCGTGCAAGGTGTCACTAAACCCAGCGATACGCGCTCGAACATCACAGGTTTCGGTACCGTGATGAGCGAATCCTTACGCGAACAACTCGTCGTCTCATTTTTCGATCATTTGAGGGCGATACACGCCATCGACATACGCTCGCCCGATCTTAAATCGTTTCAAATTCCGGACGCGGATCCGCAGCAAGCGGCACGCTGGCAGATCAATTGGTGGACGACCGTTTGGCACAACGACGCACTGCAAGGTATCCCTGTTTTAGGCCTTGCCGAACGGTGGATGCGGGAGAACCTCCCTAAAACCGCCGGGCTCGTGTTGATACATGGCGACTATCGTACCGGCAACTATTTGTTCAATGAGGAAACCGCCGCGATTACCGCAATACTCGATTGGGAGTTTACCCATATTGGTGATTACCACGAGGATCTTGCCTGGATTTCGCTTAGGCCTTGGAGCCACACGGAAAACGGCATTCTGCTGGCGTCGAGCTTGTTCCCGTATGAAGAACTCGCGCCTCGCTATCGCGCAGTAAGTGGCCGTGAAGTAGACGCCAGAACACTCCATTTTTATCAAGTTTTTTGTCTGTATAAATGCACCGTGATTTGTCTTGGAAGCGGATTGCGGGCGGCGCACGAAGCGCATAATCATCAAGACGCTCTGATGAGTTGGTTGACACCCGCCGGCTACGTATTTATGAACGAACTCATTGACGTCATTGAGCAAGGTCCACCGGTATGAATCCCTCTATCGAACTGCGCATGCGCACCATGATCAGAGCGCTCAACGAAACAATCATCCCTGCCGTCGATCCCGAAGATTCACTGGCACAAGAACAGGCCGGACTGCTGCTCGGCCACCTTCACGTGCTACTACAGCATGAAGGTCGCGAGCAAACAATGTGCAAGATCGAACACGGCGCTTTGAAACTATTGGCGGATGCCCTAATAGAGGCGAGCAGCGGGGGACACGCGAGCGCCGCTGCAACCGCGCGCGTACGTGATCTACCCGATGACGTTGATACGGATACGTTATCGCATGCGATTGAAGCGCTCATCATCGATAGCGGCATTGATGGCAGCGACGCGTTTAAACAAGCGAGCAAAAGACTAGTGATAGAGCACGGGCGCGAAGCGACCCGCCGTTCGCGTGTCTGGTTTAAAGCCATGGGCTTCGACCATGAACCCGACGCCTTGCCCAACATCGATTCGCTATTTGGAGACTAAAGCTCATGCACGCCGTGCGAAATCGTGAGGGGATAGCAAAATGACACAACCGTACCCAGAACTTGGCTATTTTGTGTTGGGCGGTCATATCCATGATCCACAACCGGCGGTCGGGCATTTCAAACAAGGCGAAGAACTTGGGCTAGGCACTGTATGGCTATCTGAACGGCCGGGTTCAAAGGACATTGGTGTCTTATGCGGCGCTGCAGCCGCTGCTGCGCCAAAGCTCAACGTTGGGGCTGGCCTTATTGCCAACCTGCCGGCCCGCAACCCACTGATAACCGCCTCGTTCGCATCGACCATGATGTTGCTCACCAACGGTCGCTTTGTACTGGGCGTGGGGCGCGGACAGGATCGCTTCGCCGACATGCTCGGCGTACCACATTCCAAGCTCGCGCTTATCGAACGTTACTTAGATGCCCTGCGCGCGCTTTGGCGGGGCGAGTCTGTCAACGCATCCCATGATGGTTGGGTACTTGAAAATGCTACTCTCGGGGTCGATCTTGAGGCGCCGCCGCCCATCTGGATGGGCGCGGTTGGAGACAAAACGCTCGAGTGGGCTGGTGCAAATTGCGACGGCGTCATATTGTTCTCATGTCTGAACGCAGATGCCGTGCGGCACTCCGTTCGAACCGTAAAAGATGCAGCGATTCGAGTAGGACGAGACCCCTCCAAGGTGGAAGTAGCGGCTGTGGCCGTGAATGCCTGCGATGTCGATGAGGAGAAAATGCTGAACTACATCATCCGCCGCATGAATACCTATTTCATGTGGCCGATGATCGATCTGCTTGTCGCGGTCAATGGTTGGGATCCGAAATCCGCTGCAGCCGTTAGACAGGCGGTTGCCGAACAAACCAGGGCCCCTGCAGGGGCCCTCGGCGATGAAGGTGTCTCCAGAGAAATGGATGACCTCAGGCGGATGCGCGATTTGTACCCGCAAGAATGGATTGAACAGTGCAATGCCGTTGGTAATGGCAACGACGGCGCGCGTTTTGTGCGATCACTATTTGACGCCGGGGCGGATAAGGTTTTGCTTCATGGCTGCCCGCCCGCGGACTTTCGCTCACTCATCGAAGCTTGGCCAGCTCATCGTCCCAATCGATTTCTTTAGGCCGCCCCACAGAACAAGGTAGCCATAGAAGCGTCTGCTGCCTTAGCTGCTCAACCAAGTCACCGGCAATCACGCCGCATCGATGCCCCACATAATGACGTTCTAGATAACCTATAGAAACTCATCATTTTTCCACGGAATCGGGCAGGGTACCGCCCGACCCGACGATGCATGACTCAGAGGAGGAGCTTTGCGTTTGGGTATTTGGGGGCTGCTGTTGAGCACGTATTATCACTGGGTGCGACGTGAGGCTGGGTACGGTTTAAATCTGCAGGTCAATACATCAACAGTGTCCCAGCATCCTTCCGGAATACGAATATTTATAGCGCTGTCGCTGCGACGTTTGATTTCAAAGAGATCTTTGCAGATGCCTCTTAACTTGCGAAAAATCAATGCGAGTGGCGAATTATGAGCAAATTTTATATCGCCCAATGCTCGCCGCTCAGCGCATAACTGGCATGGATCAGCACTTCACGTTAGTCGGATTGACGTAGTTTTTAAAAGTTTTCCGCTTCCTTCAGCATCAACCCGCACAAGGATTTTTTGTCTCGTTCGTTGACTAACACCAACCCGCCGCTGGCGCCGTAAACAACGTCGCTGAAGTACAACAAATGCGCGACGGAGTAAATCGCGTCTAAGCCTTTATGGTTTTGTCGCGTGATGCCAATAGATTCGAGGTATGCTTTTAGACTTAACGATTCGGAGGCAAAAACTTCTTTCGAAAATTGGAACGACCCTCGGTCCAACTCTTGCTGGGTCGATACGAGTTCATTCGCCTTATCGTCTAAGTCGCATTCGTAAAGTGCCGCGCGAGCGCGCATCGATCGGCGGAAATGGCTGTTAAATATCCCGTCGAGAATTTGACCGACTTCAATTCGCCCTTTCTCCAGATCGTCGGCTTGGCCAGCAACTGGAAAGAACAGCACAACGTAAATGAGAACTGCAATGGCACCTTACATAAATTTCGTATGGTTTATCATTTTCAATTTTCACTCGCACTAAATAAGAATCGCGGTAAGTTTCGCTAATCCACACTACAGATGTTAGTAAACGAATAGGATTTAGCCGAACTATTAATTGAACGATATGTGCGATTTTCCACATCTCAGTCGAACTTTCCTAGCCTAGCCAGATAATTCTTCGGTTCGGCCAATATTAGAAGTAACGAAACTCTATAGGATCTGACTCGATTGAAATCGCGGATTATTGATATATTTCAATCTCGAGAACATCGATGCAATGAAGCAGTGCTAACTGCTGAGATTTACCGGGAAAAGGGACAATGAACGAGTAACAACAATTTTGATGTGGTGATGATAGGGCCGGATTCGTGGGAATTGCGGCAACGGCAGCACTGCCACGCTACGGCGTTTCACGCATCTGCTTGCTCGACGGTGGTCAAGGTTACGGAAGTTTCCGGGCTGGTAATTACGATGGTGTTTCATTCCTTGTTCAGCGCCATACGCTACCATCCGCCCCGGTAATCCTAACGATGAGTCGGCCTGCGAGCCATCTCGAATAAATACAGTGCCCCCATAATTAAAAACAGAAACGTCC
>JBLFWZ010000301.1:0-5378 GCA_047611905.1 Gammaproteobacteria bacterium | reverse complement strand
GGGTCGCGGTGAAATTCCGGATCCATAATACGGATACCGTCACCGAGTGGATGAGAGGCTTTTTTGAGGGCTGGTCCGGTCACGGAATCGCTCGTTGAACTTGAATTAAACTAATTGTGATTGCGGGTTGAAAAACAATTGCCCGTCCTCAGCGCGAGCAGCCGCCGCCGTCGATGGTAATGATCGTACCGGTTGTATTGGCCGAGCGATCCGATGCCAGGAAAGCAACCATGTCGGCAATGTGTTCTGGTTGACCGGGTGGGAAGTCTGGGTCGAGTAGTTCTCGCCAACGTTCGGCATCGCCGAGTTTAAGATCAGCTTGCGTGCGTTGCATGGTGACGAGTCGTTCCGTCTCAATCATGCCAGGGTTAATGCCTACCACACGGATCCCTTCCGCTGTACTACGGCCACCCAGCGCCCGCGTTAAACCCATTAACGCCGCATTGCCACCCGCGCCGGCCGCGTAGTAGGTCATCGGACGTTCGCCGCCCGTGCCGATGATGTTGATAATCACACCGTCACGCCCGCGCATATTCGCATAGGTAGCGCGACACATATTGATGTAGCCGAATACTTTTAAATCCCAGGCTGCACGCCAAGTGTCCTCATCGACCGACTCGATCGTGCCGGCTGGGATCGCGCCAGCGTTGTTCACTAAGATATCGATATCTGCATTGTCACGGCACAGTTGCGCGACGTTGTCGCTGACGCTTAGATCAAGTGCGCTCACGTCCACTTTGCGCCCGCTGGCCGTTCGAATGCTCGCCGCCGCTTGTTCGAGGTCGCCGGCGTTGCGCGCCACTAAATGCACGTCACATCCTTCCATAGCGAGGGCCATGGCGGTGGCCCGACCGATACCTTTTGAGGCTCCAGTAATGAGTGCGGATTTACCCTGTAGTCCGAGATCCATGAGTGTTTGCCTATCAGTCGAGACGAATTGAGATCAGATTATGTCAGACAACGACAACCGACTTAACGATAGTTCGAAAAGCGCACCAGCCGAGGTCCGCCAGTTTGTGCTGTGAGTCTTGATTTCGCCGATGCTTGGCGTTTGTGTACATGGGCTGATGTATCACAGGCGTACGCGATAGGTGTGTTGTAGGATGGCGCATCTCCACGCATCAACCGAAGGAACATCGTTATGGCCGAAATCGAAGGACAATGTAGTAACCAGTTCGACGAGCTGAAATCCGTGTTCGCTGCGAGTATCGATAGCGGCGCCGATCTCGGCGGATCAGTTGCCATAGCCCATCGTGGTGAAGTGGTGGTCGATATCTGGGGTGGGCACCGCGACGAACAGCGAAATAAACCGTGGCGCAGCGACACCATCACAAATGTCTTCTCATCAACGAAAACCATGGCGTCGTTGTGCGCATTGATGCTCGTTGATCGCGGCGAACTCGATGTCGACTTACCGGTTGCCCGTTACTGGCCGGAGTTTGCAGCCGCTGGCAAAGCCGAAATACCGGTACGTGATCTTTTGGGGCACACGGCTGGACTTGCTGGTTGGGAGCACCCGATGACGCTCGAAGATTTGTACGACTGGGATAAATGTACGCAGCGTTTGGCCGCGCAAGCGCCTTGGTGGACACCCGGTAGTGCATCTGGTTATCACGCGTTCACTCAGGGTTATCTCGTCGGCGAAGTCGTCAAACGGATCAGCGGACGCACACTGGGCCGGTTTTTCGCAGATGAGGTCGCCGGTCCGCTTGGTGCGGATTTTTATATCGGCTTACCCGCTGAACTCGACTCTAGAGTCTCGCTTGTGATCCCTCCGGAAGGGGCGTTGCCGGTATCAGCCGATCACGATTCGCCTTCTTACAAAACATTTATGAACCCGCCGCTTGATGCTCGATTTCCACACGCGGCGGCTTGGCGGCGCGCGGAAATACCGGCGGCCAACGGGCATGGCAACGCACGCGGCGCAGTTTTAGCGCAAGCGGCGATTTCACACGGCGGCGAATTCAACGGGGTTCGGCTACTGTCGCCGAAAACAATTGATCGCATTTTCGAAGAGCAAGCGAATGGAAAAGATATTGTGCTCGGCATTCCGCTCCGTTTTGGGATCGGCTACGGGCTAGCAAGCGAAGCCGTGCCATTTATACCCAACCCCAATGGACGCATTTGTTTTTGGGGTGGCTGGGGCGGATCCTTAGTGATCAACGATCTGGATAACGAGCTCACGTTCGCTTACATGATGAACAAGATGGGCGAAGGAACAGTTGGTGATGCGCGTGGTGCCGCGCTTATCCAAGCAATGTATCGTGGACTCGGGAATTAGCCGTACGCTGTGCTACACCGCTAGCGTCGTTGGCTCTGTTGATGGTTGTGACTCTGCATAGGTATTTTAGTGAGCAGACCGTCAACTGTTAGGAAATATCGCTGGTGCGCATTCGCGAGCGCAACCAAGAAAATGAAGACGTTTGGTGCGGTTGATCAATTATGGAAAACAGCGCTTCGTGTTTGAGTATGTTCTATTCAGGTTCGACAAGATCGAAGACCAACATTACGCATCAAGTTTTTCACCTCAACCTAACTGCGTGCATCTAATCCACGAGGAGATTATCTGACGATGGAAAAATCCAAGCTCTCAGCGCCCGAGTTTATCGCAACCTATTGGACGCATGCCGGCAAGGTCGTCCCGCTAGGTGCGCCACAGGACGAAGCTAGCCCGCACGACTTTCGTCTTAGGGTTGAAGCGGCCGGTCGTGCAGGCTATCGCGGGTTTGGCTTAATGCATTCCGATCTCATGAATATCCGTCAGCAATATAGTTTCGCCGACATGAAAACAATGTTGGACGACAACGGACTCGTACATATCGAATTTGAGTTCGTCGTCGGCTGGCTAGAGGATGGGGCTAACGCCGTCGCCGGCGATCAAGTGATGCGCGATTTGCTCGAAGCGGCTGCGGCATTGGACGGGCGCCACATCAAAATCGGACCGGACATGGACGGCCGGCACTGGCCGTTGCCACACATGATTGAACGTTTTAGCGGATTATGTGAACGCGCTAAAGAGGTCGGCACCGGTATCGGCATTGAGATCATGCCGTGGAGCAATATCGCGACGGTCACCGACGGTGTTGCTTTGGTTGAGGGTGCTGGGCGCGCGAATGGCGGCTTGCTGATTGATATTTGGCATATCGCGCGCGGCAATATTCCGTACGCCGACGTCGCGGCTATCCCGGCCGGACTTATTCACCACGTTGAGCTCAATGACGCGCGTGAAGCAATCGTCGGTACGTTAATCGAAGACACGCTCGATCGACGTCTGCATTGCGGATTCGGCGACTTCGACGTCCCCCGCTTTATTGCCGCGTTAGATGCGCAAGGTTACCAAGGACCCGTAGGCATCGAAATCATCTCTGCCATCGAGCGTGAGCGTCCGTTTAGCGAGGTACTTAGTGACGCTATTTCGTCCGCCAAACAGCAGTATGTTTTGAGCAGAGCTTGAAGCGCTGCAGCGCGAGCTTATGAGGCCGGGTCGGATTCTTCTTTGAGCTTGCGACCGACAACCAAGTAGACGGCCATTTCACCCTTACCTTTTATCGGTATCTTTCCGCGCGGGGTGCATTCATAGGTGTCTTGGACGGCCAGATAAGTTGATTCGCTGATCTGAATTTCATCAGCAACGCCGTGCGACTCCATGCGGGAGGCGATATTGACCGTGTCGCCCCAAAGGTCGTAGATAAAGCGTCGTGTACCGATAATTCCCGCCACAACGCTGCCGGAGTTAATGCCAATGCGTATACCGAGGTCAGCGTATTCCCGCACGACTGCGCGCATCTCCACACCGAGCTTAACGATTGCGACAGCATGATCGGGTCGCGGATCCGGAAGGCCTGCCGCGACCATATATGCATCGCCAATGGTTTTTATTTTCTCGACTCCGGCAGCGTGGGCAAGTTCGTCGAATCGGGAAAATATTTCGTCCAGTAGGCGCACGAGCTTTTCCGCCGGCATGTTCGACGCAAGCTGTGTAAAACCGACGATGTCGGCAAACAACACGGTGCAATCCGCAACGCCATCGGCAAACTTTCGACCTTCGCGTCGTAGTCGTTCGCTAACCGGCCGCGGCAACATATTTTCAAGCAGCGCTTCAAGACGATTGTTTGCGTTGACCATGCTGGCTTCGGCCCGTATGGCCTCGCGCAACCACGCGATCGTTAGCAATGCAGTGGTTAAGAATACGCTGATGACTGTAATGCCGTGAATCAAGCCTTTTTGTTCGACATCAAAAGAGGCCACTGGGTCGAACCTGATTAGGCCGAATTCGCAAACGACTAATGACGCGAAAGGGAGGGTCGCAAATACAAATAACGTCGCGCGATTGCTTTTAATGGATGTTAAAAACGCCGCGATAACGATCACCATGAACCACAGATGTGCGGAGGCAGTGTGTGGCGCGCTAATGCCGTCGGCAAATGCCTGCAAGAGCCAGATATATAAGAACGCCAGCCAAAAAACCATGTGATGAAGGACCGAATAGGCGACTCGGTGACCCAAGTTCAATACCAATACCGCGAGCACCGCTACTACGGCATTGATAAGCACGGGGGTAGAGAAGCCAATTAAGACGAACAAACCAACTGCCCACAGCGCGGCCAAAATGGCGATGGCATACAACGCGACCGTCAGAAGTTTCCGCGCGCGTTGTTCATGACCGCGTAAATACTCAACGTCGGAGAAGATGAACTCGTCGTCTAGCATGGAAAATTGTTTAACCTGATCCGGCATCAAGTTGCTTTCGAATTTGGTTGTCAAAGGTTTATCGTGAGCATCGATTGTCACCAGAAAAGTAGGGAGCTAGATATGATTTGAACGGAGCCGTGCGTCCGCGAATGTGCGGCGGCCGAGCTTAACAGATCGTTTGCAGGCCAGGATTACTCCTCGTGCGCTTGAAAATTGATTGGCTTTATACGATGCGCGCGCGATGTTACTCACGCGCGCTTCGTAGCGTTAATCGTTACCCGGCGCTTGCCGCAGGCACAGATTCTGGCACAGGAGTGGCCGTCGCGTTCGGCTCATAAGAGGCAGTTCTTAAGATCCGGCCGGGCAGTTCACCCGTACATTCGTCATTTTCAAACGTCGCGACCCCGTTGACAAAAATCGCGCGATAACCAATCGCTTTCTGGATCAGTCGTTTGCCACCTGCAATGATGTCTTCATAGACAGGTTCTTCCGGGGTGACAGCAAGTTTTTCAAGATCGTAGACGACGATGTCAGCAGGTCTGCCGACTTCCAAAGTGCCGATACCTTCGAGTCCGATAGAGGCAGCAGACATATACGACAAGCGCCAGTGTGCTTCTTCTAAGGACATGACTTTTTTGTCGCGAACCCATTTGCTTAACAGCACGGTGGGATATTTACCGAGACAT
>JBLFWZ010000300.1:0-5436 GCA_047611905.1 Gammaproteobacteria bacterium | reverse complement strand
GGGTTCGCAAACGCAGGAAGGATCAGCGCTCGGTCCCGAAAATCAGCTTCGCTTGCGAAAGGCAATAATAGGCGAGTTGGCGGCAAAGCGCGATAACGTTTTTTTACGGTTGGACTGATAGTTGCTCGGGTCAAAAAGGCACTCCTTTCTAGCCGGGTGATTAACGAAACTCATAGTGTTTTTTTTAAACGTTTTTGGAGAGGCTATTCTCTACACCCTTTTTGACCGGCATTCCTCAGCATTACCGATAATCACTATTTTCGGCAATGAACGGCCCTTGTGTGTTGCTTTTACGCATTCGAACACCGAACGCGACCGTCCGGAATCAAGTTCATGCCAACACAAGCGACTGAGTAAAATCGGCCAAGTTCGGACGTTCGGGAACGGGTTTCGATTCCGAAGATGCATAGGGCGGGCCTACGCCGAAGCATCTCGATAATGTATTCGCTTCGTCATTCTCGGATAAGGAATATTCAATTCAATCAGACGGGAAGGGCTAAAGACATCGTTCACGATGTTTCATTGATGCCAGGACTGTATTTGCGGCATATTCGCGATTAGACGGCGCAACCTCAAAATAGAATCGTCCTCCCCCGTCAGTTCCAGGTCGTAAATTTAGCAAGTTTCTTGCGGAGCCCTTTCTCGGTTAATCGATAGAACCAGTCGGGCATCGCGGGTCCTTCGTCAAACTCACGTGAGATGGCGGCCCTTATCGCAGCCTTGGCGTTGTCTTCGACAAACCCACCATGCAACCCAAGGGCGTGCGTGAAAGGAAGATCCAGAAGCATTTCAAAGGTCTTTCTTGCCTCAGTCTCGTTTGCAACGAGAAACCTATGCCACATCGGCCCGACTATAGTTCCTGCCCCGAAACCCATGATTTTGTGCACCAGCACCGAAGGCCAGCTAAAAAAGCGCCAATCCACGTAATGTTGAAGTGCATCGGACGTAATGAGGACGCCGCCATCCCGCTCCCACAGAATTGCAGCCTCCGAGATGGATGTCCCTCGGAATCGAATTGCTCGGGCGTTCGCAAAAGGTAGTGAGCTGCTTTCGTCAAACGTCCCCGATACTGGCGGCATGTCGTGATACGCCTCAGTTCCTTTCAGGCACATTAGCTCGCACCCGAATCGCTCGACGGTATATGCGTCATCCATACCGTGGACACCGATGCGGAGGATCCTCGCTACCTTCCCAAGGCTCTCTAGCTGCGCTTCTGAATCCGGCGGCATCCGTACCGGCCCGATGAGCGTCAATTCACCTGAATCCCTGATAACAACCATGTTTCGGCTAATAGGGAGGTGCGGAGCCACGTCCGCAGAGCCTCGGACAAGAAATAGATCAGGACGAACCTCTACAATCGGGTCCTGTGATTGCGCTGGAATGTATCTTTTCTCGTCACTCATGTCAGCTACCGTCTTGGCGAAGGAATGATCTCGATGATATCTATATCTTCCTTGAACATCGATGAGTATTGCCGTTGAGCTCTGAACGGATCGTCTAAGGTCGGTTGTGGGTCGTTTTGCGACGGTCGCGACGTAAAAATCCATTCAATTGAACGATCGTTGCTGTCAAATACGGACATAGACTAGTCGTCTAATTCCTGTGGTCCAGTCCCCCAGATCAGGCGTTCAACTGGAGCTGTCACTAGGATTTTTGTAGACGATTCGGACGGATTGCTGTCCGTGTCTGAATTAGAGACAGTGTGGTCTGCGTTACCGAGGTTCGATCCGGAGCGCAGCCGGTCGGGCGCGCCGTGAGATGGTCATTTTTCGTCGAATGCACTTTCCGTGTACTTATTGATATCTTCGGATCGGGAGATTTGGGTCTGATATGACCCTAAGCTACTGATTTAATTCGTCGGGGAGACAAGATTTATTTGGCCGCTTTGTGACCTCACACTGAAGGGCCAACGCCGCACTGAGGTCGGTGTTGTTCTCTGCCACCATCGGTGGCTACGTGAACCGACGACCCTTGCCTCCCGAACGCAATCGCCACAAAAATATCGCAGCAAATTCAAATATTTAGCGCATTCGGCCGTACGCAAAACGGAGGAAAATGACAAAATTCACCAAGACGTGCCAGCGTGTGGGCGCGCAACAGCGATAAGCGTCGAGTACCAGCTCGACACTGTCGGGGTGTTTCGTGCCGAAGTCGCTTGGGTAGCGCTCCGCATAAAACGTGTTTGGCCTAACGGCAATCTCGTGATGGCCGGGTAGGGTGGGCGTTCGTGCCACATACGTGTCGCCAAAGATAGAATTTGGCGACACGTTCGGTTGACGTGTCGCCGCCAGCGACATACGCTCCAAACATGGTTCGAAAACAGCATTCTGGCGACATGACCGATACGGATTGGCAACCCAGCCGGCCTTACAACGCGCTGCCTCTGCTCCCGCCAACCACCAGTCTCGAGACCGTCCCCGTTTTAAAGCAGTGCATTACCGCCCGCGCGGCTCTTGCCGAGTTGAAGCAGGCCGCCGAGCTGATCCCCAACCCGGCAATCTTGATCAACACGCTCCCCCTACTGGAAGCCCGCGCAAGTTCTGAGATCGAGAACATCGTCACCACGGCCGACAAGTTGTTTCAACACCTGCAAGCAGACGCCGGCGCGGATCCGGCTACGCGCGAGGCGTTGCGTTACCGGCGTGCTTTGCTCGAAGGGGTACAGGCTCTCAAGTCGCGACCGCTGACGACGCGGACCACGGAGTCGATATGCACCGAGATAAAAGGCACTGAGATGAGTGTGCGCAAAGTACCGGGTACCGCGCTCGCCAACAGTGCGACGGGTAATGTGATCTATACGCCGCCCGAGGGTGAATCACATTTACGCAGCCTGCTCGCCAATTGGGAACGATTTCTGCACGAGGAAGAAGCGCTCGATCCGTTAATTCGGATGGCTGCGGCGCATTATCAGTTTGAGGCGATTCATCCTTTCGTCGACGGTAACGGACGCACCGGCCGCGTGGTCAATAGCCTATTCCTGGTCGAACAAGGGCTGCTACCTTTGCCCATACTCTACTTAAGCCGCTACATCATTGCGCATAAGGCGGACTATTACCGTCTATTGCTCGCGGTCACGCGCGACAACGCATGGGAGCCTTGGCTGATCTACATTCTGCGCGGCGTCGAAGAGACGGCCACGTGGACTACTGCGAAAATCGGTGCGGTCCGACGACTTGCTAGCGACACTGCGGATTACGTGCGCGAACAGCGCCCCAAAATCTATAGCCGAGAACTAGTGGACGTTATCTTCGAACAGCCGTATTGCCGGATCGCCAACGTTGTTGCACGCGAAATTGCAGGCCGGCAGGCCGCTTCGCGCTATCTCAAAGCGCTGGTTTCCATCGGCGTTTTGCGCGAGCAATCGGTTGGTAAGGAAAAGCTTTTCGTTCATCCGGCCCTAATCACCTTACTAACTCGCGATACAAACACGTTGCCTTCGTACCGCGACCCATAGCTAAGGCAGGATGCGTCGCGGACTCGAAAGCTAGGTATTGGTCGGTAATTCGGACGGAATTTCTTTTCCGTGTCTGCGAGCGAGTCCGTGTGAAAACCGTTATTGGAGTCCGCTCCGGATTGCAGTTCGACCGGCACGCCGTAAGACGGCTACTTTGTTCAAATGGACTTACTTCAATTCTTGGTCGGGAAAGAATCGGCCAGATATGGCTATAACCTATTGATTTAATTGGTGGGCGATACTGGGATCGAACCAATGACCCCTGCCGTGTGAAGGGACGGGAGAATCCACAAGTCCCGCTAAATTAATCACTTAGCGCAATTGCGACTTGGAATGACAGCTGATGACGTCTGCTGATCGGCCACGGTCACGTTTTGGTCACGCCATAAGAATAGCTGTAAATGGGATCCGTCTTCGCTGGAAACCCTCGGTCGAGCGAAAATAGTAACGCTTCACAATAATAACGGTACGCGTTACTATCGCCGCGTGACAATCAAATCGTTTAGATGCGCAGACACGGAGGCGTTGTTCGGGCTCCGAAAAGTCCCTCGATTTGCGAACATAGAACGGCCAGCATTACGCAAGTTAAAACAACTCGATCTGGCGCGTCGTATTGACGATCTGCGCGCACCACCCGCGAACCGTCTTGAAAAGTTGAAAGGCGATCGGATGGGCCAGTGGAGCGTGCGGGTGAACGATCAGTTCCGGATCTGCTTCCGCTGGACAGGCAGCGATGCCGATGACGTCGAGATTGTGGACTACCACTGATGGAGCGAAACATGAGCAAGAAGCTGAAACCCGTAACGCCTGGCGAGATGCTCGCGGAAGAGTTTCTGAAACCACTCGGTATGAGTAATTACCGACTGGCGAAGGAGATCGGCGTGCCTGCGCAACGCATTGGCGAGATTCTGGCCGGCAAGCGTTCGATTACCGCGGACACCGATCTGCGGCTATGCCGGTTTTTCGGGCTTTCAGACGGCTGGTGGCTGCGACTGCAAGCCGACTACGACACTGAGGTCACGAAGGAGACACTCGCGAAGGTCCTGGCGAAAATCAAGCCTTGGGCAGAGATATCGGAGAATAAAGCTTCCGCACATTAAGTCACGTTGCGGAGGGCTGATACGTCGGAACAGTTGAAGCTACAAAGCGGTGGTTGTCAAAAGATATAGAATCGCGTGCAGGCAGGCAGGCAGGCAGGCAGGCAGGCAGGCAGGCAGGCAGGCAGGCAGGCAAGCGAGCGTAACGACGGTGGAGTCTGCCCAGGACCGGAAGCGCAACAACGTCACCGTGCGCAGCGGCTTTGATTGACCGAGATGTCGGTGGATCCTTTAGAAGGAAGATGTGTGTACGGGCGTCGTTGTAACCGAACATGATCTGTCCATCGTTTGGGTGGCGAATTGGTAAAAAAGCGCGAGCCGGACTAATCATGCCGTCGTGTGAGGACCGGCGAGAGTGATAACGTTTTCCCTCCGCAATTTGTTCATCTTGACGATCCATCTATTGGCCACCTCCACGAAACTACTTCGCTCCGGGAAAAGGTGCTCTGTATCAGGCCGAGGCTCAGTAGGATTTTGTTGCACGGCTTAGGGAACTGCCGACTCGCTGTTGATTTGCGCGCTGATTTGATCCGGTTTCAAGTGTATTTTCACTGAATATTTGATCCGCAGTTTATGCCACCCAACCGGCCATCAAAGATCAAACGCCGGATCAAAATTCGATGCAATTGGTGGTTCAATCGAACGTGCAAATCAACAGAGCAAGGTTACAAACTATCGGGAGCAGCGCGCGAGCGATGCTAGCGTAACGAATCCGCCTTCTTGAAATGAGTCGTCGCGTTGAAAACAGCCAACCCACTTAGGACACTGATCGAAATTAATTAGCCAACTTTGCGAGGTCGAATTTCATAGTTCCACTCGCCGTGGAAGTCATCTGGATGTAGAGACAGCGCGTCCATTTCCGCGTTTGTGGTCACGACGCCGAGT
>JBLFWZ010000299.1:0-5471 GCA_047611905.1 Gammaproteobacteria bacterium | reverse complement strand
AGTCATGTTCTCGGGATCTGATCGAGTGGGGCACGAAAAGTTCCTTTATGTCAGTGGCTTATAAGATCCTACCTATGAACAAGACGTTACGTGGCAGGCGCACGGCATTGACACTGGCAGAAGCGGCGAATTTGGGCGAGATTGTGGGGGCGGCTTCGCTCGTAGTTTCGTTAGTTTACGTTGGCATTCAGGTCAAACAATCAAATGCGATCGGAAGGGCGAATGCTTACCGCGCATTCCATCAAGATATAGGGTCGGTGTTGAATCCGATCAGCACGGATCCAGAGATGTATCGGATCTGGCAAAAGGCCATGCTTTCGGAAGAACCATTGGAGCCCGGGGAACGTGACCGACTTGGGATGCTTTTGTTTCAAATGTTTGGTGCACTGAATGCTGGCTATCAATCGTACTGGGTGGATCCATCAATCAAGAATTACGTCCGCTCAATGATTAGCTTTCAGTTGAATCATAAACACATTCGCGAATGGTGGTCTCGGCAACGCGACAATCATCCAGAACCGTTTCGAGCTTATGTGGACGAACGACTAGAAGAAATTGAAGTAAAGATCTGCGAATCGAACCCGAATACCGCCTAATCAGTTGTCCGCTCCGATCGATCACAACGTCCTCGTTGCGCTACCGCTCCAGTGCGGCGCTGTCATCGGCAGGTGAGCAAGGTGTTTGGCAGCATAAGATGAACTGGAAAGCTGTTGGTGTAATAAGCGAGATCGATTGCACATTGTCAGTTGTTATCCTGCTCTATTTGTCGGTTTAGGATCGTATGTCTCAAATTTAGTCATCAGCCGAAACTACAGATTCCACGGTGGCGGCGTATTCGAGATGGCGGAACGCGATGCTGCAGAGCGCAGAAATATCAGTGCGCTTGCCAAAGCGAATCGAGACGCGTCGCTAGACGACAACGGCCTAACGCCGCAAGCTCCAGCGGTGATGGATTCAGGACTTCTCGAGCTGTCCGCCGCGCTTGCAACGCGCGCGCGAATTTCGTTTCTTGATACAAATGCGCTTACTTCGCAGCCTCGTTTGCCTCGGCCTGTGCGGCGTCTTTGGCAAGCTGCCAACCGACTGTTACATAGACATCCGGCGGCACTTCATCCATGTAAAGCACGATCGGTTGGCGATGGACGGGCGCCGAGTCTTCAGGATCATCGGTGCTGTCGACCCACAGGGCGCGATCTGCAATGGAGATATTGAATAATCGCTTGCTGCGATACAAACCGTGAATGAGGAAAGGTCTTAATTCGCGCATGGTTCTTAAGCGATCGTCCGCGTAACGCACCGCTTCACTGGTGCTTAGCTGTAGTAGCGGTCCGTCGCCCATTGCGGCAATCGCCTCGTTTGCAAGTTCGATCTTCACCGGCGAGTGGAGGAAGGGTGGTAGGGGATCAAAAGTATGCCTTTGGTGATCCACCACTCGATACCAACTATCGGTCGGCGCTGGTATCGGCGCTGGCTCTGGGGCACACGCGCACAACAACATTACGGCCATTAATGTCGACAATGTGCGTTGCCACGCGGGATTTTGTAATTGAAATCTATCCATGTGCTCGATTGATATCGTGTGGGGGATCCGTCAGTCACGAATTAAAACCGCGGCGTGGTGAGTTCGAGGGTTGTTCTGTGCGATCGGTACGGATCATTGCATAGATTCGACCCAACTAAGCGAAAACCGCGAAAACCGCGGCAAGGGCGGCAAGGTAGCGTTCCGACAGCCATCCGCTACGCCGTGTCCATCGTGCGAGTGCTAATATAAGGGGTTATTCACGACCAAGGAATTACACCAATCATGACCATTGTCCCAGCACTACCGTCATCTTCCGTCATCATGATGCGCGAGCGAGCCGGCTCACCTGAGATCCTACTTGTTAAACGCAATAGCAAAATCGTGTTCCATGGCGGCGCATGGGTATTCCCGGGCGGGAAGGTCGATGCCGAAGACGCATCGGCAGACATCCAGAACGACGAAATGGCAATCGCGCGCCGTGCCGGCGTTCGCGAAGTGCACGAAGAGGCAGGATTGCGAATCGATGGTGCAAGCATGTTGCCGTTTTCGCATTGGACGACGCCAGAAAACCAACCGAAGCGCTTCGCCGCGTGGTTCTTTATCTGCATGGTTCCCCAAGACAGTCAGGTCGTGGTCGACGGTTCAGAGATTGTCGATCACCGCTGGATTGGTGTTGACGAGGCGCTCGCCCAACGCTACCGCGACGAGATTACATTGCCGCCGCCTGCATTCGTCTCATTACTGAAAATCAGATCGTTCGGGCATGCGCAGGATGTGTTGAACTACGTCGAGGATCGCGGCGCAGAGCGGTTTTCTCCGAGGGTTGTTGAACTTGAAAGTGGCCGCTGTTCACTCTACGCCGAAGACGTGGGTTACGAATCCTTAACCCTCGACGCGCCAGGACCGAGACACCGCTTGCGAATGCTCAAAAACGGATGGCAATATATCGAAGATTACTAGCGATGCTGGGCGGCGGCCCGCGCGACTTCCCAACCTTCCAGGTATCCCGCGATGTCAGACTCGGCGAGCGGGTCCTTGCCTGCCAGTAGAGTCTCAAGATACGTCAAATCGTCGTAGCCCCAAAATACGTCATTTCCGACTATCATCGTAGGTACGCCGAAACTGCCTCGCGCAACTGCTGTATCGCAATTTTCGCGTAGTTGTTCTTTTGCCTGGGCGTTCGAGGCACCGGCGATTAGCGGTGCCGCATCGATGCCATTATTGTTGAGGTACGTGCCAACAGCGTCGCTATCGTTTGGGTCTAACGAGTCGACCCAGACCCCGCGTAGTAAGCAACCCGTAAGCGTCGAGCGTTGCGATTCTGGCATTTCTTGGGCACTAAGGCGCAGTAGCAACAACGGGTTAAATGGATGTAATTTGGGCGGATTGAAAGGAATGCCGAGCAGTCGGGCCTTGCGTAAATTGTTACGGTTCATCCAGTCCAATTTTGGTGCGACTTCAGCCGGTCCGAGTTGACCGTATTCTTTCAGGAAACCGGCAAATAAAACCGGAATAGCGCGGAGTTCGTAGCCATATTTATTCGCTAAATCAGGTAGCAGATGCCAAACAAGATAGGCGTTATGCGAAATGTAATCGAAGTAAAAATCGATCCGCCGCTCATCTGAATTAATCATATGAATAATTTCCTAGGTAGTGATGCTGGGGATTGTAATCGATTCGATCAGTACTGAATATTCCGAAGAGGCGGCCCACATTTGTTCAATTGGACATTTAATGCCGCTAATAGCGTCGAAAAACACCGCGGGAGACCCCTGAATGACCGACAGCCCTAGCACCTTGCCGAAGCGCTCGGCCTATTTGATGTTGGTGGTCGTGATGTTGCTATGGTCGAGTGGAATAATTGTAGCCCGTGGTGTTCACGAATCGGTCGTCCCGATCGCGTTTTCATTTTGGCGCTGGCTCGTCGCAGCATTAATATTGAGCCCGTTTGCCTGGCCTCGGATCAAGACGCACGCGGCGTTTCTGCGCACCCAACTATTGCACATCGCCTTACTTGGATTGTTCATTGCCGGTGGTAGCACGATGATCATCGTCGCCGTGCGCTACACCACCGCGACCAACGTTGCCTTAGTGAGCGCGACCCAACCGTTGATTACAGCGTTGGTGGCTTGGTTCGTCTTACGTGAGCGGCTAAGCGCTCGGCAATTCGTTGGGATTGCCGCGGCGACGATAGGCATCGTTGCTATGATCACGCGACTCGACATCGATATCTTCCGTACCTTGTCGTTCAATCTGGGTGACTCGGGGATGTTGTTGTCGGTTAGTTTCTACGCGTTGTATGCCGTGAACCTGCATCGCTGGATTGGTCAGGTTGGCCCCGTGTTAGTGATGTTTCTTACCGCCGCAGGCGGCGCCGTCATATTGCTGCCGTTTTATCTGGCGGAGGTAACAATGTTCGAGCAAATGGCCGTGTCGTGGAAGGTTGCCGGCGCCGTTTTATATATGGCGATTGTACCAACCCTGATCGCAACCACGATGTGGAATATTAGCGTTGGCGTGGTTGGTCCAAATCGTGCGACTGCGTTCACGAATCTCTTGCCCGTGTTCGGCACGGCGCTCGCGGTGACCCTGCTCGGGGAATACTTAGAGGCCTATCATATTATCGGTGGGTTGTTCGTGTGCGTTGGGATCAGCTTAGTTATCAGGCCGGAGCCTGATAACTAAGCATTAAACCCAGGCCGATTAACTATGAACTTGAACTTCAAATTCTTCGCGGTTGTCGCGGGTCGTTTGTTCGGTGAATTCATCCATCGAATGAGGCCACTGGGTGACTAGGCGGCCAGACTTCGATCGATAGTAAAATTCATTCCCGCACTCTGCCTGCCAGACCTCGACGTTCGCGATATCTTTTTGCAGCTTGTCGTTGAATTTCGTCATGACATCATTTTTGATGTCGATCCACGCAAGATTTTCGTCGTCCATTCGGCCAATTTGTCGCATCACGTAATCAACTTGCCGTTCAAGCATGAATAGAATCGAACCTTGATTTGTGTTCGGTCCGTAGAGCATGAAGAGGTTCGGGAATCCAGCCGTATTCATCCCCAGGTAGGCTTGAGCCCCGTCACTCCACGCATCACGTAGGTTCAAGCCTGCGCGGCCCGTGACATCTAATGCAGTCAGATAGGAAGTTGTAGAAAACCCGGTGGAATAAACGATGCAGTCGACTTCGTGCGACGTTCCATCAGCAGTGACGATGGAGTTCTCGGTGATGCGTTCGATGTCGTCGGTGACAAGATTGACGTTGTCACGATTGAAAATCGGGTAGTAGAGATCGGAAAACAGCGGACGTTTACAGCCGAACGGGTGGTGCGGTGTTAGCTTGCGCCGGGTCTCAGGATCTTTTACCTCTTCGATCATCGCCAATCCCGAAGTCTCGATGTCGGCAAGTACTTGTTTGTCTCCAAAGGTGGCCAGCGTGTTCCACACGTTGTAAATCTGATTACGGTTTTCGAGGACGGCTTCAGGGTTCTCGCGATAATAGTTTAATTGCGTTTCGTCGTACGGTTCATTAGGTTTTGGTACGACCCAATTCGCAGTGCGTTGAAACATTTTCAATTCGCCGGCAATAGGTGCGAGCCGTGGACAAAATTGAATCGCACTTGCCGCGATGCCAATAACGCCAATTTTCTTACCGGCAAGATCAACGGACTGATCCCAACGTGCTGAATGCCAATAGTCGCCCTTGAAGTCTTCAATGCCCGGAATCGACGGCCACACGAGGTTATTAAACATCCCGATCGCGCTCACGACGATTTGAGCCTGGATGATTTCGCCGTCAGCAGTGGTCACTGTCCAAAGTGATTGCTTATCACTCCAAACCATACTTTCAACTGTCGTGTTGTACTGGATATGTGAGCGGACGCCATATTTGTCCGTTATATGGTTCAAATACTGCAAGATTTCGGCTTGCCCCGCGAACGGTTGGGAC
>JBLFWZ010000298.1:0-5473 GCA_047611905.1 Gammaproteobacteria bacterium | reverse complement strand
AACGGAACGGCGGTGCTTGGCTTAGGCAACATTGGTCCGCTGGCTTCAAAACCTGTGATGGAAGGCAAGGGCGTTTTGTTTAAAAAATTCGCGGGAGTCGATGTTTTCGACATCGAAATCGACGAATCAGACCCCGACAAATTAGTCGACATTATTGCGAGTTTAGAGCCGACATTTGGCGGCATCAATCTAGAAGACATAAAATCGCCAGAGTGCTTTTACGTCGAACGCGAACTACGCAAACGAGTCAAGATCCCCATTTTCCACGATGATCAACACGGAACCGCGATTATCGCGACCGCTGCGATCACAAATGCACTTCGAATCGTAAAGAAGGACATCGGCTCCGTTAAATTGGTCACTTCGGGTGCGGGTGCTGCAGCGATCGCTTGTTTGAGACTACTCGAATCAGTGGGTCTTAGTCGCGCAAACATCACACTCGTCGATCGCTCCGGAGTTGTGTACGTTGGCAGGGAAGGGCGTGCGGATCCGCATAAAGCGGATTACGCACGTGACACGCCGGACCGCACCTTGGCCGATGCAGTAAAAGGTGCAGACATCTTCTTGGGGCTCTCTGCGCCGGGCGTCTTAACCGGAGCAATGGTCGCCGAAATGGCAGAACAGCCGATAATTTTGGCGCTTGCGAATCCGACACCAGAAATCCTGCCTGAGGAGGCGAGGGCCGCACGGCCCGACGCGATTATCGCCACCGGTCGGTCTGATTTTCCGAATCAGGTGAACAATGTTTTGTGCTTCCCTTATTTGTTTCGAGGTGCGCTCGACGTGGGCGCAACGACAATCAACGAAGAGATGAAAATCGCCTGCGTGGAGGCGTTGGCTGAGCTAACAATGCAAGAACCCTCTGAAGTGGTGCTCGCTGCTTACGGCGGTGAGGACTTGAAATTTGGACCGGAATATATAATTCCTAAACCGTTTGATCCAAGACTCGTTTCCATGCTCGCACCTGCGGTCGCTAAAGCGGCAATGGACAGTGGCGTGGCGACCCGTCCTCTTGAGGATTTGGAAGCGTACCGACAAGAAATGAATAAGTACGTGTTTCAATCGGTATTAATAATGAAGCCGTTGTACGACCGGGCGAAAACCGATTTAAAACGCCTGGTCTATGCCGATGGCGAAGAGTCAACAATTCTTCGTGCTGTTCAAACAGTAGTGGATGAGGGGCTGGCTCGGCCGGTCCTGATAGGCCGCCCTGCCGTCATAGATCGGCGCATCGAGCAGCTCGGCCTGAGACTTAAAGCAGAAACCGATTTCGATGTCGTTAACCCGCTGTCGGACGAACGGTTTCGCAAATATTCCGAAATATATTTCGAAATGATGAAGCGCAATGGTGTCACAATAAATGATGCGCGCTTACTTGTGCGTACTAACCCCACGGTTATCGCGAGTTTATTGGTCAGCATCGGCGATGCCGATGCCATGTTATGTGGCATCCACGGACATTTTCGAAACCATTTAGAGCACATTGTCGAAATACTGGGGAAACAGGACGACGTTCCGGCGCCTGCAACCATGAACGTATTAGTCCTGCGTAAAGGAACGTTCTTCATTTGTGACACGAATGTTAATGATTTCCCAGAGGCGGAAATAATTGCAAAAATGACGTTGCTCACAGCTGAGAGAGTTCGTCGATTCGGTATGACACCGAAAGTCGCGTTGCTCGCTGCGTCGAACTTTGGTTCATCAAATAGTGAATCGGCTGGGCGAATGAAAGACGCCTTGGCGTTAATTCGGGCTGCTGAACCTGATTTGGAAATCGACGGAGAAATGCGTGCGGATGCTGCCTTGGTACCTGCTATTAGAAATGCAATTCTACAAGATTCGACCTTAACTGGAGAGGCAAACGTTCTTGTCATGCCGTCAATGGACGCAGCTAACATCGCGATGAATTTGCTAACGGTGTTGGGGGAAGGCGTTGCCGTTGGCCCAATTACACTTGGGTTAAAGCGACCTGCGCATATTCTGACCCCGTCGGCGACAGTGCGTCGGGTTGTTAATATGAGTGCATTAGCTGTGGTCGACGCGCAAATCGAAAAAATCGATAATTCTCATCGATGAACGGGATCTAGCGGTCACCCTGAGGCGTACTACTCAACGTCTCTCGGGGAAATCAACTGCGGATTTCGATTCCGGAAGTCAGTGAGGAATTTTGCAACTAACGTATCGATTATCCGATTAATTTTCGAAAGTTCGGTAGGCACCGCTACACCGGTTTCTCCCACTGTCCAAACCGGTTGAGCGATAAAGCCACCGTGTGGGTTGTTTAACGCTAGCTCCTGTACAACTTCGACAGATACGCCGTACGAGTAGAATCCGTAAGGGTTTCGGCTCGTATTCAATTTCACGTTTAAGAGCGTAACTGAGGGATCCTGTTTTGAATCGGCGAGAGCCACCACGACGAGTCCGTTGTCAGCCAGCGACTCCCGTGTTCGCTCGACGATCGAATCGGTCATTAAACCGTAAGCTTTGAAAGCGCGAGAGATCCCATCTACTTGGATAGCGATCTTATTGAGTCCGCTCAGTGTAGAGGCAGTAAAACCTGGGGCGCGCTCTTCGGACCGGACAAGGTGTGTGTAGATGAATGCCGCACAAATAACTGCGGCGATAGACACGCAGCGGCGTCCTTTGTTCATAGCTGAAGTTCCTCCAGACTATCGACGTATGTTCCAGACGAACCGGAATAATCGGACCAGCCTGGATAAAACGTCTGTGCATTGCGTAGACACGGTATTGCGAATCACATTCGCATTAATTTTCTAGTTTGAACGCTGTAATTGGTTCGCAATGAATTGCCACAATGCGGAAATAATCAGGCCTACAAAACATATCAGTGACCATTCGGCTATCGATAAGCTGAGCAAGGTCCAGGAGACGGCAGCGCAATCGCCGGTCCCAATTAAGGCACGTTTAACGGTCTCAAGTATCGGGTACATCTCCAGCATGAAATCAAGGCCCGGTCCGCATTCTGGCACCTGGTCCGGCGGTAGATGCTGCAGCCAGGTTTGCCGCCCGGCGATGCCCGCACCAATAGCTGAAAATAGTCCGATAGAACCAGTAATTAGCAACGAACCGCTACGAGCGGGCGCCACGATTGCCCCGATTAGTGCGACGATTCCGACAGCCATGTAGCAAATCCGTTGGAAAATACACATGGGGCAGGGAATAAGATCTTGAATATATTCCAGGTAGTAACCGAACGCGAGCAGAGCAATGCAGGTGCCCGCGATGAGCGTGAAATATAAGCGGTTCGATATTGTCATTTAAGAGCCCAAAAATTTAATGCGAAGAATTTTGTAAGCAGCCGATTTCTTGTGCGTGGTACGCGAACCACGCAACGATCTGGTCATCGATCCAAAATCTCGCACTAAACGGATTTTCCCCGACGACGAACCCGACATGTCCGCCGGTTTTTGTCACGATCATGTGTGTCGTGCCTGATAACTCCACAGGGTTTGGTATTGCGTCGATCGATAGGAATGGGTCATCGCGTGAATGAATAATCAAAGTCTGCGCCGCAATTGCAGATAGAAATTGGCGACAACTAGACTTGGAATAGTATTCCTGTGCGCTCCTAAAGCCATGTAGTGGTGCAGTGACGTGATGATCGAATGACCAGAAGTCCGCCCATTCATCGAGCTTATCAAGCGCAATGGGAGCAGGGCGGTCGGCGAATTTCCGACGTACTTTCTTGTGGAGACTGGAAATGAGATGGCGCTGGTAGAACCTCGACAAACCTTTTTTGAGTCTGTTGGCCCCGGCGGCGAGTTCGAACGGGACAGAAATAGCCGAAGCAACGACAATGTTGCTGTCGCGCCCGGACTCACCTAGATACTTGAGCAAAACGTTTCCCCCCAAAGAATAGCCGACGGCGAATATCGGCCGTGCCGGGTAACGCACTTTTAACAACGACAGCACAAACCGAAGATCTTCGGTTTCACCTGAATGGTAACTCCTATCGGCGTTATTTGGTTCGCCACTACAACCCCGAAAATGCAACAGCACGCCACCCCAGCCGCTTTCGGAGATCCTGTGCAAAATTCGTGCGGCGTAAGTGGATTTTGCCGAGCCTTCGAGACCATGAAGTACGACTACGAGCGGGCCGTTATCGGTGCCGACCCAGTGTAGATCGAGGAAGTCACCGTCGTCGAGAATGATCCGCTCCGTTGTGACTAACGATGTTGGTCTTGGCGACGCGAGAGCTGCCCATAAGGTCGGTAAATGCGGCCCGGGGAGCCACCAAGCAGGTTCGTAGGGTGTTAGGTTCGCAGAAGCTGACACTCGTTCAAGCGATGGTATAAGGTAAATCCGATTCGCGTACGGGACTGGCAGGCGTACCTTCGACGGATATCAATGCCGGATCAATGTCGGTTTCGACGATTGCGCTAAAGATTTGTTCTTTCGTATCGATTCTTATGGCATAAAGAATGTGCCCGACGAGTCGTTCGTCGTTTCTATGCAATACACGGGCACCAGCGACTAGGTCGCCTTCACCGTTGAATACGAACGAGCGGAGACGTTTCTTTACTTCGCCTCGATATTTTAGACGCGCAATAATTTCTTGGCCTGGATAGCAGCCTTTTGAAAAGCTGACCGCATCGAGCCGATCTAGATTCAGTTGTTGAGGTAAGTATTTTCCTTGACCCTGTTCGCTGAGTCGCGGGACGCCAGCAAAACTGTCCATTGCGCACCAGGCCGCTTCGCCGGCGGCTGGAATAGATAGTTCGAGCCACCGGGCCACGGCTGTGGAATCCTGTCCGACGACAACAAAACGAGGTCGACCGCCACCATGCTGCACGATCGCGGTACCGTCAGCATCGTGAACCGTTGCCCAGGGCTCGACAAGGGACGACATTTCCTTCTGCCCGAGCTGAACGTTGCCGATAACGCCGAATACGGAACATGAGTCAGTGACGTTAACAAGCTGCACATCGGCGCGCAGCACATACATGCGCAAACGCGCGACAAAGCGATCAATCTGAGACTTTGGTAGCACGGCAAATATCTGCTTATCGTCGCAGTACAACGTGAACAAAAACAATAACCGGCCTTTGGGATCGCACCAGCCACTCAGCTGGCCACGGGTCGTCGTCAAATCATTACAGTTAGTCGTAAATTGACCGTTGATGAAAGACGTCGCGTCAGAACCAGATATCGAGATAACGCCTAACGACAAGAGCGGGCATTTGACGGTCTCGGTTAAAGCAAGCTGCAATTCAGTTGCCCGTTCTCCGAAGTCAATGACGGCTCCACATTCGATGGTGGCACGCGGTTGTGCGGTGATGTAGTTCTCGAATGTAGACATCGTTCTAAGTCAGCCTTGTGAATTGATCGTCACCGCGGGGCGAAGGATCGGATCCGATCCACAAGTGCCGTGAGAATCGCATCGTCAGGGATTTCTCTGCCAGTGAACCAAGCGTAAAGATCCATGTCGGATTGCTCAAGCAGATAGTCGAAG
>JBLFWZ010000297.1:0-5480 GCA_047611905.1 Gammaproteobacteria bacterium | reverse complement strand
GCATCGAGAGCGGGTTGGTATTTACATGCATGCGGCGGCCGTCCGCCTACCTTCGCTGCTTCGATGAAACCCCATTCGCCACCCAAACGACAGCCAGCGCGACGCGTCCCGGTTTGTGTTTTCGACCAGCATCTGGGTGAGAGTTATCACCACGACCGCGACAATTGTCGCTTGAAAAACGGCCGTAAAAAACGCCGTTCCGGCAGTTATTGCGCGGATGGCCCCAACCACAAGCGCGATAAACAGCACCGTATTAGGTAACCACATCCGCACGCGCAATGCGCCCGATCGCGAACGCCGCCGTTCGTACCGAGCCGCGACGAGGCGTAATGCCTCGCTGAGTTTTCCCGCTTGCTCGGCGGTTTTCAGGATCTCTGTTTCTAGCTCACTTGCGAGTTCGGCGCGTTGCACCGAAGCCGCAATTAAGTTCCTTGTGAAGCTTGGCAAGTGCTTTCTGATCGTCTCCGCGATCCGTTTGTATGCGACTCGTTGCCTCGAGCGGCGCAATGCCAGCCTCTAGCAGTTGAGCAAGATCGAATTGTCGCGCACTTTAAGGAGACAGCCTGCCGGACAATTGTTTCAATGCCGCGATACGTTGGGGACCAGAGGGGTGGCTCGACAAGAAGGGTATAGGGCGATTCTTTGACAGCTTGTATATTGATTCGTGCAAGCGTACAGCACCGTCCGTTTCGTAGTTCGCCTCGGTCGCCCAAATTGCACCGAGGTAGTCTGCTTCCGCTTCATTATCGCGGCTGTACTTGGTAGAAATAGCGGTAACTGTAATATCAGATATCAAACCGCCAGCCGGGACACCGAGACTGCCGAGCGCCACGCCGCCTAAAATTTTCATCATGGTGTTTGATTTTTGTGAACGTGCCGCTTGTTCCCCGTGGCTAAGTTTTAAATGCGCGATTTCATGTCCGATGAGCGCGGCGGCGGCGTGCACGTCGAGCCCAAGGATGTCGAGCATCGCGAAATTAATCCCGATAACGTTCTGGCCATGCGTCGTTTTCGTCGCGAATGCGTTGGGTTGTTTGCCTTCGATGATGATCAACTCAGTCGACAGTTCCGCAACTTCTTCGATGCTCGATTTCACCGCGTATAGAATACGCATCTGAGTGGTTTCTACTTTTCGGGCTAATCGATTCTTGCCGACTCGCAGTTCGATGATGTCGGAATCGGCGGCGACCATGTCGCGAATGTTCCATTGATATTCAAACGCTTGTTCGGCGCCGGCGCTAAGGTGGTAAGCGCTGGTGAGCAAGCCGAGAATAACGCTTAGATAGTATTGTTTCTCGATCGCGGGTGTGCGCATCTCATTCACGTTCTAGATCGGCGCGACGACGAATCTAAAATTATTCATCCTCTTGCAATGCGTTCGGGGATGAATTGGATGTTAGAGAATCTAGCCGAATCGATTAGTAACGGAGTATGTGTCGTCGCCGCACAAATCTGCTGCGGGTTAGTTGTAGCGTCATCCAAGCTCACTACCACAATCCAAATGACCCTATAAACATAATAGCCAAATGGGCCGGCGCGCCTGAATTTTAAGTGCTGGCGGCAAATTGGAACGTGTTCACATCGCCACTTCCGTCGACAGAAATCGATCGTCCCATCGGATCTGTGTCGAACATGGTGGCCATGGTTTGCTTGTCGTGCGGCGCAACCGTTGCCAGAAAACGCCGATCGTCGCTGGTCTGTCTGCCCACAATGTAGGTGATAGTCGGTTCACGGCGTTGGTATGCTGCGACGTAACTTTCAATGACCGCGCTTCCCGCAGGATTCTCGGTGATTGGTGCAACGCCATAATCACGCAGGCGTTGTTCTAGATCGCTGCTGTCCGATGATGTCCATTCACCGTTTGGAACAGGTCCGTAAACCCCAGCTGAGTGTTTCGACAGGTATCCGCCATTCGCGATCACTAAGGCATAACTAGCTGGCGAGTTACGCACAGCGGCAACCGCCTGGGCGATTGCATGCATGCTGTAGTTATTACCGGGTCCGCCAAAAAAGGGTAAGCCTCCGGTTAGGGTCAAGGCACGCGGAGTTGCGGGATCGATCCCCATCGCGACGCATGCGCTGAGCACCGCGATTGGAAAGCAGCTGTAAGCATCGATATGCGCAATGTCTTCGATCGTTTTATCCGCACTGTCGAGCGCCCGGCCAACCGCTAGATTCTGCGCATAGGAAATGGACAAATCCACTCGCTCAGTTACTTTAACGTCGTCGCAGTCACCAGATCCATGCAGCGCAACCCACTTGGACTCGGGGATCCCCCATTCGCGAGCTTTGCCAACTGAGGTAAGCAATACGGCGGCGCCTTGATTAACGGCGTCTTGTGCCACCATCCATTTCGTATACGGTTCGGACAAAAGATAGTTATCAGCTGACGGGGTGGCTAAGTAATCCACCGAGCGCTCGATCGGGAATTGTGAATATTCATTTGCGGCGGCGACTTGGGAAAATCTCGCGAACAATTCGCCCATTACTTGTCGGTGTTGATCGCGCGAGTGTCCGGCTTTATGTCGCCAGACATTTTCGAACAAGGGGTAGGCCTGTACGGGAAGGAATAAGCCGTGCGCCATTTCGTATTCGCTAACCATATTGTCGGCACTGTTCATTGGCCAGAGATCAGTGAAGTCTTCGTCGACGGTTTCATTCCAATCCACCTCGAAGCCATTTCGAGTGGCGTGTTTGATGTTCGCGATAGCTTCCGCACCAAGAATTAGCGCACAACCGATCTCGCCGCGATGGATACGCTCAGACATTTGATTCACAAGTCTTTGCGGCGTCTGACCACCGACAGCGCAATAGACATTCTCTTTCGGCTTAATCCCGATACGCCGCGCGATCGAGCCCGGGACATTGTTGCTGCGACCGAACGGGTTGGTCACAATGGCTACTTTTCGGGTCGAATCTTCAAACAAGCGCGAGACGGTGAGCATGTCAATTTCGTTTTGGAAATCGATTTTGGCGCCGCTATCCGCGAGTGCACGGCGTCCGGCTTCACCCGCAATATCAAGCGCCGACAGGATTTTGTCCGGTGTGGGTGTGTCGCGCGAGACAGTCTGGCCGACACCAACAATGATCGGCGTGTTGTCGTCTACCTTTGGCATCGTGCTACACGCTCCATTTTGGTTTGCGCTTCTCGGCGAAGGCTAAGGGACCTTCGACGGCGTCCGCACTGCTACGTAATTCGTCGACACTGTCGTAATGCGCTTCGATGCTCTCTTCGAGGTTTGCGAAGTTCAACGAACGTTTTACGACATCGAGGCTGGTGCGGATGGATTGCGGTGAATTCGAGGCGATCGTGTTTGCCCATTCGAGCGCCGCGTTGAGCGCGCCGCCCACTTCGACCACTTCATTAACGAAACCTAAGCTTTTTCCTTCAGCCGCACTAACGTGTCGGCCGGTCAAGATCATGCCGAGCGCGTTCTTCAGGCCGATCTGTCGAGGCAAGCGATTTAAACCGCCGGCGAGCGCGGCGAGTCCTACCTTCGGTTCAGGTAAGCCGAAGATTGCGTTTTCACTGGCGATGATCAGATCGCAGGCCAGCGCGATCTCAAAGCCACCGCCTAGGGCTACGCCATTGACTGCCGCGATAATGGGTTTCTTGCGTGAGAAATTTGACGTCATTCCACCGAAACCGGTTTTAGGGACTTCGAGTTTGTTTCCGGCCGCCGTGTATTTAAGATCGTTCCCGGCGCTAAAGGCTTTCTCGCCAGCACCCGTGAATATCGCGACTCGGGCATGGGCATCGGCTTCGAACGCTTGAACTGCCGATTCGAGTTCGAAGTTCGCCGGCGGGTGTAGAGAATTCATAACCGCAGGTCGATTGATCGTAATAACGGTGACGGATCCTTGTTGGCTTACGGTGCAAAATTCAGACATGGGTAAATTCTCCTAATGGATAATTAGTGGCATTGCGCTGACATTATGGTCAATGTTGTGTGCAGCGACTTTGTTTCGTCTTGTGCACGTGGACTATTCGCTTGGCAGGGCAAATACCCACAGCACGCCGCCTTGTGGAACGGAAATATTCGTCCCCATGCTGGTGTTCAACATGGCTTGGCCGCGCTCCGCATCGACTCCCCATCCAGATTGCACCGCAATGTATTGAACGCCGTCGACGGAAAAACTGGTTGGCACTCCGGTGACTCCGGAGTTTGTGCGTTGCTGCCACAGGATTTCGCCACTGGTCGCGTCGAAAGCGCGGAAGAAACGGTCATTTGTGCCGCCCGCGAACACCAGTCCGCCGCCTGTCGTGAGCACTGGCGCCCATAGTTGCTGCGGAAATTTCGCGGTCCATTTACGTTCGCCGGTGTCCAAATCCCAAGCTTGTAACTCTCCAATGTGATCAACGTCGGGACTTTTTGGATAGACTTTCATATCGGACAAAGCGGCACCCATGTACAGCTCGCCAGGCCGATAACTCGCGGGTGAGGCGGAAATCGCGCTACACAGATTCTCATTCGCTGGAATGTACAACAATCGGGTCTTTGGGTTGTACGCTGACGGAGGCCAGTTTTTCCCACCCCAAAGCGACGGGCAATAATCCACTCTTTTGCCGACAACCGGCTTCTTCGATTGATCGTAAGTCGGGCGGCCTGTTTTCGGATCGATACTCGTAAAAACGTTTTGACTAACGAACGGTTTCGCATCGACAAATCGGATCGCCCCGGCCGCGCGATCGAGTAGCCACAAATAGCCGTTGCGGCCTGGATGGACCAAGCCCTTGATGGTCTTGCCGTCCCGCTCAACATCGATCAATAGCGGCGGGCTCACTTCATCCCAATCCCAAGAATCGTTCCAGTGATATTGATGATGGGCGACAAGCTTGCCGGTCGTCACATTAAGTGCAATTACAGACGTCGCATGGAGGTTGTCTCCCGGGCGGGTAGCGCCGACCCAGGGTCCGCCATTGCCAGTGCCCCAATAGGCGATTTTTGTATCCGGGTCGTAATTGCCGGTTAGCCAAACGGGCACGCCGCCGGTTTTCCATGTGTCACCTGGCCAGGTCTCGTTGCCGGGTTCACCCGGTCCGGGAATGGTGTAGGTTTTCCACGTCGGTTCACCGGTTTTTGCATCGAAGGCCGCTACGAATCCTCGGATACCAAATTCGCCACCGGACACGCCGACCATCACGGTGCCTTCGGCGATCAGCGGAGACATCGTCATGTAGTAACCGGATAAGTAATCTTCGACTTCCTTTTCCCATAACACAGCGCCAGTTTTTGCGTCGAGGGCGACCAGAAAAGCATCGACTGTGGCGAGATAGACCGTGTCGCCAAATAACGCGACACCTCGGTTAGTGGGATGGAGTTGCAAGAGATCGTCCGGCAGCTCGCGCACGTAACGCCAGATGAGATCGCCGCTTGCTGCATCGAGCGCGAGGATTTGATTTTCCGGTGTCGAGACAAACATCATCCCGTCATTAACCAGTGGTGGTGCCTGGTGACCCTCGCGTACTCCGGTCGAAT
>JBLFWZ010000296.1:0-5485 GCA_047611905.1 Gammaproteobacteria bacterium | reverse complement strand
GACTGAAGCTTCCCCATAAGCGCGGCCACATCCGGGTTCGTAAAGATTGATGTATTGAAGTCGGCGTAAGCCTCCATTAATGACATGTTCTGGGCCGAGCGCGACGACGTAACGCCATGAGCGACTTGTCTCGCTAAATAGAGAAGTGTCAAAAGAACAAGTAGCGTGCCCAAAATCTCGCTGATCGCGCCGACTGCATCCCAATTCATCTTTCACTCCCCCATCAGCAAATCCAGTAGGCAGCATATCCGACAGGAGTACAGGCGTGAACGACGGTTTGTGGCCGTTCTCGTTGAAAGTTAGCGCTGGGCCGAATGTCCGTTATGGAGAGGCTAATCCGACGTTCGTGCTGCGCTGCGATAGGCGAACGATCGCCCTAATGAGTTGGTCACGGTTTGCCGAGCGCCCATTTTCCCGTTTCCTGATCCATGACCACAACCGGTATCGGTTCGAGTTTCGATATTTCGGTTACGAATTCGGGCAAAAAATATTGCTTAGCATGCTCCAACCAATCGGCGAAACCGGGCAAACCCTTTCCCGCTGCCAGGAACTGGCGTTCAGCGAGCCAAACGCTTTCTTCTATAACGTTGTTCTTCCACTGCAAATAGACATCTTGAAAATGTGATACGTAATTCAAACTTGCGGATGTGAAACGTTGAGCTTCAATTGCGTCCAGCGGATCTCCGCGCCAACCCGCCAACAAAATGCTTGTAACGTCATTGCTTTCAACCATCTTGTTGAAGTAATCCGCACGCCTGGTGACAAGATCGTTATAACTCTGCTGCCGAGAGGACTTACTACTCTGGCGAATTTGGACCGCCAGGTATCCGAGAGTTAAAACAACAGCCGCTGCGCCGACAAGTTCACCAATCGCACCCAATGCATCCCAGTTCATATATCAATCTCCCGTTAGCTGATTCAACGATCAGCATATCCGACAGGGATGGAGGCGTGAACGACGCTTAATGGCCGTTTTCGTCGAAAGTAGCGAGAGCGGCGAATGACCGTTTATGAGCGGTTATCCTTCGCCCATGTTGCATGGCAGCAAACGACTGGCCTTCCAACGATGGAATGAATGTGCTGCACCCAATTTATCTTTATTCGTGGGGTAGCATTTTTACCTGCCCTCTTTCTGAAGCACTCCGGTACGATTTGCGATCGGTCCCAGTCGGTTTATCTCAGTTTCGACATGACGTTTAAAGTCGTCACCGTAGATGTGACCGAGTGTGCTCCAGGTCTCTCTCATTCCAACGTGGCTGTTGAGCAATACCGACATCCCCTGATCCCATACGTCCCAGGCATCCGAATCAAATAATTTTTTTCCATATTTGAATGTTGGTAGTTCCACATATTGAAATAACTCGTACACAAAAATTGAAGCCGAATTATTTCGGACGGATCGAGCGACGAATAGTCGTCATTAGCACGCGAAATCAGAGTCGCAAGTTCCCCGTCATTTGCAACAGCGGTGTGGAGTACGACGGTAGTATCAACTTGTTGTTGATGCGTCGCGCTTCTTATCGCCTTAGTGTTACGTCGCATTTCGATGGCGAAGTAGACTAGGGTGATGATCACTGCCGCACCGCCGATAATCTCAGCAAATAATGCGATTTCTTCTAATGTCACGCTCATCTATCAATCCCCGCCCTTAAACCGGTAACCAGCATATCTGAGCGAGTAGGTGGCGTGAATGATCGGTCGTGGCCGATTTCGTCGAAAGTTATCGAGGTGCTTAACGACCGTTAACGAGCAGTTGAACTGACGTTCGTGCTGTGCGGCAGTTGGCTCAAGAGTATCCATAGCGATCTGTTAGCGATTGCTAATATAGAAGCACCTGCGTAAAAAAAGCCCGCTGTAACGTGCCGGTCTCGAACGCTGTGTTAGGTGGCGGGGCGCTTTTAGGAACGACCGGCATTTCCCCATGAACATTATTGAGCTTCGCGTAGCTTTCTAATCGGCTCATAAATCTCATAGTCGCGAGTGCTCGGGTACAGATCATATATTTCGAACATATACGGAGCGAAACCTGGATATTTCCCCAATAGACTCTCCAGCGCTTGTTGGTGTACGTCGAACTCGGCTCGACTGAGTTGTTGATTCCTATATGAAATTTCTGCGGCGACTATCGTGTTCAAAATACGATAGGCGAAATGGTGCACCTGGACGAGCTGGGACTCCGAAAGTTCGTGGTCGGAGGTTTTCAATCGCGAAAGTAATTCCGGAAGTTCAGGATTCGACAAAATCAGATCATTAAAACCCTCCCACGAATCCATAATGCTTTTATTCTGCGCCGCTCGGGCCACCTCGACGCTTTGCGAAACTTGACGGCCCAAATATACGAGAGTCGTGATGACAGCAATTGCGCCAACAATCTCACCAATTGCTCCGGCAGCTTCCCAATTCATCTTTCAAACCCCTATTAGCAAATCGAACGAGCAGCATATCTGTGAATGCCTTGGCCACCTACTACCCGGCGCCCTGATTCTTCAGACGTGCGTTCTCGGGCGGAGAGCAGCCATCAGCACGGTCGAAGCGTAGTGCGCCGAAGTGACCACAACGGCCCACTACCTCCACTCTCAATCCAGCACTAAACCGAGTTGAGGATCGCCGAACAGCGACTATTCGAACTCGTTGTCACGCCGAATGGGCGTGTCGTTCAGCAGGCACCCGCTGAGCGTGTTTGGGCTGACGGGCAATCAGCGACGGTAGCTACTCCATTGAGATTGAGATTGAGATTGAGATTGAGATTGAGATTGAGATTGAGATTGAGATTGAGATTGAGATTGAGATTGAGATTGAGATTTAGCTTTACGCGGAAATGGCGTAACGCTAGGCTTTGCCTCACTTAGACTCTGTTGGTATTGGTGGAGCGCAATGGGTGAAACGATGTCGGTCTTCGGATGGATCACCGAGCACGAGGGCTTCTTCTCGGGGCTCGTCGCGATTGCCGCGCTACTCGGAATTTTAGGCGCCGCTGCGCGACTACTTTGGGTACGCGCGAGCGATCTCGGATCGGGCTCCAGACCGCACGGCCGGAGGTGGATGATTGCAGCCGGGAGCCTGATCGCCATCGCCGCGATCGGGTTCGTTATTTTTAGCTTCCCGTACGGAGAAAGCGAGCTCCGTGAAGTGGCCAGAGCGGGTTCTCCGACGATAGCGGTATTGCCCTTCACTACAATGTCGGGCGATACCGAACACGAATGGCTGTCGGACGGCATGACCGAGGACATCATTACACTGTTGGCCCGTTCTCCCGCCATGCAGGTGATAGCCCGGAACTCGACATTCCAGTACAAGGGCCAGTCGGTCGATATTCGACAAGTGGGTGAGGAGCTTGGCGCCCATTTCGTCGTAGAAGGTAGCGTACGACCAGTTGGAGATCGAATCCGTGTGACAGTACAGCTTATAGACGCGGAGTCAGGCAGCCACGTGTGGGCGGATAAGTACGATCGCCCAACCGCAGATATTTTTACGCTTCAGGACGAAGTCACCACAAAAATTGCCTCAAGTCTTGGCGACGAACTCTTTAAGGTCGAAAGCATTCGGGCGTCCCAAGCACGGCCGGAAAACCTGGACGCGTGGGGTAAAACTTGGCGTGCTGATGCGAATTGGTCAGTTGAAGACGCTCGGGAAGCAGTCTCATTGGACGAGAGCTACGCACGAGCCCACGCGGTGTTGGGACGGAACCTTTCGATGAGCCTGCTGAAATCGTCTAGGGACCCGGTAGCGTTCAAGGAGGCAATCCGCGAAGCCCGCCTTGGAGCAGAACTTGCACCCGATGATGTTATCGTTCTGACCCATCTTGGAGTGACTCTTCTGTGGAGCGGCGATCCAAAGCAGGCACTTGTAATCCTGCAGCGCGTCCCATCTATGAGCCCGAGTTACGCGGAAGGTTTCCTCTGGTATGGGGACGCATTAATTCACAATGGTCGTCCGGCGGAAGGGCTACCTCTAGTCGAACGCGCACTCGAACTCACCCCGAATGGTCGCATGGTCGCATGGTCTGGATATACGAACACATACAGGCCGAAGCGTTAATCCACCTCGGGCGATTTGATGCTGCTCGTAAGGTGCTAAAACGCGCACAACAACACGATATTTTAGGGTCCTCACATGCCTGGCTCGCTTTAGTCGAAGCGGCAACCGGGAATCATCAGGAAGCCCGCAAGCTAATACAGAAAGCCGAAGCAAACATGCCGGGGTCTACACCGACAGGATTCCGCCACCTATACAATTTCATTTCCACGGACAATGGCGGACCGAACTTTGAGCGAGCATTCGATGCGCTAGAGGCAGTTGATCTATGAGAATCCTGGGTGGGCCGGATTCTGTTAGGGTGATTTAAAGCCGTTACCGAACATAAGTTAGGATGCGATGAAGGTCTCTTCATGGCCGAATTCGGGCTAATGCCGTCTCCCGACGAGGGTCCGCTTACGAGGGAATCTAATAGAATGACACGGCGCAAAATCGATTCACTGAGTGATGATCCCCAGTATAGAAATGCGGACGGTCGAACAGTATTTAATGGAACGTCCATGTTCCAATTTACTTGATTTTCGCGCACGCTGGCCCTACGAATTTTAGCCTAGAGTCGAATACGCCTCACGTTTTTTTCGAGACTGTTTTTCCTTACCCCGCTGCAGCGAAGGTTTTATCAATATCGCTTGCCTCGTGCCGCTCACGTACTTGCTCTTCCTCCGGACCGAAAATTTTGTTCACTCGTAACCCTCGCAAGACCGCCGGTCGTGACTCAATATCTTGTGTCCATCGCATCACTTCCGTGTATGAAGCGGTATCAAGAAATTCGCGGGGGTCATCGTAGAATCTACCGAGGCACAGTTGTCCATACCACGAGTATGTTGCGATGTCCGCGATATTATATTCGTCGCCACACAGGTATTTCCGTTCTGAAAGATTACGATTCAGTACATCGAGCTGGCGTTTGACTTCCATCGTGAAGCGATCGATGCAGTACTCGATTTTCGTTGGGGCGTAAGCGTAGAAATGTCCAAAGCCGCCGCCCAAATACGGCGCGCTGCCCATCTGCCAGAATAACCATGAAAGACATTCTGCTCGGGCGGCGGCGTCGGTGGGAAGAAACTGGCCAAATTTTTCTGCCAGGTAGACCATTATCGCTCCGGACTCAAAAATGCGTACGGGTTGGGGTCCGCTTCGGTCGATGAGAACAGGGATCTTTGAGTTCGGGTTGGCTTCGACAAAGCCACTCCCAAACTGCTCTCCCTCTAGAATATTGACGAGGTAGGCGTCGTATTCTGCGCCCGTTTCGCCACTCGCCAACAATTCCTCCAACAGGATCGTGACTTTTTGCCCATTAGGCGTTCCCAGAGAATAAAGCTGCAGCGGATGCCGGCCCACGGGTAGTTCTTTATCATTCGTCGGACCTGCGATCGGTCGGTTTATGTTGGAAAAGGCACCGCCTTCCTGGCCATCCCATTTCCACACTTTCGGAGGCGTATATCCGTCG
>JBLFWZ010000295.1:0-5503 GCA_047611905.1 Gammaproteobacteria bacterium | reverse complement strand
GGTCTGCCGCCTGCTAGCGCGGCACTACCGGCCTCAAAGTGGATCAAGCGGTCCATCCTGGCTTACATTTCTAGCTCACAGCAAGGGCAGCTTATGGAGCTGTCTACCTCTTTCGATGTGAATCAATGATCTTGCAGTGCCATTGGGTAATAGTTGTCATGGATCAATTTACACGGCAGTTCATTGGCTTCGCGGTTCATGCGGATCCTAACGATGGACCTACAGTCCGTCGACTATTCAACAGCATACTCGACGGTTCAACCGGTCCACGATATTTGAGTTCGGATAATGATCCGCTGTTCAAATTTCATCGATGGAAGGCCAATCTTAGAATTCTTGATGTCGCAGAAATAAAGACCGTGCCCTATGTTCCACTCTCACACTCATTTGTCGAACGACTTATCGGGACCGTAAGGCATGAGTTTCTCGACCATGTACCGTTCTGGGGCGCTCGTGATCTGCAAAGGACATTACATTCGTTTAAAGAGCTGTGTGTCGCGAATTACTAATTGTCGCCTGCAATCGGCAATCCAGACAATCTTGTTCCGCAACGCGTCCTTCAGTACCCTTCTTCATCATGAAGCAGCAACTTCTGGTCGTTAGTCGTTCCCGGCGACGCGCTCCAAATCTCTCCGCGCTTGATCGATTCCTACTTGGGCTCTGGTCATTGTTCCTCAGTCCGCGCCACATCGAGCGCGCCGCCGTCATTATTCGACCATCGACGCTTTTCAAATTTCACGACATCCTCAAGAAACGAAAATATCGACTGCTCTACTCATCTACCAGTAGAAGAAAGCCAGGACCATCAGGCCCGTCACCAGAGCTCGTACGCGCTATCGTTGAGATGAAGCTAAGCAACCCGCGCTTCGGCTGCCGTCGGATCGCCATGCAGATCACCAAAGCGTTTGGGATTGATATCGACAAAGGTTTAGTTCGGCGAGTTCTGCAAAAGCATTACTGCCCAAAGCCCAACGGCGGCGGGCCGTCTTGGTTGACCTTTTTGGGTCATAGCAAGAATAGCCTCTGGAGCATCGACCTGTTCCGTTGTGAATCTATTCTGTTGAAAAGCCATTGGGTGCTAGTAGTGATGGATCAGTTTACGCGTCGTATTATCGGTTTCGGCGTACATGCCGGCGATGTCGATGGGATCGCGATATGCCGCATGTTCAATAGCGCCATTTCTAATCAAGGTGTTCCGCACTATCTCAGCTCCGATAACGATCCGTTATTTCGGTACCACCGATGGAAAGCGAATCTTCGCATCCTTGACATCGACGAGATCAAGTCTATCCCCTATACGCCACAATCCCATCCATTCGTCGAGCGATTGATCGGCACAATCCGTCGTGAATACCTTGACCATGTTTTCTTTTGGAATGCCCGGGATCTTGAACGGAAACTCGTCGATTTCGCGGATCACTACAACCGCGAACGGCCTCATCATTCATTGGGCGGAGTATCACCGGCGGTTGTAAGCGGCGAGCCCCACAATCGGCGCGCGAATATTGGCGACTATTCGTGGCAACAATATTGCAATGGACTTTTTCAACTCCCAATGGCCGCGTGATTTTGGAATTCGCCACACACACCCCGGAAATCCGCAGAAGTAAGCGCTACCCCCAGTCTCTGCGGTCTAGGATCAAATGTGAGTGCAGGCGGAGGAACGGAATCGCCGTGTCGCGGATTCACTTACCTATTTAGTGCACCCTCCCGCACCATCCACACACCGAGTGCCGGTAAACCGACAACAAGTTCTCGTGCCCGCTTCACCAATGCAATCGCCATAGCGCCGGCCGGTGGTATTCCAAATACACCCGTTAACCACAACACGCTGAGTTCCTGGACGCCGACACCTGCTGGTACGAAAAAGGCCGCCGCCCTGACGGCTCTGGTTAAGGACTGGATCACGAACGCCTCTGGAAAACCGATGGGCAAACCGATCAACTGGCAGACCAAGCAGATTTCGAGTGTCGTTGCTATCTGGCTACCTAGCTGAATCGTCAAATTGGTGAACAAAGGCACGCGACGCTGATAAAGATCCCTAAGCGCACAATCGATAGCATCGGCGTCGTCTATCAAAGCGCCGATGATTTTCGATTTACTAGCCAGGCGGCGTAACGTAAAGCTGACCAAGCCTCGCTGCTGAAAGTAGGCAAAACCCGCAACGGCGCCGAGTAGTGGCAGAGCCACAAGCAGCATTAAACCTGCATAAGAAGTGTTCTGCGTTAGCGTTAGAAATATCGCGAGCCCGGCAAACGTGAAAACCACCTGTGCGATCGCACCTAGGGTGAGGTCGACTACACTGATGGAAACCGCCTGGGCAATATCGAGGCCGAGTTTGTTTAGTGCTCGCGCGCCCACCAGTTCGCCACCCACTTGTGCGACGGGTAGTAATTGGTTTACGGCTTGCCTGATCCATCGACACAGAAACCATTGAGTCAACGGGAGCTTCGGATGTGAAGTACTCAGTGCGCGCCATGCGAATGCGCGTAATGAAAGCGCTACTCCCTCAATCGCCACCACTAAGGTAAATCCCCAGCCTATCTGAACAAACGCCTCTAGGATGTCCGCTCGACCAACGTCCCAGATCAAATAGAGTACTAGTGAAAAGCCTGTGAATGTGGCGATTGATCGAAGCCGTCGCACCGCTTAGGTTTGCTTGGGCAACAAGAGTTGCACGGCGTCCGGCACTACCGTGATGGTCGCCGGCAGTGAGGTCACGATGTCCCCGTCCGCCTGCACCGGATCGCCCACTGGACCCGTGATTGTGATGGATGATGCGATATCGATGTTAAGACCGCGATCCCTAGCAAATTTCCCGCCGAAAAGTCGCAGCGGTATCATTCTATTAGAACGTCGGCAGGACCGGGAGACATGGCAAACGTGTAATTTAGGGTCTGTAATTGCGGCACCAGGTGCAATGATCCAATGCGGAGCATATCGCTGCACATTCGAGATAATAACGGACCCAACGATTTTAGCTGCACCATCCACGGTTAAATGATAATCAGGGAAATCGAAATTTTTGAATTGTTGAAAAAAAGAGGCGGCGTACGCAGCTGCACCGAAACGTTTTTTTAAGCGCATATTGGTGTTAGCGACCATGTGCGCATCGAATCCTGCACCCGCCATGACGCTGAAATATCGGCCGTTTACATACCCTAGGCTAATGGCGGACGGCGTGCCAAAACGTATAAGATCAGCGAGCGCAGTCGCAGTGCGCGGCAGGCCAATTTCCGCAGCTAATACATTACTTGTACCTACCGGAATAATGGCTAATGGTGGCGCGTCTTTGATTTGCATCAGGCCGTTAATCGTCTCATTGACTGTGCCATCGCCACCGGCGGCAATCACCCGATCGAACTCACCAGCGCAGCTAGCTAGTTTTATCCCGTCCCCTGGTGCCCTTGTTTGCTCCACGTGGATATCACATTTAGCTGCACGCAAACCATTCAGTACGCGATTAAACAGCTCGTGTTTTTCCTTACCAGCACTGGGGTTATGTATGACAAAATACTTACACGGTGACGTCGTCGACATCCATAATCCTTCGGTGCGTCGGCTCGATCGCAACCGGTAACGTAGCAAAAATTCTATTTAGATCGTAACAAAGACAATAGATGCCTGTCCTGAATTGTTCAGCCGATTCTGCGTCCGTAATTATGAGTTCGCCAGTTGCATAGGCCAGCTTTCCTTCGCTTCCGGCACCGTGTGTAAGTATTTCGACATTCTTGGGTTTCGAAGCAACAACCGAAGACCAAAATGATCGGATTGATTCCTTCCCACACGTTAGCGGCGCTTTCGGTGCGATGATACAGGCGTCGTCAGTGTAGTCATTAACGAGATAGTCAATGTCCCCTGCAACGATACTTTTAGCGAAAGCATTATTCGCTGCGGTGATTTGTTCTAGAACAGATTCTGCGCTTACTCCCGCAGGTACGAGTATGTAGAGTACCGCTGCGATGATTGCGAACATCCTTAGTTTCATTTCGTTTTCTCCATCGTTAATTTTTGTAGCCGCCTAACAGACGAATAGCGAGACCCTCACGGTCTCGATATCCGGGTTTATCTCTTTCGCAGAAGCAGGTGAAAACATAATTAAATTCAAACCCTTATAGATTAATGTCAAAACGGGCTTTTCCGGAAAACGAGACCCCGCGTCATCGCTCCATCTTGATAGCTGAGTACTATGAGGTCAACACGAGGTAGAAGGGCAGATTGGGGTCGAAATTACCAGTTCATCCGCGTCACGCAACCGTCCGGAATCAATTTCGCGCCGACGTTCGGGGCAAGACAAGCGACTGAGTAAAATCGGCCGGTTGAGTAGCCCTGGGGAATTTCACCCCAAGGCCCTCGCAGAACCGTACGTGAACGTCTCCATTCATACGGCTCCCATCATTCGGCCGGGAAAGGGACACCCAGTGACCAATGCGCCAATAGCGTAGGCTGGTGCAAAGCAACGCGCCCGAGCCAGCCTCTGGCACGCTTGGTGTAGTTACCTTTCTTTTTATATTTCCATTTGACCCACTTCACTAAGTGGTAATCAATCTGATGCAGTACAGGAAAAAGCGATGACCGCTGATAGGCACCGTAGTAATTAACCCAGCCACGAATGACTGGATTAATCGCCTGTGCAATATCTTCCAATGACTGACTGGTACGAAGATGGAGCCGCCAACGCCGAGCCTGTTGTCTGATCCGCTTCGCTGCACGGGGACTGATCGCGGGCGTGAAGCTCACGAACAGTTTGCCGTATCGATTGCGCACCAGTCGGGGCCGGAAACAATAACCCAAGAAGTCGAACTTTTTGGCGACCCCTATATTGAGCTGCTTGCCGACGTGACAACAAACAATCTGCGTTTTCTCTGGATGAAGTTCAAGTTTGCATTCTCGTAAGCGTCGCTCTAAACGACCCTTCAGATAACGCGCTTGAGCTTCGCTTCGACAGTGCACCACACCATCATCGGCATAGCGGGCAAATGGATTGTTCGGAAAGTTTCTTTCCATCCATTGGTCAAACACATAATGCAAAAACAGGTTCGACAGGACCGGACTAATAACACCTCCTTGCGGCGTGCCCCTCGTCCGTTCCAAGCGCTTCCCGTCTGCCTGCTGAAACGGTGCGGTTAACCATCTTTCGATGTATAGGCGCACCCATCGGCAGTTCGTGTGCTTGTCCACTGCGCGCAATAACAGCGGGTGATCGATCGCATCAAATAATCCTTTGATGTCAAACTCCAGCACGTAGTCGTACCGCCAGCAGCGTTGACGCGTAACGCCCACCGCTTGCAGTGCCGACTTACCCGGCCGGTAGCCATAGGAGTCCGCATGGAAATACGATCCCACTTCGGGCTCGAAGGCCTGCTTGACGACCATTTGAGCGATCCTGTCTGCAACGGTTGGCATCCCAAGCGTCCTCATGCCACCTTGTGCCTTCGGTATCTCAACCATCAGCACCGGTGGCGGGAAGTAACTGCCCGAGGCCAACCGATCCCAAAGCTTA
>JBLFWZ010000294.1:0-5533 GCA_047611905.1 Gammaproteobacteria bacterium | reverse complement strand
TGCGACCATTACCGATTGGATGGTGCGGATATTGCAGTCCGACCTATTTTCGCTCCTACCAGCAACCAATATCCAAGAAGTTCTGGCACAAATGGTGTTAACGCCGGCCAGCGCGAATCAGGCCGTCGTTGGGGAAGGCGCAGCGGGCGAGCATTTCTATATTGTGGAAAGCGGGCAGTACGTTGTTACCAAGAAAGCCGGCGCGACGGGTCGCGAGATCAAGCTTGCAACACTCGGTCCAGGCGACTCATTCGGCGAGGCCGCCCTAATAACAGACACGCCACGATACGCCACCGTCACTGCATCAAAATCAGGTAATTTATTGAAGCTTGATAGCGGTAATTTCCGGCGATGGGTTATGGACCCGGCGATAAGCCGGGTGTCTGGCGATGAGGCGAAATCGCTTTCCGATAACGGTGACCAATGGATTGACGTAAGAGAACCTGCTGCATATGCCGATGGCTCGATCCCGAGCAGCCTCAATATAGGCATCAACGATGTGCGGTTAAATGTGAACCGACTAGCTACCGATCGCAGATATCTCGTTTGTCATTCGGATCCGAAAATCGCGGCCTTAGGGGCGTTTCTTTTAGGCGAACGTGGATTCAACGTACGCTGTCTCGATGCGCCGATCAAAGAGTATTGCGAGAAGTTTGCCGTTGAGGCGGTAATCAGCGAGCGAGAAAATTCGTCTAGAACTGGGCGAGCGGCGACGGACGACCAAGAGCCCATGTTGCTGGACGGCGGCGGCCAACAAGGGCAACCGCCGCAAACGAGTGTCGATAAGGCATTACCTGCCGGTGTCGACAGCGACACCACTGACCCGGCCACCATGGCGCAGCTCGCGCTCGATGTCGAACATGTCCAACAACTTCCCGATAAAAATTCGATCGCAAAACCAGACTTGAACGAGACAGTGCTGGGCATAGGTCTGACAGACTTAGTTGGTGGGCTTGCTAGGACAAGCGCTGAATCGAGTGTTAATAACTCGTGCGATCTAGCTGAAGCGCAGACGAGCGATAGCTTGAACTCAACAAACGATGGCGCGCCGATTACGCGGTCTGCGCAACCAGCAGGCTCTGATGAGCAAATGACATCACTCGATTGCGCTAGCGAGACTGTCGCACTCGAAGAACGAAAAGAAGAACTGCCGGAGCATGTCCCAGAACGTTCACGAGACGATGTATCAACCACTAACGTAGTGGAATTACATGTCACAAAAGATTCCGGCGACGCGACAAATAAACTTAAAACGGGCGGCAGTGATCAATTAGGCGTATTTCAACAGCCGTCGTTAGCAGATGGGCCACAACGACGCTCATTAATTGACCTCGAAGCTAGCTTGTCAAAAGATGCTGAACAGGTTTCCGGCGAGATGGGTGCGAAAGTCACCGAGATAGTTAACAGATATCTTGATATTCAGCGAACCGATCTCGAGCATGAATTCGAAAACCGAATAACAGCGGTCAAACAAGACGCAGCGAAATCGATGCGAGCCCACGAACTGAAAGTCGCAACCGGTTACAAAGCCAAACGGCAACGGATCATAGACGATGGCCAAAAACTGGTTGAATTCGCGAACAAGTTAAAGAGGTTTAAGGACGATCTTCAGCGCTCTCAAAAGCAATTGGAACATCAATTGGCAGCGAAAACCGACTAGACCAGCGAACCAGCACCGACAGCGCTGGAGCTGAGCCTGCAAGGTGTTGGGGTGTGCACGACTCCGCCAGAATATCGGGAGGGCGGCCAAGCGGTTGCTGTGAACGAATGTTTGTTCTTCTCGTGCAGTGATGATTCGGCGTGGCGCCGATCAAATGCGATCCCTTAGCGTAACGCCAGCCGCGACAAACGCTCGCACTCAGCTTACTCGGGTGGTTCAATCGCCCCGAAGTGGTGAAGGCCCAACGCAGTCGCAGAAATAGAGCGGCGTTCGCATTATCCGTGTGCCGATTGATTTAGAAACCCACCAGGTTCGGATGAGAACATGCATTTTGTGAATACGAATGTCCCTGATCTGGACAAATAAACGTTGACTCTTGTCCTCATTAACCCGAGTCTCTTTTCTTTTTATTGGGGGAAGCCTGCATGGACGTAATTGAAGCAATGGAAACTTGCATTGCAATGCGCTACTTGAAAGAGGACGTAATACCGGAGGCCGATCTCGAGCGTCTAATTTACGCGGCAACCCGCGCATCGAGCCCCGGAAATAGTCAGGAATGGGAGTTTGTTGTGTTGAACGACGCCGCAATCAAGGCTGAAATCGGCGATGCCGTGTGGGCGGCAATGGCGCCGGTATTCGATGAACTACCCGACGCCGACGCCGGTTCGGCGCAACGCATGTACAAGGGGGCTGCTTATTTGGCCAAAAATTTCGCGAAAGTTCCAGCCTGGATTCTAGGTTGTGCGCGCAAGAATTATCCGCCTCAGGCACCAACCGAAGCGTTTATGCATTCGACGATTTATCCGGCTGCACAGAATTTGATTGTCGCAGCGCGTTCCATGGGCCTGGGCACCACATTCACGACTTTCCAAATGGCTGCAGAGCCGGTCATTCGTGAACGTCTTTCGATCCCTGCCGAGGTGCAATTATGCGTTCTTGTGGCGGTCGGATATCCCGAAAAAGCATTCGCGCCTGTACGGCGCAAACCGGTCAGCGAAGTGCTGCATTGGAATACTTGGTAGATTTCAAGCCGCGCAGAAGCAATAGATTAACTCGGTAAGTGCGCCAGAATAATCTGGCGCTAGTTGATCGCGTTTTGTAGATAGCTCCGAGCCTCAATCAGCTCGGGACGATCGGCATCTGCATTCGCACAACTGTTGACGAGCTCTGCAAAGTAACCCTTTGCCGCGGGTTTCAGCCCCGCTGCATCAGCGGCGTTGGCGGCGCCGTACAATCCGCGGAATCTGCCGGGTTCTTTGGCAATGGCGGCTCGGAACGATCTGAGCGCCTCAACGGGCTGGTTCAATTCAAGCAGCATTTCTCCAAGTTGCTCATTGGCTGCGACCAACGGCCCCGGTGAAATTGCCGATTTCTCCGTGCTGTGTTCGAGTTCGACCGCTTTGCGCATTGTCGATAACGCTTGCTCAGGGTTGTTTTCGGCAAGTGCCAACCAGGCTTCGACGATCGTGCGTTGAATGGCGACCTGTCCCATCCAATAGGCGTTTTTAGCTAATTTTTCTTCACTAGCTTTTAATCCCGCTATCGCCAGCCGTGAGGATTCGAGTTCTTTGCTGCGCGCAGCGCCGAGTCCGTGGGCGAGGTGAATGATAGCGTCCACGAACGGCGCAGGTGAGGTCACGGGTTGAATCTGTTTTGCTGCCTGCCAGTCGCCACGCTCGAGCGCAAATCGACTTGGAACTGCGGCTGCGGCATATGCGCCAGCAACAAGATATCTATCATCCGTTTTGATTTGTTTAAACACCGCCTCGCTACGTGCGACGCCGGCCTCGGCGGCCACGTCTTGTCCCGTCTGCAAATACGCATAAATCATATAGTCGATCGCATGCAATGCTTCGCCGGGTGAATCAGCAGCGAGTGCGGCATCGGCTGAGCGGATATTGGTATCGATGGATTCCTGCCAGTGTCCCAACCGCGTGAAGGTATGTGAGGGCATATGCAGGGCGTGCGGTGCCGCTGGTGCAATGTCAGCGTATTGACGGGCAGCTGGTAAGGCGTGTTTAGCTAATGACGGCACATCGTAGCTATGAATAATGTAGTGTGCGATGCCTGGGTGATTTGGTTGGTCGGCAAACGCCGCCTCGAGAATTTTTGCCGCACGCAGTGGCTGAGCGTACGTTTTGTCGTTCAGATCTGCAGATCCGTTTAGCGCCATCGCGTAAAAAATGGCGGCTTCCGTATCGCCTGGGTAAGTCTCCATGAGTCCTTGCATCGCTTTCTCGAAAGCCACAGATCTAGCCTGATCAGGTGTGTTCTCAAAATCGTCATACAGCACCGCTACGGCATCGATATAATCACGCTCTCGTGCATCGCCCGTCGGTAACTTACGCGCTCGCGCAGCTGCTTCAAAACCCGCTTGTAATAAGGTTTTCGCGCGATTGTTTCCCAACGGATTACCCCAGTTCGCCATAGCCTTGCCCCATTCTGCCATTGCGCACTTCGGATCTTCGGTGAGTACTTCGTCGAAGGTTTTTATTGCGGCCGCAAACCAAAACGAATGGAGCAGGGCGACGCCCTGGTTGAATAAGGGTTTTACGGACTTCGAACAGCTGTTCGTGAAATTTACCGATCCGAGTGCGGCTTCGCTTAGTTGCGCGGGTAGTTCGTCGTCGTTTGATTCGTGGGCGAAGTTTGGTGCACAGAATGTGCAAATGAGCGTGACGACAAATAGCTGCAAGGTACGTTTCATTCATTAACTCCTAAATTTGGCGTAGTCGATCGCAGGACAGTGAAGCTTATTCAACACCCCCTTTGTTCGTATTCGAACGAATAGGGGCAGTTTACCGTCATCGTTGCAAATACGATATTGCAAAGTATAGGCGCAACACTGGCCGGTGCCGAGCACAGCTTAATTTAAAAGCCACTGAGTGATTGTTGCGACCTCGTTTTAGCGCATGTTCGCTCGTCTTTCGCAGTAGCGCCTGTGCATAGTCGCCGGCGTTACTACGGAGCAGACCCATGATTCAAATCATTTAGGCGGGGGAGAGCATGGACCAAGAATCAATCGGGGCACTTGAGTGATCACGAATGCCTTTGCCGGTCTCGATCGCGTTGCGCAGGCCGCCGCTGGCTAAAACTGCAGCGCGCTACCTTTTTGCGGCGTAGACGAGCCGCCTAAAATCGTGACTAAACGGATGCCAGAATCCGGGCATTCGCTGCGTAAAGCACAGGCCAGCGATGCCTGCAGCGGGTGACATCCATGAATGCGTGCCGGCCATTCCGCCCCAATGGTATTCGCCAATGACGGCGTCGGTTTCTGACGAGCCGGCCGCGGTTCGTACTGCGAAACCTAAACCGAAAACTGTATTAGGCATTTCAAACATTGGAAATTTGACCGCGACACCGTCCGCGAGCTGATTCGAACGCATACGTTCAAGCGTCTCGGGTTTCAACAATTGGTGACCATGCCAAGTGCCGCCTGCGACAATCATTTGGATAAATGTGCAGTAATCGCCCAAGCTTGATACCAAACCGCCGCCGCCGGATAGGTAGCTTGGTTTGCTGGTTCGGGCATCCAAGTCGTGGTCCGCGAGGTTAAATCCGCTCTTCATCGGATCGACGAGATCCGGTGCGTTGTACATACTGACGAAGCGCTCGCGTTTATCCGCCGGTACCCAGAAGTCTGTATCTCTCATTTCGAGCGGGGTAAAAATTTTCGCATGAAGAAACGCATCGAATGTCTGACCTGAAATGACTTCAATGAGCCTTGCACAGACATCGGTGGCGAAACTGTAGCGCCATTGAGTACCCGGTTGAAACGCGAGAGGCATCTTCGTTAATTGATCAGTGAGCGATTCTAAGGTCTGGTTCAACTGACTTACCGGCTCGATGCGCGCGGCATAGTAAGCCTTATCG
>JBLFWZ010000293.1:0-5549 GCA_047611905.1 Gammaproteobacteria bacterium | reverse complement strand
CCACTGGGATCAAACGCCAAAATCAGATGGTAGCCATTTGAGCAATCGTTTCGCCTACATTCGCGATCTCGTTGGTGCGGACACGGCGACAAACGAGAGCATCAACTGGTCAGTCTTGTCTTTCACCATGGCAGGGGAGGCCGAGCACTATGGCCACGTCGCGGCCTATTCCTATGATATGGCCCCGGCGATCAAAGCGATAAACGTACCGACCCTGATCATCTCGCGTAAGACCGATAGCTTGCACGCCGCAGCTCAGCGCATTCTAACAATGCGTTCCGATTTTCAGTACCGCGAATTTGCAGGTGGGAACTCCCAGAGTATTTACAACGACCCGGAACCCTGGGCGGAAGTTGTCGTTGATTTCGTTCGGTCGCAGTAGAGACTCTCCCTCTCGTGCCTATACCGACGATATGGGCTCTGTGATCAAATTCATAGGCGCACCGACCTTGATAATCCCCACTAATTGCTATATTTCAGTGGTTTACCCTCATATCCTCGCGTTGAACTTTACATAAGCGCGGCTCCGATATAGTATCTGAGGGATAAGAAAGACTATAAATAAGCAAAACTATAAATAAGAGCCTTTATCGTTTCGTTAGTAAAAGGCCTTCAGAGGTACGAGCATGCACCCCCAGATGTACCCTCAGTTGCAGATCCAAGAAGAACCCTTGTTGTCTTCACAACAGGCCCACGTTCGACAGGCCGCAAGCGGTAGTTATCGCGAAGCTCACCATCGATTATGCGGCATGTTTGAAGAATCAAAGCCATTCGCTTTGCTGCATAGCGATGGGCAATCCGGCGCGACCTACCTGATTGATAAGTTTCTTGCCGAAATCGCCGACGATGTCATGTTTGTGCGCCTGACGGAGCCTTGCCGGGACGAAGAGTCCGGCATGCGGCAGATAATTTCCGGCCTCGGCTTCGATCCGACAGGCTTGAGTCCGCTTGACGTTGAGAATGTGTTCGCACTATTCCTTAATTTTCAAAAAAAGAACGGTTCGCGCACGATTCTGTGTTTTGAGGCTATACAAGGTTGCGGATGGTGGGTGCTGGACACCGTGCGTCGTCTGCTTAGTTGGGAGGCTGCAGAACATTACGGCTTGATGATTCTGATGGCGGGCCGTTCACATCCGGATGCATTACTTAACCAGTCTGTACTCGATGCTGTCAGTACGAAGCCGCAGGATTGCATTTACCTGGCACCGTTCACGCTGCAGGAAACTCGCGAGTTTCTCCGTTGGCGGGTGGAGTCGGGGGGTAAGGCCAAGATCACACAAATTCTTGAATTTGATGCAATTACACGGATGCATGAGGTTAGCGAGGGCGAGCCGGACGCCGTTAGCGCCCTGTTTTCAAAGTGTCTCCGTTTGGCAGCTGAGATGGATCCGGCACCGGTGGCTGTTGATCTGGTTAACAAGGTGCACATCGAAATCGAGCTGCCGCCGACCGCGCCCGTCGAGCCTGATGAGGCGAATACCTTCATCGTCGATCAAATCGAGCCGAGGGGAGGGCGCTTGGTCGTTCGACTCGGTAATGATGTCGTGCAGGAACACTCATTGGACCGGGGCCATGTCCTGATCGGCCGCGGCAAGCTGTGTGATGTTCGCATCTCAAGTCCGTCTGTCAGTCGCCATCACGCGCTGGTAGTTAGCTCTCCGAGCGGTGTGGTTCTTATTGATCTTGAAAGTACCAACGGTACGCTCGTGGACGACAAACCGATCAAGGAGCACGTACTTGACGCGAGTGGCACCATCAAAATTGGTGATTGCAGTATCGACTTTGTTGGCGACGATGAGCAACAAGGCTTGATGCTTAAGCTGCATAGCGTCGAACACGCCGAACAATATGACGACAACTACGTGACGCAGAAACTCGATCTGAATGAAGATGAGTTGGAGGGAGCCGCTATTAAGGGCAACATCAATAGCAAGGGCGACAAGATTTATCATGTTCCTGGCACGTCAATATATGCGGCGACCAAGATTGATGAATCGAAAGGGGAGCGCTGGTTTGGCGACGAAAACGCGGCGAAAGCGTCCGGGTGGCGAGCACCACGAAGCGGGGGTTGAATCGAGTTCTATGCGACGTAGCAATACGGCGTTTTGAACCACAAGTCGCAGGAGGAAGGCATGTTTGGAAATCCATCGTTAATCACTCGAATAGCAATTGCTAAGGGGATCGGTTTCCTGGTTGGGCTTGCCGGATTTGTCCTTGTGCCACACTTGTTGCCAGAAACCGGTTCGCTGCTTCGCTGGGGAATATTATTTTGGTACACAACTGTCGGCGCAATAATCGGTGTATTTGGAGTTTTTACTTATCACCCGGTACTAAAGCTACCCTTCCCCTGGTGGTTTCGCGCACCAATAGTGGGCGCCTGGATGAACTTCGTGCTGGTCTTCTTCGCCTATGACGTCATGGCTACCATGATGGTGCGTTTGTTCGGTGAAGGTGGAGTACTTAGTTCGCCGTTTTGGTTTACGTTAGAAGGTGCCATTGTGGGTTTCGTTATCGGCTATTTTGCAACTCGGTTTGGCGGTGAAGGTATAGAGACTGTCGGTAAGTAACTAATCCGTTCCGCAGAAGTGCCGGGCAGTGGCCACCAACCTGCTATCGAACCCTATCAGACATCTGAATAGAACAGATAAGCAAGCAGAAGCCATCCAGGAATTTGCAGCCACCAGTGCTCTGACCCCCGACCGGACAAATTCAACCCCAGCCTAACTTTAACCCCAGCCTAACTGCTGCATGCTAATCGCGTCATTCCATATTTTTGTCACATGCTTGATATGCTCACCATCAAAAATTATATGGTAAACGTATTCTGCGGCGATAGTATTCCCCGTCGGAGGTACTGGCCCACCGGGTCCAGTTTGCGTGCCATGAAAAACTGCAAATGCCATTACAGAACTACCGGCTTCATCGGCGGCGAAGAATTTCAATTCATAGCGTCCGTCGGGAATCGGCGTAAAAAGGTTCTTCATCCACTCGCAGTAACTCTCTAACGTGGATATTTCAGATAAGGCATACGTTTGTGAGGAAAATGTTGCATCGGAACCGCAATAGGCTTTACATGCGTCCCAACCTTTTCCAGTCTCGCATGCTTCAAAAAAACTTTTCGCTGGATTAAGAATAGTGCTCATGATTGTAGCTCCTGTTGATGGAATGTCTGAGTGACTGCTTCGGGTCACAAGCAGCCCTGCACAGTCACCATAACCGAATGGCTGCTTTAGTGGACATAGTGGATATCCGAACATGTCTAACCTCTGGCGCGGGCCAGCCTACGGTCTTGGCCTCGCCCTCGATGCAGAACTAACGCTTACCGCTCGACTCATTCGAGCGATTCAGGTTCTTGCCACCGGATGTGGGTCTTTATGTTGGCTCATAAACCAAAAAGCCCCTAAGTCCTTGAACTTAGAGGCGAATTGGTGGAGGTGGTGGGAATGGATGAACGGCCTCCGGCCATTCACCGCTTCGCGGCGCGCTGTGTGCGTCCTGATCGGGCTGCGCCGCGATCAGTGAACCCACTACGTGGCTTCTCATCCCCGGCACTGCCCGCCAACAAAAATACCGCCCATTGGGCGGTATTGATGTTGGTGGAGGTGGTGGGAATCGAACCCACGTCCGCAAGACCTACGCTACGAGATCTACATGCTTATTCCGTCTTTAATCTCACTGTGGGCTACCCGACGGGCAGGGAAAACTCACAGCCAGTTCAGTAAGGATTTAACGGATTGAGCCCTGAACACGCCCGCACCGCGGTCCTATGTAGATGACTCCTGGGATCCGGACGCATAGGCACGTACCGGGCAGAAGGCACTAAACTGGTTTTTAAGCAGCTAGAGCGTAGTTGTCTTCGTTGGCAACTATAAGTTTTACAGTTGGATTTACGAGGTACTCTGTCCCTCGGCATGCACTCGGAGTTTCGCGACCCACGTCGAAGCCATGTCACCCCCGTGTACGACTAGTGTAGGGGGCAAAACTACAAATACAAGGCCATTGATCACGCCAAGCCGCTATTTTTTCAGAATTCGGGCTTTTTGCCGTTGCCAGTCCTGATCTTTCTTGTCCGCACGCTTGTCGTGTTGTTTCTTGCCTTTGCCGAGCCCCAGGTCCAGTTTTGCGCGGCCTTTGTGCCAATGCAGGTTCAGCGGCACCAGGGCAAATCCTTTGCGCTCGACCGCGCCCGTCAGGCGATCCAGTTCATAGCGGTTCAACAGTAGTTTGCGCGCTCGGGTCGGGTCGGCCTTGACATGCGACGAGGTGGTCGTCAACGGTGAGAAATGAGCGCCCACGAGCCAGGCTTCGCCATTCTTGAGATTGACATAGGACTCGGCAACCTGAGCACGTCCCTCACGCATGCTCTTGACCTCCCACCCCTCAAGGGCGAGGCCAGCTTCGAATGTGTCTTCAATGAAATAGTCATGGCGCGCCCTTCGATTGACAGCGATGACATTCCCAGACGGCTTTTTTGCTTTCTTATTATTCATTTGATTCGTTCGTTACCCACTTGGGCGCGACCGGATTATAAGGCCTAAGCGTTGTCAGACACCCGGATTTGTATAAGAATCGCGACAATCATCTCTCTTTAAAGACAATTGTAATGCTAAGTCATCACGTCGGCGACGAAAAACGAACCTCGTTACACGGGTTCTGGTCTTCGCGAATGGCGTTTGTCCTCGCTGTGACGGGGTCCGCCGTTGGGCTCGGAAATATTTGGAGGTTTCCTTACGTAGCCGGCGAAAATGGCGGTGGTGCGTTCGTCCTCGTCTATCTTGTCTGCGTTGTCGCAATAGGCATGCCCGTGATGATGTCGGAAATTTTGATCGGCCGCAGGGGCAGGCGCAATCCGGTCGCAACAATGGAACTCCTTGGTCGGGAAGAGGGCAGTTCGAAACACTGGCGATATGTTGGTTTGCTGGGTGTTATCGCGGGAATTCTAATCCTGTCCTATTACAGCGTCATCGCCGGATGGACGCTTTCGTACATCGTTAAGAGTGCGACGGGTACGTTTGTCGATGCGAGCAAGGCCGTGGTCATTGCCGATCATGAGTCGTTTAAATTGAATACGGCGGCCATGTCATTTGTTCATACCTTGTTTATGGGCTTAACGATTTTTGTCGTTGCCAGGGGAGTGGAGAGAGGTCTGGAGCAAGCGGTGCGATTTATGGTGCCGGCGCTCCTGATAATGATGCTGGTGTTGCTCGGGTATTCAATTACATCCGGTTCATTTGCTACCGGAGTCGAGTTTCTTTTTCAACCTGATTTCAGCAGTCTCGGTTGGGACAGTGTTCTTGTGGCAATGGGACAGGCATTTTTTACGCTAAGCATTGGCATGGGCGCGATTATGGCGTACGGCGCTTATCTTCCTGAAGAGACCTCTATTTCCGGAGCCTCGGCTGCGGTTGTTGCTGCGGATACTGCAATCGCGGTTTTGGCTGCGCTGGTAATTTTCCCGCTCGTTTTTGCAAACGGCTTGAAAGTTGATGAAGGAGTTGGGCTCGTATTTCAGACCTTGCCGTTAGCGTTCGGCCAAATGTCTGGCGGCG
>JBLFWZ010000292.1:0-5570 GCA_047611905.1 Gammaproteobacteria bacterium | reverse complement strand
ACCATAGGTGCCGGTCTTGAAAACGAAGATCGCGTGCTTATTGGTTGGATCGCACCGCGCGGTATTGTTGCTGCCGCCGTCGCCGGGGCATTCTCGGTGCGCATGGCAGAAGCGGGTTATGAGGATGCGGTTGTTCTGCTGCCACTCGTATTTGCGCTTATTTTACTGACAGTGACTTTGCATGGTTTCTCAATTGCGCATCTCGCGCGCTATCTTGGGCTCGCATCAAAAAACCAAAATGGACTGATTATTGTTGGAGCTTCACCGTGGACAATTGATCTAGCAAAAAATCTCGTAGATTTATCAATTCCCGTAATACTCATTGATGCGTCATGGCACCGCTTAAGACCGGCACGCTTATCGGGTTTACCAGTGTATTTCGGCCAAGTTGTATCTGCGTCCGCGGATGAAGCACTGGACCTAAATTCCATGGGATATCTTCTTGCAGCCAGCGACAATGATGCTTACAACGCGCTCGTATGCACGCGTTTTGGTAACGAGTTTGGTCGCTCCCGAGTATTCCAAATTCCGATGCCAGCTGCCGACCAGCACGAAACCAAAGGACTCGTATCTGGCTTGCGCGGACACACCGCGTTCCCGGACGGCGCCCTATATGAAGAGATCTTACGACGTTATTTTCAAGGCTGGAGATTTCAGAAAACGCGCTTTACCGCGTCCTACACGTACGACGATTATCGCGGCGGCGAAACCGAAGATGCCGCATTCGCCAGCTTACTGGTACGACCCAATGGTGCACTGGTTATTGGCTCTTTCGATAGCCACCCAGAAGCAGGCGACACTCTTATCAATTTTATCGGACCGAAAAAGGTCGCTGCAAACGTTGTGGATCCAGCAGCCGATCCCGAGTGACAGGGCGCTAAATAATTGACGGACGGAGCATTCGATTTTTTAGTGCGGAGGGTCGATTCAGTCTAGGCAGATTCTTCGCGTAGATCATTTTCAGATCGACACCGATTGCGACCTGCACGCTTAGCTAGATACATCGCTTGATCGGCACGGTTGAAGACTTTTTCGGCATCGTCATTGTCATGGAATTCGGCTACACCGCAGGACAGAGTCACTGGAACTCGGGTTTTATGAAAATGAAAATTGCAGTTGGCAATGTAACTGCGTAGCTTCTCGAGCATCGCCATGCCGTCGCCTACATTTGTTTCCGGAAGCAGCAGAACGAATTCCTCGCCACCATATCGACACAACACGTCACTCTCGCGGATCTGTGTTTCAATCTGGCGTGAGACTGTAGCGAGTACTTTGTCGCCTGCCGCATGCCCATATGAGTCATTAATATCCTTGAATAGATCGAGATCGATAACCGCGACCGATAGGTCCGAATCGTAACGTTTCCAACGCCGATATTCCTTATTGATATTCTCGTCGTAGCCGGCGCGATTGAGGATTCCAGTAAGCGGATCAATTAAGATTTGATTGTGTTGCTTTTCGAGATTATCGCGCAATTCGTTCGCTTCAAATTTGAGTTGATTGATTGATCGAACCATATGGCCAATTTTCTCCCGTGCACTTTGATGACGCGAGTCCTCTACATGTACGAATTCGCCCAAGCTGGCACCGATACTGTCGAGATGCGAAATTACCGTCGCCTTAATCGAGTCAATGTCGCGTTCTTCTTCGATCTCCGCGCGTACCTCGTGGCCTTGGTCGCCAAGGTTTTTCTCGAGGTTAAAGGCGTTTTCTACGCTTTCGTTGTGAAAATTGTTGGATTGTTGAATCTGAGATTCGAGCAATCGTAGTTTCTGAAGTGTCACCTTCAAGAATTGGGCGAGCCCGTCGATTTGCTCTTGAAGCTGATTTCGGATCACCGCCGTTAATTCCGCAATTCTCGGAACACACTCGCGTAAAACGGCTATTGAATCTGCATTTTCAATACTGCGGCGGGTTTCGCTAGCTTGGGCGGCACAGTTCGCGGGAAACGGGGTTAAATTCATCAACAGCAAAAGGTGCTCGCGTGAGCTACTAAAAGCATCAGGGTCCGCCGTCGCTGAGAGCTCTTTGGAAATCAGCGAAGCAGCTCGATTCAAGTTGCGCATAAGCTGCACTTCGTCTTGGCGCTGCTTAATCAGATTTTTTATCTCATCGATTTCTTGTGCTGCACTAGTAGAGAATTCGATTCGTTCGAGTAGTTGCGACACGAGCAAGCCATCGCAAGCATCGGCACCTTCCGCTGATTTTGTATTAACGAGACCAGCAACTGCGTCCGCTGCCCGATCGAGCGCTTGTTCGAGGCCCGCTTTATTGAGAGGCAAGGAAAGTTCTTGTTGAACCTGTTCTAGCGCGTGCGATTCAGGGAATTTTGATTCAATTCTCCCGAGCAGATCACATAGCGTACGGCCACCGCGTTGGTCGGTATTTTGATTAATACCTTGCGAGACGATGGTATTGACGATCTCGTCGATCAGGCACTGTAGCTCCTCATCTTTCTTGCCGTTACGAATGAGGGTGCCTAATTCTTTGAGCTGTTTATCGAGCCCGGGGTGCGTGCCGTGGAATGATAAAGCGAGACGCAGGACGCCTCGTTGTAGACGCGAAACGATCTCTTTTGAATTGCTGATCGTTATGCTGTTCATACTATGCCGTGCGTCTTAATGCCACTTGTAGGCCTGGCAATCTACCGAGCGAAAGCAGTTCCAAACACGGATTTTGAATAAACGCACCGGCGGACTGCCCCGACGCAGTCCGCTCGCTGGATGTCGCGAACTTATTGCGTGCTTTCTTTATCGACCAGAAAGTCTACGACCTTTAGCATTTCTTCGAAGCTACCACTCAGTCGCGCCGAAGTGCGGTACTTACCGTTGACGATCATCGATGGCACACCAGAAATTCCATACTCTTTCGATGCGGTCATCGCTTGGCGGGTTTTCGAATCCACGGAAAAAGAATTGTAGGCCTCGCGAAAATCGGAATCTGATACCCCATATTTAGCGAAGAACGTGGCCAACGTATCTTCGTCACCTATTTTCGCGCCTAAATCGTGGATAGCTTCAAATAGTGGGGTATGAATTTTGTCGGATAGGTCCAAGGCTTGAGCGACATAGAACGCACGCGCGTGAGGCACCCAGTTGCCGGCGAAGATTCCAGGCATTCTTCGAAATACAACGTGCTCGCGTTTTGTTTCCGACCACTTATTGATGTGCGGCTCAAATGCGTAACAGTGCTGGCAACCGTACCAAAACACTTCCACGACCTCGACTTTACCGTCGGCGTGGGTAGCCACTTCAGGCATTATTCGTTCGTAGTTTTCGCCTTCTTTATAGACTTCGGCGGCATTTGCGCTAATCGAAACTACAATGAATATCGCGCCGATAATATTTCGAAGCATTAGGTTCAGTCCTCTAGGTATCAAAGTTCGTTGCTAGGATTTAGGCTCGCCGGAGCTCCGAAGGTTCCATTATCGAAGACGTTATTTCGGCGGTCGTGCCAGACGCCGCTGGAATGCCCCTTTGTAAGGCCTGTGACTATTGCGCTCGAAAATTTCAACTGAGCTGCATGACATGCAGATGACCAACGGGCGCAGTAGAAATTTCCGTTACTCCAGTTCCCCTTATGCAGCGTGTTATAGGCTGCGCTGTCCCTCAATGAGCTTCATTAATGCAGGGCATTGATGTAACGCGAGACGCTTTCTATTTCGTTGTCCGTGAGTTTTTGCGCAATGGATTGCATCATCAGTTTCCGATCCACGCCGGTCGTTCGTGCGCCATCTCGGTAAGCCTTGAGCTGTATGCTCGAATAAGCAGCATGCTGGCCACGTAGGGCGGGATAGTTTGCGGCCGGATTTCCGGCTCCGTTTGGACCATGACAGGCCATGCAGGCAGGGATGCGTTTTTCTTTGTTGCCACCTCGGTAGAGGGATTCGCCGGCCGCAATTTGGTCTGTTTCGATTGAGCCAATTTTAGGTTGCAGCGCAGCATAAAATTCCCCAAGCGCGCTAATGTCTTCTTCACTTAGGTTTGTGACCATTGCCGACATATTCGGGTTCGTCCGATCGCCGTTCTTATACGCGCGTAGCTGTCCGGCGACGTAACTTGCATGCTGACCTGCAAGGTTTGGCCACTCCGGGTTTACACTATTGCCGTCGGGTCCGTGGCAAGCCGCGCACTGACCCTTTGCGATTTCGTTCGCAGATATGGGCGAGCCAAGGAAACATAGGGCCAATAGCGCCGCGCTCAGGACAGTTTTAAATTTCATAAGGTTTTCCAAAGACAGGTTTACCGTTCGCATTGTATAACGGCTGGAGGCATGGTTTCTCAAATTTGTCCGTAAAAATCTAAGATTATTCGTGAATTATCTCTTGGTACCGCTGGATCGCGCAATATTGCGATCTCATTAGGTCCGAGGGCCACTAGATTAGTTAGGAAACAATTTAAATGCCACTTGAGTCTGGAATACCGTTGATAAACTTAAGCACGGCCGAATTCGTCAAAGAAGCGCATCTGTTAAGCGAGCTGCCGGCCGATTTTGGCGCAGAGATTGTGTTTGCAGGTCGATCGAATGCTGGCAAATCCAGCGTAATTAACGCGTTTTGTAATCGCAAAAAGCTCGCCCGCACAAGTCGAACGCCGGGTCGCACGCAGCAATTCGTCGTCTTTGAGTTTGCCCCGGGTCGACGGTTTATCGATTTGCCTGGTTTCGGATACGCAAAGGTTTCGAAGTCGAAACGACTCCATTGGGAATATGAGATACCGCGTTACTTCGAATCTCGACGAGCTTTGATCGGCCTCGTGCTGGTTGTCGATTCTCGCCATTCTCTTAAAGAGCAGGAGATCGGGTTCCTTCGGTCTTGCAAGGCGGCAAATTTGCCGACGCTTTTACTACTCAATAAATGCGACAAACTGAACCAACGCGAAACAGCGGCAACCTTGCGCAATCTGAGCATCAGCCTGCAAGAATTCGACGATCTCGTCATTCCGATGCTTTTTTCGGCCACGACGCGTCGTGGCATAGAGCCGGCTCTGGCGATAATTTCGGATTGGTACCATGGCGCCGAAAAGCGGGCCAATCAATCGGAGTTAGAAAAAAAAGACCCCGGCAGCTAAATGGGGGATTAGGGAACCGGGGCCACACTAGCCGGCATGATCGGGGAAATCAGGTACCGGCTCCGTCGATTGGAGAAGCGACGGCGCTCCATTAGGAACGTAATATGATGGACCTCGCGTGCCTTGCGAAGTTCCCGGAAAGTGCCAGTCGGCTTGTGTGGAGCGGCTCGGTTCGAAAGAACCCCGAACAATTCTGAGCCAGGAATTACCCGTATTTGCGGCGAAATTTATCGATACGGCCGGCCGTATCAACGATCTTTTGCTGGCCCGTATAAAAAGGATGGCAGGCTGAGCATACGTCTAGGTGCAGATCGTTATCGGACAAGGTGGAGCGAGTCGCAAAACTATTTCCACAACTACACGATACCGTGAGTTCGTTGTACGTAGGGTGAATGTCGGTTTTCATTATGTTGTGACCGGAAGCGGGCTTGGGAGGGCGAGATTCTAGGGCGCGTCGACGATAAATTCAAGGATGGCGATGATGATTTCTGACGGGCGACC
>JBLFWZ010000291.1:0-5606 GCA_047611905.1 Gammaproteobacteria bacterium | reverse complement strand
TATTCGGCGGGCGCATCGCTGAAGAACTCATTTTTGGTCAGGATTCGGTAACCACCGGCGCATCTAACGATATTGAAAGGGCAACCGAAATTTCTCGCAACATGGTCACAAAATGGGGCCTGTCTGAAAAGCTCGGACCGATGAGCTACAGCGAAGATGAGGGTGAAGTATTTTTAGGGCACTCGGTTACGCAGCACAAATCGGTCTCCGACGAGACGGCGCACACAATTGACGAGGAAGTTCGTTTGATCGTAACGCGGAACTACGATCGAGCTAAATCGATTCTTGAACACGACGTCGAAAAGTTACACAAGATGGCTGCTGCCTTACTCAAGTTCGAAACCATTGATAGCGATCAAATCGATGACATCATGTCCGGCCGACCGGCACGTGAGCCCAGTGACTGGCAAGACGACGACAGTGACAGCGACGGCCCGCCGGTGGTTGCTGAGGACGCCACCGATGCGCCGAAGTCGGATGGCACGATTGGTGGGCCTGCGAGTTCGCACTGATTAGCAAGCGATGTATTGCCTTGGCGGTGATTAGCTAAATTATTCGTAAACATGTGTTAACGGTCGACCTACGTCCCAGCATTGCACTGACAGAAGGACTAGTTTTTAGGTTCGATTACTGGATAAGTTTTAAGAGACGCTATGTCACAGTCGACGCGTAAGTATTTCGGTACTGATGGGATTCGGGGAACAGTGGGGCAGGCGCCTATTACGCCCGATTTCGTGATGAAACTTGGTTGGGCTGCCGGTAGAGTTTTTACGCGAGGCGGCACCACCCGTCGCAAAGTTTTGATTGGAAAAGACACCCGTGTTTCGGGATATATGTTCGAATCTGCGCTCGAAGCCGGGCTTGCGGCAGCTGGGGTCGATAGTCATCTCCTCGGGCCGATGCCGACCCCCGGTATCGCCTATTTGACTCGGACGTTTAACGCCAATGCCGGGATTGTGATCAGTGCATCGCACAACGGCTTCGAAGACAACGGCATAAAGTTCTTTTGCGGTAACGGTTCGAAACTTCCCGATGAAGTCGAGCTGGAAATCGAAAAAGAACTTGAGCTACCGATGCAGTCTGTCACTTCACGCGAACTTGGTAAGGCCCACCGGATAACCGATGCGGCTGGCCGCTACATAGAATTTTGTAAAAGTACGTTTTCTAATGACATAAATCTCGACGGCTTAAAGATTGTTGTCGATTGCGCCCATGGTGCGACGTACCACATTGCGCCAGCCGTCATGGCTGAACTCGGCGCCGACGTAATTCCACTCGGCAACAAGCCAGACGGATTCAATATTAACGAAGGCTTCGGTGCGACTGCGCCGGAGGCACTGCAGCGTGCGGTTCTCGCCGAAGGTGCCGATCTTGGTATTGCGCTCGACGGAGACGGCGATCGGTTGATCATGGTCGACAATGATGGCGCTGTCGTCGACGGAGATGAAATTACCTTTATCATCGCGCGTCAACTCTATCAACGCGGACTGATGCGCGGTGCCGTCGTCGGCACGCACATGAGTAATCTAGGGTTCGAGCGAGCAGTACAAACTCTCGGCCTGGAATTTAAGCGCGTGAACGTTGGCGATCGCTACATCCTGGAAATGTTGCAGGCGAATGATTGGGTGCTCGGTGGCGAAACATCAGGTCACATTATTTGTCTTGACCTAACATCGACAGGGGACGGCATTATTTCCGCCTTACAAGTTCTCGAGGCAGTCGTGCGAAGCCAAAACACCTTGAGCGTTCTTAAATCGGGGATGAGTAAATTTCCTCAGCGACTTATCAATGTCCGCCTGTCTGAACGGCAAGATGTGACGAGTATTGCCGAGATTAGGGAAGCGGTTAGCGCTGCAGAACGACGCCTCGGAACCACCGGCCGGGTGTTGTTACGTCCATCCGGGACCGAGCCACTCATTCGGGTTATGGTCGAAGGCCAGGATAGTGATCTGGTCGATGAATTGGCTGAATCACTGGCGGCAACAGTGCAAGCGGCTGTAAATCCCAATTGCACGGCTAGCGCCGGGCAGGCGGCGTAGAGCGCGCTTAAGTATTTGTACTTGGGTAGTACTCTCTGAGTCGAATTGCGCGCGCAGAGCCTTGGCGCGCCTACCTTACCGCGTCGCTCGCGGCTGATTGTTAACACGACCGGGTCGACGAGGGCGAAGCGGCGCTGGCTGGCGCCGCCCCCACCTGCTTAGATATCTCTAAGCAACTCATTAATCCCGACTTTAGCGCGCGTTTTCGCATCCACATTTTTGACAATGACGGCGCAATACAAACTATGGCTACCGTCTGGCGCAGGCAAGTTACCTGAAACCACGACGGATCCTGGCGGTACGTAGCCACTGCTAATTGTGCCGCTGGCGCGATCATAGATCTTTGTGCTTTGCCCGATAAACACGCCCATCGAAACTACCGAACCCTCGCCGATAATCACGCCTTCAACGACTTCCGATCGGGCGCCAATAAAGCAGTTATCTTCAATGATGGTCGGGTTTGCCTGCAGTGGTTCGAGCACGCCACCAATTCCGACTCCGCCAGATAGGTGAACGTTTTTTCCAATTTGGGCGCACGATCCAACCGTCGCCCACGTGTCGACCATCGTTCCCGAATCTACGTAGGCGCCAATATTGACGTAACTCGGCATTAACACGACGTTCGCCCCAACGAAGCACCCGCGGCGTACGGTCGCCGGAGGGACGACACGAGCGCCAATGCCACGAAATTCGTCACTGGTCATACCATGAAATTTACTCGGAACTTTGTCGTAGTAGTTGGTGTAACCACCTTCCATTACTTCGTTGTCATTCAGTCTAAAAGACAATAAAACGGCCTTCTTCGCCCATTCATTCACGGTCCATTGATCGCCTTGTTTTTCGGCGACCCGCAACGAGCCGCTATCAAGACGGCGCAAGCATTCGTCAACGGCCGCGATTATTTCGGGGCCGGCGTTCGACGGCGATATTTCTGCGCGATTTTCGAATGCTTCATTAATCGTTTGTTCGAGGTTATCCATCGATTTTCCTTCTGGGCTTTTTAGCGAGTAATTATCGGTTGTGCAGTAAGGTGGCGATCCGCTCGGCACCGGCGATGCATTGTTCAATTTTTTCGGTCAGCACGATCCGCAACCGGTTTTGTCCAGGGTTGCCATTGCTGTCCGGCCGTGCGAGGTAACGACCCGGCAATGTAATAACGTTTTGCTCGGCAATCAACGCACGGCATAAATCAATGTCGTCCATGTCGAGCTGCGGCCATAAATAGAATCCCGCCTCAGGCTCAGGGATGCGCATATGTTCTGCTAAGATCGGAATCACTGCTCGAAATTTGGCACGATATAAGCGGCGATTTTCCTGAACATGCGCTTCATCTTGCCAGGCTGCGAGGCTTGCTGCTTGAACATGCAGCGGCATCGCGCAGCCATGGTAGGTCCGGTAACGCAAAAATGCGTGGATCAGTTGCGCATCACCGGCCACGAAGCCCGATCTCAAACCGGGCGCGTTGGAACGCTTCGAAAGACTGTGCATCACGAGACATCGACGAAAGTCCGTTCGCCCTAATGCCGCGGCGACTTGCAGCAACCCGACTGGCGGTTTCGTTTCGTCGAGGTAAAGCTCTGAGTAACACTCATCGGACACGATCGTAAAATCATGCCGATCGGCGAGTTCAATTAATCCGGCGATTTGGCCGCTATCCATTACTCTTCCTGAGGGATTGCCAGGGGTGCAGATGTAGACAAGCTGGCAATCGTCCCAAACTTTATTCGGGACTTCCTCGAAGGCTGGGAGAAACTCGCGATCGGCGGGGCAGGCAACGTAGTAGGGTACAGCGCCGGCCAAGTGAGCGGCCCCTTCGTATATTTGGTAGAACGGATTTGGCATCGCAACGAGCGGTTTTGCAGCATCGCGATCGACTAAGCACTGAGCGATTGAGAAGAGCGCTTCGCGTGTACCGTTTACCGGTAACACTTCCGTGTTGGGATCTAATGATGCAGCCGGCAGCTTAAAGCGCTTTCTCAGCCACGTTCCAATCGATTCGCGGAGTCCGTCAGAGCCGCGCGTCGGCGGGTATTTTTCGGTGCCGGCCAGCGACTCGACTAGGGCATCGCGAATGAACTGCGGAGTAGGGTGCTTTGGCTCCCCAATCGACAAATTGATTGGCTCGAGGTTGGACGGCGGATCGATGGAGGCCCGTAACTGCGCGAGACGTTCGAACGGGTAGGGCTGAAGTAGTGCTAGTCCAGGATTCATTGCGCTTCATTAAAAACTTGGACCGCGCAGTATAAAGCACAGCAACTCGGTGTTGTGTATCGATCGATTACGGTATCCTACGCGCCTTTTCGACACGTTGAAGATTATCCTCATGACGCACAAAGTATTGGTTCTCCCCGGCGATGGTATTGGTCCCGAAATTATGCGCGCCACCGAGTCCGTCGTGTCGGCGCTAGCTGAGCGTTTTGGCTTAGCCGTGGAACTCGAGCAAGGATTAATGGGTGGTGTGGCAATTGACGATTGCGGCACACCGCTGCCCGATTCCACTTTGAGCATGGCCCGCAACGCAGACGCAATCTTACTCGGCGCAGTTGGCGGCCTGAAATGGGAAAAAATCGAACGCGCTTTGCGCCCCGAGCGCGGGCTGCTAAGAATGCGTTCCGAGCTGCGTCTGTTTTGTAACCTGCGCCCTGCGGTTCTATTTGAGCCGCTGGCCGCCGCATCTACGTTACGGCCAGAAATTGTCGCCGGCCTCGACATTATGATTATTCGCGAACTTACCGGTGGAATTTATTTCGGAGAGCCGCGCGGAATTGATGTTGACTCGAACGGTGAACGAATTGGACGCAATACGCTTGTCTATGCAGAACACGAGATATCTCGAATTGCGCGTCTCGGATTCGAAATCGCCGGTAAGCGCGGTGGCAGGCTCTGCTCAGTGGACAAGGCAAACGTTTTGGAAGCAACGGAATTATGGCGTGATGTCGTGACGGATATGGGCAATGAATTTCCAGCCATTGAGTTGTCCCATATGTATGTCGATAACGCAGCGATGCAGCTCGTGCGCGCACCGAAACAATTCGACGTTATCGTTACGACGAACCTGTTCGGCGATATTTTGTCGGATTTGGCCTCGATGCTTACGGGTTCAATTGGCATGTTACCGTCTGCGTCTCTCGATATTGATGGGAAAGGAATGTTCGAACCCGTACACGGGTCGGCACCAGACATTGCCGGGCAGAACATCGCAAACCCACTGGCAACGATTCTGTCATTAGCAATGATGCTACGTTATTCATTAAACGAACCACAGCAAGCTGATCGGGTCGACAATGCGGTGGCAGCTGTACTTGATGAAGGCTATCGCACGGGTGACATAATGAGCGCTGGGATGAAACAAGTCGGGACTTCGGAAATGGCTGCTAAGATTGTCGCGGCGCTCGAGGCTTAAACTGGAATTTTAATGACTCAGAAATTTAATGTTGCGGTCGTTGGTGCGACCGGTGCGGTAGGCGAGACGATGCTTGAGATCCTGGCGGAACGGAAGTTTCCAACAGCGAATGTGGTGGCGCTAGCTAGCGAGCGTTCTGCTGGATCGCGCGTATCTTATGGGAA
>JBLFWZ010000290.1:0-5611 GCA_047611905.1 Gammaproteobacteria bacterium | reverse complement strand
AAACTCCACCGGGGAGCATATCCGATAGTGTTGTTCGCGTGAATGACCGTAGATGGCCGTTTTCCGTCGCAGCCTCGTCGTGATCGACCGGCAGACTCGACACCGCCAAGGTCGGACAAATTAGCGCATCATATTTTTCGAGGATTGGACCGACTGCTTGCCATTGTTCAAAGCGTCCGGCATTCGTTCGATAAAAGCGCGCTGCGCTGTGTTCGAGACCTTGCTCCGCAATCCGCAGGCAGAACGGTGACATATCGTATCTCCAGCGCCGCAACAAATCTCCAATGAGTCCGGCGAACGCGCCTTCCCAGCGAGTCATCCACGTGTCTAAGGCGCCCCAGTTCCAGCCGACATCGACTTCTTCGACTTTCGCTCCAAGTCGCTTCAGTGCGGCCACCGCATCGCGCGGATTATTTTGTACATCCGGCGCAATCTCCATGAAGCCAAGATCCATCGAAAACCCGATTTTCATGCCGCGGATCGATTCATATGAGTCGGGTAAAACGACCTTATCCCGCAGCGAGCAGATATCCGCCACATGCTGACCGGACATCACGTTTTGCATCAACGCGGCATCGGCAACGCTACCGGTAATGGGGCCGTAATGCAGAAGGTTTTCCAACGGGTGCTCTCGGTCCATTGGGTTCCGGCGAAACTCGCGACCATCGGGCGTATGGGCGGAGATACCTATGCGCGTACGACCGATTGATTTGAGATCGCGCGAATTAACCCAACAATCAAACGCCAGTAAGGCTTGATGTGGGGTCGAGCAGCCCTTTAGCCCGTTCGAACCCTAGCTATTCAGTGCTGGGTATTGAGTAGCACTTTTCGAATTGCCGCGACGACGGCCGGTTCCTGTTCGCTCCCGCGCAGGGCATCGGTAAATTCAATCTGCACACCTTGCGCTGCGCGACCACGGTTGCAAATATTCATCGCGTGTAAGCCAGGGTATCGGTGATCGTCAATTAAAACGCGCACGCCCGTTGGTTCGATTTCCTTGCTCAGTCGTTCGCTTAAATTCCGATCGAGTCCCCCCAGCATGACCACGCTCTCCTCGCCACCACAGCCATGGACAGCAACCACAATATCGCAAGCACTAATCAAATCTAAGCAACGTGGTTCGTCGAATCTATGGCTAGTGATATGCAGCGCTTCGAAACTCCCGCCCGGGTCGAGACCTTCAAACAAATATAGGTTGAAATCGTCGCCGGCAATCGCACTGGCGATCGCAGACGTGCGTCGCTCAATGCTACCGCCGTGCGGCGCGATAATGGCGATGTTCGACGGCGGTTTCGCAACGACCCGCAGTCGATAATCAGTGCCTTCAACTTCCGCCTTTGCGAGCATCGAAAAATTTGCGTACTTATCGATAATCTTGCTGTCGTTCGATCCATCCATGTCGTGCGTGTTTTCCTCTGCATTCGTATGAGGCGAGATGGGCGCGATTACTCTCTAAACGGCGTTCATTTTTCTAGCCCATGCGCGGATGTCGTCGACATAGAGTTCAGGTTGTTCAAACGCCGCAAAATGGCCACCTTTCGGCATTTCAGACCAATATTGAATATTCTTGAATTCTTTCGCTTCCATCCATTTGCGCACCGGCGGCACGATCTCCTTCGGATAAACACCAACCCCAGTAGGTATCGTGACGGGTTCGCGAGTTACTCGTCGAAAACTCTCCCAATAAAGCCGTGCTGATGAGGCGGCCGATTGGGTCACCCAGTACAACATCACGTTGTCTAACAACTCATCGCGATTAAGTACGTTTAGTGGGTTCCCGTCGCAATCCGTCCATGCCCAAAATTTTTCCAGGATCCATGCCGCTTGGCCTACCGGTGAATCAGTGAGTGCGTAGCCGATCGTCTGCGGTCGGGTGGATTGTTCTTTGGAATACCCGGCATCCCATTGCGCGTAATATTTTGCACCGTCGAGTGCGCGCTGCTCCTCCAAGCTCGGAGTATCACTAGCCTGCGGCCGGGTCGACATCGCTAAGGTTAGATGGATGGCCGCACAATGATCCGCATCTTGCCAGCCCAACGAATGGGTGACTGCGGAGCCCCAGTCACCGCCTTGCGCGAGGTAGCGCGAGTAACCGAGTTCAGACATTAGGGTCGCCCACGCACGCGCGATACGCTCCACGCCCCACCCGACTTCCTTCGGTTTGCCGGAAAAGCCAAACCCAGGCAACGATGGACAAATCACGTGAAAGGCGTCGCTTGCATCACCGCCATACTTCGTTGGTTCTGTTAGTGGCTCTATAACTTTGTGAAACTCGACGATAGAACCCGGCCACCCGTGAGTGATAAGCAGCGGCGTCGCGTTCGCATGCGATGAGCGTTGATGAATGAAGTGAATATCCAGGTCATCGATTGCTGTCGTGTAATGACTAAATCGGTTCAGAGCTGCCTCACGGGCACGCCAGTCATAACCATTCGCCCAATACTCGCAGATGTCTTTCAACCACGTGATTGGGACGCCTTGAGTCCAGTCCTCGACGACTTCGGCTTCAGGCCAACGGCTGCTTCTCAATCTTGTCTTTAAATCGACCAGGACATCATCGGCCACCTGAATGGAGTACGGCTTAATTTTTTCGTTCATAACGGTCATCGCATCGAATAGAAATTAGTGCGTTTCAAACAGAGCAGTCCGGAGTCCCAGACCCACCCTCGTGTTAGCTAATAGTAGTGAAGCGCGATCCCCCTTTCAAACGAACGCGTCCTCAGCTCGGCATTATTCTACCCGCAATTCCTAGCGGTGGCGGGCGATCGCAACGTTAGTACGGCGCGCGGTTTTCTCGCCGTATACTAACCGTCCACCCCTATTTGGAGATAACAACAATGAGCGACAAACAACTGGCGGGACTGCTCGCACGCGAAGCGATTCGGGACTTGCCATTGCGTTACTGTGACTACGTGTGGCGCGACGACATCGAGGGTATCGTCAGCTTATTCGCCGCCGACGGAAGCTTCATTGCGATATTTAACGGCCAGGAAACTGACTGCACCGGCACAGCGGCGCTACGTGAATTCTATGTTGGCGGGCTCGAGATGAAGCCTCGACCTTACATTCACAATCATGTTTTCGAATTAACCAGCGACACCACCGCGAGCGGGCGTTGCTATCTTGATCTGCGCATCGGGAGTAACAATATGGAATGGCTCGGCGCAGGATTCTACGAGGACGATTACGTTAAAGTTGGTGACGACTGGAAATTTCAAACGCGACGCTTTAACGCGCTGCGCATGAACGAAATCCCGCCAGGCATCAACCAGGGCTAACGAGTAACTCTGGTAACGCTAGCTGACCCAGCATCACGGTCAGCTGGCGATATCGACTTGGTCCGTGGCACGCGCGACCAGTTTCACGGGTAGATGCTTCAATCCGCCGACGAAACTCGACTGCACTCGTTCCACCGGGCCAGTAATTTCGATGCCGTCGTAGCGCTCGAGCAATTCTTCCATGGCGAGTCGAATCTCTATTTTCGCGAGCGGGCCGCCCAAACAAAAATGCGGGCCGGCACCGAATCCAATATGTAAATTCGGATGCCGCGTGACATCAAACTCGTAGGGCCGATCAAAAACTTCTTCGTCACGATTCCCAGACGGAAACCACAAAATTAGACGGTCGCCAGCGCGCACCGTCTTGCCGCTAAGCACGCAATCTTGCGTCGCCACTCTCATCAAAGAAATAACCGGGTCGGACCAACGTACAAATTCCTCCGCCGCCAGCCGCAACCGCTTTGGATCTTCGCGGAGTAATGCCATCTGTCGTGGGTTTTGCAATAAGGCGAGCACGCCACCAGAAAACGCATTACGGGTCGTCTCAAAGCCGGCTAGCATCAGCTGTACGCCGTTGTGGGCAACTTCAGAGGGGGTCATCGGCTTGCCGCCGACAGTGGCGTTGCTCATCATGGTGAGCGGATCAGAGAACGGACACCCTTTACGTTCGACGTGACGTTCCAAGCTGTAATCGAATAACAATTTGTAGCCAATACTAACGGTTTGAGCAGCGCTGCCTTGCTGATATTCCGGATCAGATCCGCCGATCGCCATCTTGCCCCAACCTAGCATCTCCTCCCAATGTTCTTCGGGTAGCTGCAGGATGTCGCAGATAACCGCCATCGGAATGCGTACGGCAAGATCGGTAACCAAATCGATTTCGCCATGGGCGGGTAATTGATCGAATATGCCGCTGATTAATGCTTTCGTGCGTTGCTCGCCGTCGGCCAGGGCCTTAGGCAGAAATGGAGACGACAAAACCTTGCGCACGTCACCATGACGTGGCGGATCGATGGTGAGCACGTTTTCGCCAACCCCCATCGCATCTTTCGCGATCTCGGTCATCTCGGCATCGAGTGCCGGCATAACCCCTTCGCGCTCGGAACTAAAGGTGTCTGGTTCGCTGAGGATGCGCTTCAAATCGGCGTGACGAAAAATCGACCAATAGCCTCGCCCGTCTGGACTTTGCGTCCAGTGCACGGGGTCTTCGGCGCGCATTTTGTCAAACAAGCCGTAGTATTCATCGGTGGCGAAAAATGCTGGATCGTTGAGTTTCTCATCTATGCCCAAAGTCGTACTCCTCGAATCTGATCGCGGTTATGCGGCTAAGCCTAAACCAAGGGTTGTGGCGAAGACCAGCGCATTAGCAGTTAATTTCAGCAACACCTCAGCAGTTCCAATTAGTATCTGATTGTGCGAATAGTCCGTGGATGCATCATCGACCAAGGGTGTTTACCATAAGGGGACACTTCGGACCCCGTCTAACTGGAGAAACAGATGCTGAAAATCATTGCCCTTATCGTCTTCGCCGCGCTTGCTACCGTCCTCACCTTGGCGGCATTTCAACCGGACAGCATCCACATAGAACGCTCAATCAAAATCAAAGCACCCGAAGACCTCGTGTTCCAGAAAATTAACGATCTTCACGAATGGGAGACTTGGTCGCCGTGGGCAAAAAAAGATCCCACCATGACCGTTACCTACAGCGGTGCGAATAGCGGTATCGGCGCGATTTACACATGGTCCGGTAATAGCGATGTAGGAAAAGGACGGATGGAAATCACGGATATGTCGCCTACCTCAAGAATCAACATAAAACTCGATTTTCTCGAACCGTTTAAGGTTCGCAATGCTGTTGAGTTTAGACTCGATTCAGACGACGGGTTCACGAACACGCGATGGAGTATGCAAGGACCTATGCCGTTCACCTCCAAGGTCTTCAATGTGTTCGTTGATATGGACAAAATGATCGGCGGAGATTTCGAAACCGGATTGGCAAACTTGAAAGCTATTGCAGAAAAGTAAAGTGTAAATCAATGAATCTATTTAGCCTCAGTGAAATCGAACAAGCAGCAACCACCGTCCATGCGGCGATGCCGCCAACACCACAATATCGTTGGCCGCAGATTTGCGAAAAAGTCTCGGCCGATGTTTGGGTAAAACACGAAAATCACACACCAACGGGTGCGTTTAAGATCCGTGGCGGTATTACCTTTATCGATTGGTTGAAGCGCGCTCACCCTGAGGTACGGGGGATCATCACCGCAACCCGCGGCAACCACGGGCAAAGCCAGGCGCGCGCGGCACTTGCGGCCGGTCTCAGCGCCACAGTC
>JBLFWZ010000289.1:0-5641 GCA_047611905.1 Gammaproteobacteria bacterium | reverse complement strand
TACTCGGATCAGTAAAAATACCGTTGGCCCGGTCACGAACGACCGCATCGTCGTCCCAGGAATATTCCCAAAGCTTGTAACAAACTTCGAGAAACTCGTCCGCAATTTCGTAGCGTTCGTCGTGGGGTATTTGCCTATCCAGGCCAAGGTTAACGGCGGCGCTGTGCTGATACGACGTCACGATGTTCCAGGCGATCCGACCTTTCGTTAAATGGTCTAAGGTCGACATCTTGCGCGCGAATGCGTACGGTAATTCGTATGTTAGGGAGGCTGTTACGCCATAGCACAAGCGCTCGGTCACGGCAGCCATCGCCGAAATCGACATCATCGGGTCGCCGACGGGGATCTGCGCTGCGGTCCGTACTGCGGTGTCGCGCGAATTGTCGTAGACATCATAGGCGCCGAGTACATCGGCGAGGAACAAACAGTCAAATCCGCCGCGCTCGAGAAGTTTAGCGAGGTCGGTCCAATAGTCTAAATCTTTATAGCGATAGGTTTGGTCGTTTGGATGTGTCCACATGCCCGGGTTCTGATGACCAACGGTGTGCATGTCGAAGGCACTCAGGATCATCCGTCGCTCTTTGCCGCCCTGTCTCGGTGTGCTCATCGGGACGATTTCGCTGCCAGGATATCGACTTGGCGAATTTCTGGTGGTTTGACAAGGAGTTCTTTCGTAACTGTTTCCAGCGCTTCGGAGAGAGGACCGGATAGGTGTTGCTGGCGTCCGTCTTCATTTTCGAACGAGTCGTAAATTCCAAAGCTGGAGTCGGTGATACGAAACGCATACCAGGTCCGCGTGCCGGCTTCGCGCGCAACCAGCGCCAGACCTAAATTAAGGAATTCTGCCAACGCTTGTTGCTTACCTGGTTTGGCTTCCAGTACCACGAGAAGTCCGGGATCCATCGAATGCATATGCCGTCTCCAGAAGGGGATTTGGGGACAGTATACTTAATCTAAAATTAGTAGCCGGCAGACCGGTCGTAGTTGCGAATTAAGTACACTGACCCCAAATTCGTGTCCGCGCCATACGATTAAATAAAACGCCCATCATGGTCGGATTGCGGCAGTAGGCAGACGTCGAACTTGCCAAACAATCGATTCGATTGAATGGCGCTGCACCAGTAGCGGCGCCTTGTCGATGATCTTAATCGAGTCGAACGTGAACGTTTTTGATTTGCGTATACGACAACAATTCGGACAGACCTTCTTCACGGCCCAGGCCAGATTTCTTGAAACCGCCGAATTCCGCGCCGAGAAAATGGCTGCTAACGTGGTTTATCCAAATGTAGCCGGATTCAATTCGCGCGGCGAGTCGATGCGCGCGCGCAAGATCTCGCGTCCATATTGAGGCTGTTAATCCGTATTCGACGCAATTAATTTGCGCGAGTAGTGCTTCTTCGTCATCCCAGGGAATAATTGCGAGCACCGGCCCGAATACTTCCTCGCGAAACAACTGCATTGCCGGTGACACATCCGCGAACACTGTAGGTTCAACAAACCAGCCATTCGCGAGCGCCGGATCCGCTGGGCGCTTGCCGCCGAACAACAGTCTCGCGCCGTCGTGTTTTGCGGTGTTGATCATGCTGATGACTTTGTTGAATTGTGATTCTGAAATTAAACTGCCCATGGTTGTATTCATGTCGGTCGGATCACCGCATTGATGTCTTGTTGGGATCAGCGCGACGATTCCGGCGCACACTTCATCGTAGACCGATCGATGCACGAAGCAGCGCGAAGTAGAACCGCAAGACTGGCCGGCCCAGGTAAAATTCATGCCCCCAACGGCACCACCGATCGCGCGCTCAAGATCGGCGTCCGGGCAAATGATCAGCGGGTTCTTACCGCCGAGTTCCAGTGTCACTGGCATGATCTTATCTGCGGCAAGGTGCAGGATCTTCGATCCGGTTGGCACGGATCCTATCAAGGCTACTTTTTGCACGAGGGGATGTTTCACGAGTGCTTCACCGCACTCACTGCCGCCACTGACAATGTTTACGACCCCGGCGGGCAGGCTTGCGGCAATCATGTCAGCAAGGCGGTAAGCGGACAGCGGCGCTTGCTCTGGCGGCTTCATTACCACGGTGTTGCCGGCGGCGATTGCTGGTGCTAGTTTTCCGGCGAGAAATAACATCGGGTGGTTGTACGCCACGATCCGTGCCGTAACGCCAAGTGGTTCGCGAAGCGAGTAGTTAAGCGAGTCGGAGCCCATCGGTAAGGTGTCGCCTTTTAGCTCATGCACGAGACCGGCGAAATAATCTATTTGGGCCGCGGCGATTGTCGCGTCTCTGATCATTTCGCGCACAGGATTACCGCAGTTTATGGCATCGATCATGGCGAATTCTTCGGCCGCTTCCCGTATCAAAGCGGCAAGTTGGCGCATCAAACTCGCCCGCTCGATCGGCGGGGTTTTACGCCATCCGTGGAATGCGCTTTGCGCGCTTTGCACCGCCAGGTCGACATCGGTCGCATTGGCCGATGCGGTGTCACCGAGATTGTCCTGGTTAGCAGGGTTGAAGGTCGGTACGTAACCGCCACGTGGTGCGTGCCAGGTATTGCCGTAGAAAAGGTCGCGACGTTCCGGCAACACGCTATAGCGAGCAGTAGAATCTCTTGATTGATATTGTCTCGTCATTCGTTAGTCCTAGTAGAGTCGCCGCCGATTAAATTAAAGAAACGTCAATCCGCCATCGACCGTGAGCGACTGCCCGGTTAAGAAATCGCTCGCTTCGCTGGATAAAAATAACAGGGTGCCGAGTAAGTCGTCTGGTGTTTGCGCGCGCGCGACGCAACGCATCGCGATCATGGCTTCGCGCTGTTGTGGAGTCACCGTCTCTCGTTCTATTTCGGTTTCGACGGCGCCGGGCAAGATCGTGTTCACTGTAATTCCGTAACTGCCAAGTTCGCGCGCCAGGCTGCGCGACATTCCCACCAACGACGATTTGGATGTCGTGTAATGTAAATAATTCGGGCGCCCCATTGAAACGGACGCAGATCCCATATTGATAATGCGACCGAAGTTTTGTTTTTGCATTACCGGTGCCGCCGCGCGTGCCATCAGGAATGGGCCGGTGATATTCACCCGCAGCATTTGTTCCCAATCATCGAGTGGTATCTCGGTAAACGGTTGCATTTTGATGGTAGAAAAAATGCCGGCGTTATTGACCAGGATATCCAACCGTCCAAACTCTTTTATCGTCGCGGCTACTGCCGCTTGTGCCGACGTGGCATTGCCGACATCGGTCGCGTAGCCGATGGCGCGCGCGCCAGTAGCGCGGATCTCTTCTGCCACGTTTTCCGCATTATCGGCATTGAGTTCCGCGACAGCGACGGCGCAACCGGCCTCGGCAAACGCTTGCGCAAACCGGCGACCGATGCCTTGGCCAGCGCCAGTGACCATCGCCACTCGCCCACTTAGATCAAATAGATTGCTCACCCGGATCCTCCCTTTTGTGCATGATGACTATCGGTCGGTTTATGACCGTCGTTAGCCAGGGTTTTTATGTAAGCGCCGGCGGATCGAACGAGATCACCATCGGCAATAGCGTGACGTGGCGCAGTATAAAATTGTTCCGCGGGCGCGACTGTCGTGCAGCCAAATGGCCGATTCAATTACCACGCGCGTCGCCTTTGTTGTGCGGCCATTTCTCGAGCATGCGCGCGGTATGCGCCTCTACACCAACATAGAATAAGCGATGGGATTCCAATATCAGCGGCAATGCCTCGACGATTTCCGCACACACAGCTGTTGTCACGTGTGGCTGCATCATCGACCAGCTAGAGGTCCCCGCGTGTTCTAGATCCGCTTTAAGGTGGTAGTCGAAGAAGAACACTTCTTCGATCGACAAACCGTACGCGTCCTGCCAATGACGTGGTTCAAAATTGTGTCCTGGTAACTGAGTTAGCACGAACTCGTCGATCGATGAGCCTAGCCAGCCGATCGTCCAATGCGATTGCCGCGCTAACTTTTCTTGAATTGCGAAGGATGCCGCGGTGGAGGTTTCAGCGACAACGTTATTCATTTGATCGTCTGTCAGACCAGTGTTGCGACCCATTTCGAACAGTATTTTCGTATGTGCAGCGCCTATCGCGGGGTCGAGCACGAGTTCTTCATGCATTTGCGAGATGGTTTTGCGTACGACAGCCAGATCCGGGCAGCGACTCATCCAAGCGGGGCGCATGACGGAACTGAAAAAGCGATTGCGTAAAACGTGCTGCAGAATGTATGCACGGCCGCTCTCACGAGTTAGTGGTGCGACCACCCAAGGCCAGTGGCGAGCCGCGTCAAGCGATTCCTTGGCGATGTAATCAAGAATCTCGTCCGGACCCGGTTTGTTACTCATGGATGTCCCCAGCGTGTTGAATTCCCAGCGTGTTGAATTGAATTACCAACGGCACAATGGCCGCAGCCTATTTAAGCATCGTAGGATGCTCATGTCGCGGTCGATCGTTTGCGGCCAGCTAAAACCGCGCTATAGAGATTTTAGTTGTCGGTCGCGAACATAAGGTAAGCGATGGGGCCGTGCGGCGCCGCAATGGTGTCGTCCACAACAGCGAAAATCGGCAATACTTATGCGCTATGCAAATAGGTGTCGAACCACTCTATCGCTTGCGTCGCAGATTCCTCTAACCACTCGCCTTCGTAGATGTCGTAGTGGCCGATAGGTAAGTTGATCAATTTTTTCGGTTCTGCAGCGCGCTCATACAGTTCTTGATAACCAGCGGGCGGGCAAATCGTGTCTTGCTCCGCCGCGATCAGCAATAAGGCGCGCGGCGCAATCTTGTCGACGACATCGAGCGGGCGGTACTCGAGTGTTTTCTCCCAGGTTTGCCATGACAGCAGACAGCGCATATGCGGATGCGCTCGCAGCGCTTTGCCGATGAATCCATTCGCTTGGGGATTTGCCACAGCGCGTTCATAGGGATCGATATCCAGACCTTTGCCTTGCGTGACCCTAAGCCTTCGGTCGTCTTCGAGTTGTTGTCGGAGCTCGGCTCGTTCTGTTTCATTACGTACGCTGAGTAAAAAGCGCTCACCCGTATCGAATCCGACTTGAGCAACTGTGGCCTTGATGCGCTCATCAACGCCAGCGACGTAAGGCGCATGAGCGCCGCCGAAACTCGTTCCCCACAAGCCTATTTGTTCGGCGTCGACTTGCGGCTGGGTGCCGAGCCAGGTAATGGCATTGCGAATATCGTCGACTTGCTCCAGCGGAATTAATCGCCATTTAGCTCCTTCACTATCGCCGAAACCACGATAGTCGAAGATCAACGCGATGTAGCCGGCGGCGGCGAAACGCTCGGCATAGTCACGCAATGACAGTTGCCGAACGCCAGTGAAGCCGTGGCAAAGCACGATGCCCGGACGCGGCTTCGCATCGCGAATGTCGTCTGGCAAAAACAGGTTGCCAACCATGCGCGAGCCTTCACTGTAAAACGTAACCCATCGCTCTTGAGTCATTTCGTGCTCCTTGAGGCGCGCGACGATTTATTCGCGAGCACTGCTAATTGTTTCCGACAAGCGGTACTTCGGCTAAGCGCCCGCGCAAAGAGTTGGCGCGAGAGCGGCGAACAAAGAATAACTTAAGCGCCCAAGGTAATGGGCGGGTTCTGGGGAAATCGTTCCACATTCTCCGGAATGGGA
>JBLFWZ010000288.1:0-5648 GCA_047611905.1 Gammaproteobacteria bacterium | reverse complement strand
CGAAGTCCTCACCGAGTTCCTTGCGCACCAGACTCAACAATTCTTGCTTAACTTTCTCCGGTCTTACTCGCGACTGGCGATAAAAGAACCGTTGAAATTGAACGTTTTTCCAGCGAATTAGTCGGTAAGCGAGCTTTTCGGGCAGCAATTTATTTAGCCAAGTAGCAATGGGGTCCTGCGCCGGCATTGACACAACGTAGGTTGGAGAACGTTGCAACATGGTCACATTCGCCGCCGTTTTTGCCATTGCGGGAACCAGGGTCATCGCCGTCGCGCCACTACCAATAATGACGACCCGTTTGCCCGAGAAATCGAGATCTTGTGGCCATTTTTGCGGGTGCACGACTTCACCAGAAAAATCGTCTATGCCTTCGAACTTCGGAATGTATCCTTGCTCGTAGTTGTAGTAGCCGCTGCAAACAAATAGCACGCTGCAAGAGAATTCGACGATTTCGCCATTCGGTGTTTGAGATTCGACGGTCCAGGCGCTGTCAACACTCGACCAACGCGCCCGTTTCATGCGGTTCCCAAACCGAATGCGCTGCTCTAGTCCTCGTTCGGCGGCCGCTTCTTTTACGTAAGACAGTATTGACGGACCATCTGCAATGGCTTTTGCGTCAAGCCACGGTTTACTGTCGTAGCCCATCGTGTACATATCGCTATCGGAGCGAATGCCGGGATAGCGGAAAAGATCCCATGTGCCGCCCAACACATCTCGGGCTTCGAGGATGGCAAAAGATTTCTTGGGCGATTTCTCTTGGAGCTGGCGTGCTGCACCAATCCCTGACAAGCCTGCGCCGATAATCAGTACGTCGAAATGTTCCATAATCGTCTCCACATTTTCCTAGGCGTTCACGCGCTGGACTGCGCGGCTGTCAGCCCAGTGCGCGCATTAGGTGTGCTTCACGGCGTGGCAGAGCACACTAACCTTTGCGCTTAAATCGGACTCACTTCGAACGTTCCATATGCGATTTTAGCGCCAACAGACCGCCGGCACAGATTTGCTCGCCGACAACTTCGCGCATCGCGTCTACTTGATCGTCTGGGGTCAAAAACTCCGCAGACCAAGTGACATAGCTAGCATCTCCGGCTGTAACTGGGTACACCTGCATCGTCGCAATATAGTCTGTAACAGGAATGGGCCCATCGACGATGTCGTACTTTAAGTACATCTGCGCATCAGACAATGCCAATAAGGTCTCTGTAAAAACACTTCCATCACCAATTTCCAAACGTCGAACTGCGCCTGGCTGATCAGAGGCTTTAGAATTTGATATTTTCGCTGACGTAACCGCGTTACTCCAAGCTGCTAAACCGACGAAATCACGCAAGACATTCCAGACCGACTGGGCGGGTTTGTCGATGACGGTGCTGGCGAACACTTTCATTGTCGTCTCCAAGAGAGTAGATACTTACAAATCATTCCGATCTTGTCCCTAGTCAGGGGCAATTCTGAGGGCGCTGCGCAATTTTGCGCAAACCAATATTTTACCTCGCCTTATTGAGGCAAAAATATCGACGCCAAATATGCCACCAAGCCGGTCGATGAATCTAATAGTGCACGACATCCGATGTACCCGTCAGGTCGAACTAGAATAAATTCGCCGCCTGTAGCCGCGTTCAGCGCTCGCGCAACGCTTCCGTGCTCGTCACGTGTCGGTATTAATCCGGGCCACGGATGCGGGGTGATGGGCGCGATGAGCTCTACACGGACTAATGCAGGATAATCACGCTCAAGCAATTGCTGCATTTCAGTAGCCGAGGCGAGTTGCGAGTCGCCGCCGTTGTCTAAAATGGCTAACAAAGTAAATCGGGTGTGCGACGTCAGTTGGTGCAACCGGACATGCGGCGATATTTGCACGTCCGGGAGACGCTCACCGATAAACGGTTTTACGTCAACGTTACACCCATCCGGGATATCCATAGCGGCACAATAGTTGTAGCTTAGCCCAGAGATTCTCGCCACCGCATTATCGTTCCAACCGTCGGTTTGCGTAAGCGCCATGCGATCTTCAAGACCGCTACCGTGGGACATGATGATCTCATGAATGGAAGAACTCCCTTCTATCACCTGTTCTGACACCGGCTCACGCTCTCGTTCATACGTATCAAGCAAACCATCGCTCGCCCGATTCTCGATGACGAGCGCGAGCTTCCAAGCCAAATTATAGGAATCCTGCATCGACACGTTCCATCCCTGCCCACCGGCAACAGAATGAATATGCCCCGCTTCGCCGCATAAGAACACGTGACCTTTACGATATTGCTCCGCTTTTCGAATCCAAATTTCCCAAGTCGTTTTCCAATCCGGTTCGCCAATACCAACGTTCGGCAAATCAGCGACGACTATCGGTGTAATGAAGTCGCCTTTCGCCACTTCATCGACGTCTCCCTGGCAACTTACTAGGACTCGATGATTAGGCCCTGCTAGCTTACCAATCATCAGGAACGTGTCCTTAGACATATAGTAATGCAGCAAGTTATCGGCGCCGTCAAAATTTGATAATTTGACGTCGATCATTTGCATGACCAAACCTTCAAACTCCACACCTTTATATTCAATACCAAGACATTCGCGGGTTGGGCTGTGTAGGCCGTCGCAAGCTAGCGCCCATAACGGCGACAAATGCTCTGGGTGCGCATCCTTATGTGCCAGCGTTACTTGTAATTTTCCATCATCGGGTTCGGATATATCAGTCAGTTCCGTGTCCCATTCGATCGCCAACCCGAGGTCGTTCTCGAGATGATCACGCAAAATTTTCTCAGTCTCATTTTGATTAAACATACACACGAAGGGGTATCGGGTCGGCAGTCGGGTGTAATCCAAGTGAGGTTTTAAGTCGCTACCGCGAAAATTAAATCGATAACCTTCGTTTAGTACGCCGCTGTGCAAAAACCGTTCAGCGATGCCGATATCGTCGAGAATTTCCATCGTCCGTGCGTGCACCGTGATTGCGCGCGATGTATCCGATGGGCCGCTACGTCGCTCGACGATCCGGCAATCGATGCCGCGCCGTCGGAGTTCTATTGCTGCTATTAGCCCGGTTGGTCCGGCACCGACAATGAGAACTTGTGGAGAATGGCCGTGACTCATAATCTTCCTACCTCGATGCTGGCGCGCTCGGGTCGTTAGTTCAACCAGTCGCGTTATTCGAATATCGTTGTTTGCAGTACGCAAAGAATCTTGTGCCGCAAATCGACAATTACCGTTTCAGGAGCAGCAATGCACAATCTATCATAGCCCTGCGCTCAGCGATGCGAATTCCACCGGAAGCCAGCCCGCGTAGTGCGTATTGAAGCGAGAGCGCATTCGCCCGATCATTGTTCCAATATCACTCCAAAAAAGGAGCCCTAGATGATTAAGTTGTATCACAACGACATGTCCACCTGCTCGCAAAAAGTTCGTTTCGTTTTGCACGTAAAAGGCCTGGAGTGGCAAAGCGAGGAACTCGATCTGCGCGGCGGTGATCAGCTACAGCCTGAATTTTTGCGCCTCAATCCGAAAGGTCTTGTGCCGACTTTAGACCACGACGGAAAAATATTCGCCGAATCGAACATCATTATCGAGTATCTCGACGACGTATTTCGTAAGCCCGCTTTGCTGCCACAAGACGCACTAGGTCGGGCACGCGCTCGAGCTTGGATGAAACGACTCGACGACGGCATTCATCTCGAGGTCGTCTCCTTGAGTTTCGCAATAGCCTTTCGCCATCAACTTATCGCTGCGACCGGTGATGAGGAAGGGCTTGAAGCGCATTTCGCGAAGATACCGGATCCATACATCCAGGACGTCCAGCGGCAAGTCGCCCGTCTCGGCGTTGAGGCTCCGCGTTTTGAACGATCGATACGTGCATTCGAATACTTATTGCGCGACATGGATGCGGAACTCGCAACCCATCCATGGATGATCGGCGACACCTTGACACTCGCCGACATCGCCTACGCGCCCTACGCTACCCGGTTAAAGCACCTACACCTCGAAGGTTTATGGGATGACAAGCCGAATTACGCTCGCTGGTTCGATGCCCTACAGGCGACGGACGGCTACCAAGCAGGCTTAACGAAATGGTTCAACCCGAAATATTTGCCGTTAATGGACCAAGCCGGAAGCGAAGCTTGGTCGCGCATCGCGGAAATCGCGATGCAGGTCGATTAACGATAAGATCTGCTCAAGCAGAATTCTGAGATTCAGCTACCAGCGGCATCAAATATTCGGACAAATTGAATCCCGGCCCGGCCCGACGGCGTGACGGAGGTTGAAACTTTTAGCTTTGAGTTTTTAGGTTGATACCGATAACGTTCGACGATATCGACACCCTGGCTTGTTGTTTCGACTACAAGTTCATTTTTGCGCCAAAACGACAACGTGTAGCCATAGTCATCCGCGATTAGTTCGTCACCACTCGCCGAAAACACGCGACCATAGGGATTTGGGATCAGTTTGCGCTGATATTTCTCGTCGTAGATGACCAACAACTCCTTGTCCCCTGTGATAGCGATCGACGGTGCAGATAGAATTTTTCGCATCGAGACAGTGCGCGCGATACGATCGGGCTCGTCCGCTTGATACTCAATTTCTGTAGCTGTGCGCGCGCCGCTCTTAGGACCTAATTTGCCGCGCGTTCCCGCGCCAATTCCGCCCTCGCGAAAACCGCCGCGTACCGGTTCGTCAAAAGCTGAGAATTTTTTTTCTACCGAATCAGAAAGCGCTACATTTAATGTCCAAACACCAACAATCCCTTGCCTAACACTCTCGTCAAACGCGTAGCACGGTTGCGCGCCAAAGCCCTCAAGGAGCAGCACGAGAACTAACAGATTGGTATAGCCAAATCCGCGACACACCGTCATTACGGTTTCCTCTGCACAACATCGATCCGAGTAATGCTCAAGCCCTGACTAGCAACTAGTCCTTACCTGTTTCGACCAAGGCAAAAGCCTCTTTCGCGACTTCATCAGGATCACCGGCTTGACCGGTTAATAGATCGTAGTTCGAACGATCGACTAAATTCACACCGGCCTGTACGCCAGGGCGTTTTTCGATCACGTCCAACCAGCGCTGCAAATTCGGAAAGTCGTCAACAGGAACCCCGGTCCAAAAATAAATCCTCACCCACGACCAATTCGCCATGTCGGCGATGGAGTAGTCTCCGGCCAAAAACTCGTTGTCGCTAAGCTGCGTCTCTAGAACTGAAAATAAGCGACGCACCTCACCTTGGAACCGTTCGATGGCGGCGGGAATTTTCTCTGGAAAATATCTCGAAAAGATATTCGCTTGGCCCATCATAGGACCAATGCCGCTCATCTGGAACATCACCCATTGGATAACTTCAGCCCTACCACGGACGTCTTTCGGCAGAAAAAGACCTGACTTCTCGGCCAGATAAATCATGATCGCACCGGACTCAAATAAGGTGACGTGCTCGTCGGTGTCGACGATTGCCGGGATCCGGCCGTTCGGATTAAGTTTCAAAAATTCAGGCTCTTTTTGAACACCACTCATAATGTCGATGGCATGCGTGCTATAGGGAATGCCCATCTCTTCCAGTGCAATGGAGGCCTTCCATCCGTTCGGCGTGGGCCAGGTATAAAGTTCAATCATGGAGGCTCCTATTGCATTGGCAGAATTAACGAGCGCCATTCTGACATGC
>JBLFWZ010000287.1:0-5693 GCA_047611905.1 Gammaproteobacteria bacterium | reverse complement strand
GAACAGCCCCATGCAGTTCAGCCCTACGGCCATAATCAGACTGGACAACGTGAAGGAACAGTTGATTGCCTGAATAAAGATGTTCCGGTCGAGCTGCAACGCCATCAGATAGGGCACAGTGGGCATAACTTGGCTTCCGGTGACGCCATTGACGGTGCCGTTGAGAAACCCACTCACCGGGCCAAGCGGACGCTCCCATGCCGCGGGTAGGAGCAGTCTTGGGTTGGCGTAGGAGAACAGAGACCAGGCAATCAGTACTCCGCCCAGTACGGCTCCGGCGAGCAGCCCGTCTACTAATGAAAGCACCCAGAGGCCGACTACCAGTCCCGGCACCGTGGAGGCGAGCATCGGCCAAAACCGTATGAGGGTTTCGCCAAACCGACCCGCCCTATGCATCATTACTAAATTTGTGCTGACTGAAGGGATAACCATTAGCGGCAACGCTTCCTTTAACCCGACCGTCACCGCTAAGAACGGCAGGCACATGGTCGAAAATCCGAATCCCGTTACCCCTTTCGCTGTCGCCGATAAGAAAAAGATTGTGAAAATGGCGATGATCTGATCTGTGGAGTATTCGAAAACCATTTCACTAGTTTCTCAAGTTGATATGGAATACTCAACAGATGGCTAGTTTTCCCGTTCCCGCCGCCCTCTTTGGAATGTCGGCTCCTAAGATTATCTCGATATTACATTAAGTATTCCAGATAGCCGCCGTTCAGCCAGAATTAAGCGATTAAGTGCCAACGGCCACTAACCGTCGTTCACGTTGCCGATGCCCTAGGATATGCTGCCCATTGGATTTTGCAGCGGGGAATTAAAAAATGAATTGGGATGCCATTGGAGCGGTAAGCGAAATCGTTGGTGCAATCGCGGTAGTAGTTTCTCTCGTCTATCTTGCAGTCCAAATTCGGCAGAGTACCAGGACAGAAAGGTCTCGCGCGTTTCAGGAAATCTTCGCTGGTTATAACGCTCACAATCACGAAATGTTCGGCCCTAATAACATCGATCTTGTAATCGCGGGAATGCTCGATATCGATGCGCTCTCGGGTGGCGAACGGCTCCGATTTGGTCATCTATTCATCGGGCTTTTCAATGGAGTTGAGTCCACGATATTTTCAAAAGGCGCTTATCTACTCGGAGATGAGACCTTAGATAATTGGGGTTACCTACTGCGGACGAGGTTTTTCCCGTACCCCGGCATACGTGATTGGTGGGCCGAGGCCAATCCGATGTTCGCGGCGGAAACATGTGAGTGGATAGAAAAGCAGATCAGCGCGACTGACGTCGCTTACGATTTACTCCGCATCAAATAACAACCGGAATAGATTTCACGATGCTACTCGCCAACCACCCGCGCGTTTTACGGAGAATAACGGTCAGATAGAAAGGTGAGCGGTACTACTCGGTTTGGCCAATAGCGGGTTTCAGTTCAATCTCTACTTAGCCGGTCCGATGACCTCGTGGTTGCCGTCAATGATGCCATCTATGAACGACCGAAACTCCGGATTGAAAGCGTATCGATTACCTTTCCAAGCCCAAAGAAAATGGCGCGTTAGAGTGGCATCACCGGCCCATATTGCGACTGACTCGTCCGACCCAGATGGACGTGAAGCACCAGCGTAGAGCGTTACTTCCTGTACCACAGATGCGTAAATTGAGGGGTCAAGCGTGCCATTGAGGTGTTGTCGGTGCGCGTTAGACCAGACATGGAAGAGGCTCCTCCAGAGGGCAGCCAACTGAAAGGCGTCTTCAGGCGACGCTGTTTCGGGACTTACCGCATTTCGAGACCATGCTGCAGCGAGTTCAGGAACCGAAGCCATCATCATATTGTGCGTTTGGAACGCCTGTGCCACGGACGCATTCGTTTCGGACCGAATAGCGATTGAGTTCTGCCTCACCTCGAGTCCGACGAAGATAAGAGAGCCGACAACACCTAGGAACCCGACCGCTTCGATAATTCGCTTTCCTGGACCATCCGTCATCACAGGTTCCTCACTAAATCGCGGGTATAAAGCCCGAGGTCCATCATAAGTAGTACGGGACAACCGGCGAACCCTACTACAAAAATTTCAGAATGTGGGTGTCCCCGCTTTTTAGTACGGGGACGAATACTTTGCCGAAGGTCGGCTGTGGGTCGGCTTTACGCATTCAACCGCCGCACGCGACGGTCCGGAATCAAATTTGCGCCGACGTTCGGGGCCAAACGAGCGACTGAGTAAAATCGGCCAACTGCGGAAGTAGCGAGACAGACGCATACCAAGACCCCACTTTAACATCCCCTTTCTTTGTTAGCTGCAAACCAGAAACATCGTGATTGATTCGTTTGAGCATTAATCGACTCAACAATGCCTAAATTTGGCCCCGAAAGGATGACGTCGAACTACATTTGTTCACGGGGTATCAAAGGTGCATCCAATCGACGCCGTATCGTTATACTCGCGCACGTATTTGAGTTTACCGTCCTGCGCGAATCTGAACTCCCAAACAAACGCCATATCGCAGGTGCGACCGGTCGGCAACGCTTTGCCATTTTTCTCGATTCCCGTCGCTGCGCATATCAGCGTTTCAGGATCAAAAATATAATCACTAAAGCTGAGATCGCCGATTTCCCAGGCCGCCGCAAGTTGTTCGAAATATGTCTTTAGACCAAGTGCACCTTCGTAGCGGCCTCCAAACGGCACATGGGGTGGCAGGAAGTTCTCCCATACGAAATCGTCCGTCATCATTTTCAGGCTCTCGGGGAAGTCGCTAAGCAGCAGCTCAAAATATCTATTGATGGTGTCGATTGCATTTTGCTTTTTCATAATCCTTCCTCGAAGGAATCCAATATTTTAGAATTACACTTTCACTCTCGTGAGCACGGTAGTGCCGATGTGCTTGAGCAGTGCATTACCCACCTGACCCTGTAAGGGGTTACTGCTTCAGTCGGCCTCAATGAAACGTTGTTTGGCGAACCCTTGTTCGTAGGGCGACAGGGCCTTAACGTCGAGTTCGAGTAGTTTGAACATCCAGGAATCCCCTGTCCGCACATACTGTTCGCGGTACTTTGCGATAAGCCATAAAGCCGCAGGTTCGGGAGCCATGACCATTGGCTGCCACAAGTCCCAACGACCGGTAGCGGTGTCGCCTGCGATTTCAATGATGGGATTGCTTACGTAATGGTTCGCGAAACTTACTTGTTTTGATACTTCCGCAAAAAATGAGCGGATGCCTTCACGACCTTCGGCGCGGCCGAATGAACCGCCTTCCCAAACGCCGTCAGGCGTAAACAAACTAGCGATTCCGTCGGGATCGTATTGTTCATCGCAATAAGCACAATAACGATGCTTGAGTTGTTTTATGCACTCAACGTCATAAAGCCATTGAATCTTTTGAGTTTCAAGCATGTATCAATTCCTCCACATCCTAACGCGCAATAAGCGCTGATTACCGCTAGGTTTGGGTCCAGCACCTGACCTACGTAACGCGTCGAGAGGTCACGACAACGTGCTCGCCGCGTTGAAAATCAGCCTAACAAATATTCTTGCCATTGTCTCCGGTAAGGGTAAGGTTCAATATCATGTAGGCCTGAAGTGTCGGTATGTAAACGTCGCTTTTGGGTCGATTTTACGCATACGGCGACGGCACACGACAGTCCGATATAGCTTCAAATAGCCGACGTTCGGGGCTAATTAAGCGACTGAGTAAAATCGGCCATCAAGAGACGGTGACGCTTCCAATGTGCTCATATATCCTGCCCACTGGCTTTGGTGGTGGGAGATTGAATGATGAACTGGGATGCAGTCAATGGAATCGCGGAGATTATTGGTGTTGGGCTGGTATTCCTTTCTTTGATTTACGTTGCAATTCAGATACGTCAAAGCACGACCGAGCGACGCAATTCTTCGAGATTAGCCACAACTAGATTAATTACCGATTGGCATACAGTTGTCATGTCTGATCCTGAACTGGTGCGAATATTCGATTCTGGATTCATTGAGCCGACTAAGCTGGACAGCGCAGACCGAGCACGTTTCATTTGGATGCTCGCGGCCTGGGCTTCACGGATGGAAGAAATGTATACGCAGCACAAGTCAGGACTCATCGAACCTGAACTTTGGAGGCAATATCGGGCGATCCTGGCCGGCTTTTTGAAGAACCCGATATTGAAAGAATGGTGGGAATCGAAAGTCTTCGTTTGTAGCGAGGAATTCTATGCTGAAGTAGATAAGGATGTTGGAGATGACGCGGTTTGGAATGCCGATCGAATGCGGGTTATCGTCGAATCGCCTCAAATGCCGGCACCTAGCCCTCACGAATAGGGCTACCGTGAGGCCAGCAAGAACGCGTTGCATTGTTCTATGTGCTCGAAAGCGTGGCACTTATCCGGCTACCGCAGCGCGGTATGAGCGACTGTTTTCCCTCTTAGTAACGGACCTTCGGCGCCGCAATCAAAATGAGCGAGAACGGCCATGAAGAGTCATTAGACCTTAAAGCGGGCACCCTTCTCATCTGTCTTATAGTCAAATACTTTTTATTCCGAAGGAACATCAACGATGAGGACAGGAATTGTTTTATTGAGCTGGGTTGGCGCAATGGATGGCGAAACGCCGTCGAGCCGCGATGTTATTGAATTAGCCCAACTATCCGAAGCAGTAGGGCTTGACGCCGCATGGGTTACCGATCACTTCTTTTTTGATTACGCAGATTTCAAAAGCGTCGGTGTTGAATTCCCCAGTGAACTCCACGGCGTTAAGGCCGGCGCATGGGAATGTTGGGCGCTCGTGTCTGCAATCGCGGTAGCCACCAATAGAATCAATATCGGGACTCTGATTTCAAGCACTTCGTTTCGCAACCCGGCGCTGCTCGCACGCACCATAGAAACCGTCGATGATTTGAGTAACGGTCGATTAATTGTAGGTCTTGGTGCTGGCGATTTTCCATTTGAGCATCGTTCTTTCGGGTATCCATTTGAGCGCCCGGTCGCGAGGTTTGAGGAGGCCATAGCGATAATCTCCGGCTTGCTCAAGGGGCAGAAAGTGTCTTTTGACGGCGAGTTCTACAAGACTGAGGAAGCACAGTTGATACCGAAAGGTCCCCGCCCAGACGGCCCCCCGTTACTGGTTGGTTCGGTCTACGGTCGGCCGCGCATGTCCAGATTAACAATTCAATATGCGGATTATTGGAATTGTTTCTTAGCGTTTGGAGCTAGCACTTTCGAGCGATACGAGGAGTCGTGGTCTAAGCTCCTAGAGGTATGTAATAAATACGACAGAGATCCGGCGACGCTAAAAAGAAACGTCACGTTGAGTGTGAATTTAGGCGACACCCCGTTTCCAATTCCTGGGGCTGCCCCAATAAGCGGAACCGTTGAAGAAGTAGCCTCAATCCTAGCCAAATTCTCAAATGAAGGCGTCGAACACTGCACGATCGTATTGCATCCATTCACAGGAGTAGGTATTGAGAAATTAGGCCGGGTAGTGGAGGACATTTCAGCATAATTTCGGCGACGGCCGAGGGTCGCTTTTACGCATGCACCGACGGCACGCGACGGTCCGCTGTACTCCAACGTAACCGCCATTCAGCCCGATTTAATTGGCTGAGTGGTATCGGCCACAACCGGTCATTCACGTCGCCAACAACCTCGGATATGCTGCCAGCTGGACTTACTGGTGGGAGATAGAAAGATGAACTGGGATGCATTGGGTGCGATT
>JBLFWZ010000286.1:0-5714 GCA_047611905.1 Gammaproteobacteria bacterium | reverse complement strand
AACTTCCTGTGTTGCCGTTTTTCACCTTCATCGCCGCGATGTTCATCACGATGGTGCTCATCCCGCCATTGATGCGATCGGCTGAGCGATTTTCGTTTATCGATAACCCTGGTGAACGAAAAATCCACGCCACACCCATTCCGAGGATCGGCGGCGTGGCGATGGTTGTTGGCGCGGTAACACCCGTTTTGCTGTGGGCAGATCGGCCGCCGCTAGTGCTAGCTTTCCTGATTGGAATCGGGGTGATCCTGGTTTTCGGAATCTGGGATGATCGCAAACCCTTAGACTTTCGAGTTAAGTTTCTCGGCCAATTTATTGCGATTACGATCGTTGTCTTCTACGGCGGCGTCGAGATCCGCCACCTGCCTTTCCAGGGCATAGAGCCGGTGCCAACCTACATATCTATCCCGTTTACCTATTTCGCTTTGCTTGGTGTAACGAACGCAATAAATCTGGCTGACGGGTTGGATGGCCTGGCCGGTGGCACCATGTTGCTCACTACGGCGGCCATAGGGCTCCTGGCCTACATGGCCGGCGACAATCTCCTACTTATATTTTGCCTTGCCGTCATGGGTAGCATCATAGGGTTTCTGCGCTACAACACGTTTCCGGCGCAGATCTTTATGGGCGATTGCGGCAGCCAGTTCCTGGGTTTTGCTGTCGGGGTTTTGGTGATTTTGCTAACCCAAGTTAGTAACCCTGCGTTGAGTCCGTCGATGACATTGTTGATTTTGGGATTGCCGATAATCGACACCTTTATTGTGATGGGGCAGCGCGTTCTACGCGGAGGATCGCCATTCTCGCCCGATAAGAACCATGTGCATCACAAGTTACTGGCTGTAGGACTTGATCACTACGAAGCGGTTCTGATTATCTATGTCGCGCAGGCCGTCTTAGTGACCACTGCGTTTGTTTTTAGGTTCGAATCCGATCTATTCGTGATGTCGCTATTTAGTGGGATCCTTCTTGCCGTGGTAGGCATCTTCCGCTACGCCGAGCATGTTGGATGGGCCGCGCATGAGCGGCCTACCGGCGAGCCGCGAACAACGCTCGGCAAGCTCGTCCGGGATCTACGCAAAAGCGGTGTAATGTCGTCGTACCCTACGGCGTTCGTCGCGGTATCTGTCCCCATTTACTTGCTTTATGCGGTGGCTCGAAGCGGAGATATTCCTATCGACGGGGCGGTGTCTATTTTTATCCTTTTTGGGATGTCGATTACGTGTTTTTCGTTGTATCGACGCGATCCGAAATTCAGGATGCTGGAGCGGATCGTGGTCTACATTGTGGCGACCATGACGGTGTATTACTGGCACACGACGAACCCAGGTTACCGCGGGTTATATAGTTTCGAAAACGGCTATTTTGTCGTGCTTACATTAGCGCTCGCGCTTGCTTATCGATTTTCGCGACATCGTCAATTCTCCGTCACGCCGACTGATTTTTTAGTCATTTTTCTTGCGGTAATTGCGCCCGGATTCATTGGTTCAATCGTATCCGACGGTAACGTCATGGCGATCGGCTCGAAGACGGTTATTTTGTTTTATGCTGTGGAGCTCATTGTGACTCGACTCTCGGGACGCGAACTGATGTTTAGAGGCGTTGTTGCATTCATCACGGGCGCGATGCTATTAAACGCGCTTGGCGTACCGCAGATCGTATAAGAGGGATTCTGGAATATATTCTCATGGTTAAAGCCGGCAAGTGATGACTCCTGCCGGTTTCGATTTAGCACTATTTGGCAAACGTTAAGCGAAATTATTTATGACCAAGAAAGTCGCATTAATAACTGGAGTTACCGGCCAAGACGGCGCGTATCTCTCTGAATTCTTAATTAAAAAAGGTTACGAAGTTCACGGAATAAAGCGGCGCTCGTCGAGCTTTAATACGGGACGCATCGATCACCTGTATCAGGATCCGCACGTCGATTCTCGACAATACATTCTCCATCACGGCGATCTCACCGACGCGACGAACCTGATTCGCATCGTTCAAGAGGTGCAACCGGATGAAATCTATAATTTGGCGGCTCAGAGCCACGTTGCGGTGTCGTTTGAAACACCGGAGTACACCGCTAATGCTGATGCGCTGGGGACGTTACGCTTGCTGGAAGCGATTCGTATTTTGAAGTTGACCGAAAAAACTCGATTTTACCAGGCGTCGACCAGTGAAATGTACGGCAAAGTGCAGGAAGTGCCGCAAAAGGAAACAACACCGTTTTATCCACGAAGTCCCTACGGGGCGGCGAAGGTTTACGCGTACTGGATCTGCGTAAATTATCGTGAGGCCTACAACATGTTTTGTAGCAACGGTATTTTGTTTAACCACGAATCGCCTATCCGAGGCGAAACATTCGTTACGCGCAAAATTACCCGCGCGACAGCGCGCATTAGCCTGGGACTGCAAGACAAATTATTCCTCGGTAACATGGATTCGTTGCGCGATTGGGGCCATGCGCGCGATTACGTCGAGGCGATGTGGTTAATGCTGCAACAGGAGGAGGCAGACGATTTCGTTATTGCCACCGGTAAACAAGTTTCAGTACGTGAGTTTGTCGAAATGTCGTTCCGAGAAATTGGCGTGCAAATCGAATGGCGCGGCATAGGCGTTGAGGAGGAGGGCCTCGACGCGAAAACCGGCGCGGTTAGGGTGGCGGTCGATCCGCGATATTTCCGTCCGACGGAAGTGGAAACCTTACTCGGCGATCCGACCAAGGCAAAAGAAAAGCTCGGTTGGACGGCTCGCACATCTCTCAGCGTAATGGTGAAGGAGATGATTGCGGACGATCTGAACGGCGCAGAGAAAGATGAGATGCTGCGACGCGAAGGGTTTCAGACGTTCAATTATTACGAGTAGCCGACGATGAATAAATCAGATCGCATACTCGTTGCTGGCGCTCGCGGTATGGTGGGTTCGGCAATCGTACGGCGGCTTCAAAGCGAGGGTTATACCGACATCTTAGTCCCGCCAAGCGCCGAGTTGGATTTGCGCGATACTCAAGCCCTGAACACGTATTTGGCGAGCAACCGCCCACAACAAGTGTATGTGGCTGCGGCAACCGTCGGTGGAATCCACGCTAACAATACCTATGCCGCCGATTTCATCTACGACAATTTGATGATGGAGGCGAACATCATCCATGGTTCGCACGTTGCCGGTGTGGAGAAATTGCTATTTCTTGGCAGCACGTGCATCTACCCGAAAATGGCTCCGCAGCCGTTGAAAGAAGAATACTTGTTAACCGGGCCGTTGGAGCCGACCAATGAGTGGTATGCAGTGGCAAAGATTGCGGGCATCAAGTTGTGCCAGGCTTATCGGAAACAACACGGTTGCCACTTTATTTGCGCTATGCCGACAAACTTGTACGGCCTCGAAGATAACTTTGATCGCGAAAATTCACACGTATTGCCGGCCTTGCTACGCAAGATTCACGAGGCAAAAGTGGCGGCTCATCCATCCGTATCCGTTTGGGGTAGCGGGCAACCGAGGCGGGAATTTTTACACGTCGACGACTGCGCTACGGCGTGTGTGTTCTTGATGGAAAACTATGACAACCCGGAAATCGTCAATATCGGTGTCGGGGACGACATAACCATATTGGAACTCGTCGAACTCATCCAGTCGATTGTCGGATACACCGGGGAGCTTGTATTTGACGCAACTAAGCCCGATGGAACACCGCGAAAATTGGTCGATGTGTCGAAAATTAATGCGCTCGGTTGGTCGGCGAGTATTACTTTGGCGGACGGTGTGCGCGACACGTATTCTTGGTTCCAAGAAGCGCTCGCCTCGAATCGAATTCGCATTTGAATACGATCTCGAGCACCGCGGGTGCGCGTGTCGTACGGTGAATACGGGTCCTAATGCCTTTTTCGCAACACATTTCCGGAATGTAATACCGAGTCGTGCCGCTATCGTCGATCCCGTTCGTGCATTTACATCGTTTAAATAGACATTTCGCAGTCGCCAAATTGCTCATGCGGATTACGAGCAATGTGCGTTAGATCGCGAACATTGTTACGGTTTTTTAATTCAAAGCCTGTAGAATTGCGCGGATTCGACAGGAAAAATTCGACGGAACTAGCTTATGAAGAATATTCGAATCGGTTTAATACTCGGGCTACTCGCGGTCCTCGTTGCGTGCGGTGGAGCAGAAGACAGAAAGTCGGCCCACCTGGAGAAAGGCGAGAAGTTGTTCGCCGAAGGAAACTTCGAAAAAGCGCGCCTAGAATTTAAGAACGTTCTCCAAATCGATCCGAAAGATATCCCGTCCCGTTACGCGCTAGCGCAAACCTTAGAGAAAACCCAAGATTGGCGCGGTGCCGCCGGCCATTATCTTGGAATTTTAGAGGCCGATCCGACTCACATCGATTCGCTTTCTCGGATGGGACAAATATACCTACTCGGTCGAAATATGGAGAAAGCCGAGGAACATGCTGAGAAGATCCTCGCACAAGATCCGGCCAACGCGGATGGTTTAACCTTACGCGCTGGCGCGAAATCGATAAATCGCGATCTCGACGGGGCGAAACAAGATGTTATTACCGCATTAGAAGGCACGCCGGGCCACGCGAATGCGTCGGCTCTACTGGCCTCTTTGTATTTGCGCGAAGGGGATAACAACAAGAGCGTTGCGACGTTGGAAGCGGCACTCGAACACGACCCGACGAATGCCACCATCCAGACGCTTTTGGCCCGTGTTCATACGCAACTCGGCAACAAGGCGGAAGCAGCGCGTTTATATCAAAAGATTATCGAACAAGAGCCGGACGTGCTCGGACATCGATTGAGGTTGTCCAATTTCCACGTTTCGATGGAACAAAAGGACGAGGCCGAAGCGGTACTGAAGCAAACAGTGGCCGATCTACCCGAGGTTAATTCTAAGCTCGCGTACGCGGAGTTTTTAGCGAAAAATCGCAGCGCGCAGAGCTCGGCGAACACCTTGAAACAAATGATCGCCGACGAGCCGGACGAGTACAGGCTTCGATTCGCTTTAGCTAAATTGTATGAAGCGGCTAACGATATCGATCAAGCTAAAGGCGTCTACGAACAAATTCTAGAAAAGACGAAGGACGATGAATCTGGTCCCATCGCACTGCAGGCAAAAACAGGACTCGCCATTGCGCAAGCGCGCAAAGGCAACAAAGAAAGAGCTTTTGAACTTATAGAGCAAGTTTTAACCGACAATCCGCGCAACCAGGAAGCGCTAAAACTACGCGGAACCTTATCGCTCACGAATAGCGATGCAGCTGCCGCGATTGCCGATTACCGAGCGGCACTGCGCGACGACGCAAACAACGCCGAATTGCTTCGCCTGTTGGCGCGCGCCCATATTGCGAATGGGGAAGCGGAACTGGGCCAAGATACCTTGTTGAAAGGCATCGAGGCGAATCCTACGGACGTCACTTTACGAGCGGATTTAGTCAACATCTATTCGCAGCAGAAAGAACTCGAAAAGGCAATGGATCAACTGGAGGAGGTCGTCAAGATTCAACCGACCAATCCCAAGGCATACGAAGGTATGTTCAAGATCCGCGTTCACCAGAAAGACTGGACGAAGGCGCTGGCGATTACCGAAAGAGTAAAAGCCTCATTCCCAAATCAACCCACAGGATTCTACTTCGCGGGCCTTGTTCATCAAGCAGAACAACGGCTTCCAGAAAGCATCGAGCAATTTGAGTCGGCACTGGCCGTTTCACCGGATGCGGTACAACCGC
>JBLFWZ010000285.1:0-5747 GCA_047611905.1 Gammaproteobacteria bacterium | reverse complement strand
ATAGCCTGGCGACCCTTGAGGCCGAACATAGCCGTATTGGCCACTCGGCAAAATTGATCGCCGGTTGCGAAACAGCGCGCACGCTAGTCTTCGATGACGACTCAAGCGCACTGACTCGCACTGTGAGAGCCAGCGACACATTGCGCGAACTGATCGCGATCGACAAAGAGCTGCTCGCCGTCGTCGAGTTGCTCGATCAGGCGGTCATTAATCTCGCTGAGGCGGAGCGCGAATTTACGCATTTGCGCGCCAACATGGATACCGATCCCGAGCGCTTAGAGCAAATCGACCGGCAATTACAGTTAATTCAAGACGTCGCACGAAAGCATCGCTGTACGGTTGCCGAAGTGCCGGCTCGATTGGTAGAACTGCGTGGCGAGCTGGACGATTTATGTGGTCGGGAAGAGCAAATCCAACAAGCGAATCTGGCCCTAAAGAGCGCGTTAGACGAATACCGCGTAGGCGCCGAAAAGTTACACAAGCGTCGTGCCAAAGCTGCAAAAAAAATGGCTAAAGAAATTACCCAGCGGCTACGTGAACTAGGGATCCCGCATGCCGAATTCACCGTCCAAATCGACCGCAACGAGGGTGTACCAAGCGCACACGGCGATGATGACGTCGACTTTTTAGTCACGGCTAACCCGGACCAGCCAGTCAAACCGCTGCGCAAAGTTGCATCGGGCGGCGAACTATCGCGCATTAGTCTCGCCATCCAAGTGGCGTCCACCGGAAACTCCGGGATCCCGGTAATGGTGTTCGACGAAGTTGACACCGGTGTTGGAGGCGCTACCGCAGACGTGGTGAGCAAATACTTGCAGCAACTCGCCGAACGGCGCCAAATTCTTTGCATCACGCACCTACCACAAGTGGCCTCGTCCGGCAGCCATCACTTCTTCATTGGCAAAGTGGTCTTGAGAGGAGTGACCGAGACGACCATCCAGGCGCTCGACTCAGATGCCCGGATAGAGGAGATCGCGCGGATGCTCGGTGGAGTTAAGGTGACCAGCAAGGCGCGTGATCACGCGCGCGAATTATTGGCTCATTGAGCGGCTAGATTGGCGTTCTAACTAGGTTTTTTTTTGACGTACAACACTAGACTATGATCCTGCAGTTCATAGCCTAGTTCCTCAACGACCTGACGTTGGCGCCGTTCGATTTCTGGATCGACAAATTCGATCACCTCACCGGTATCAACACACACCATGTGGTCGTGGTGATGGTCGGTAGAAATCTCGAATACCGCGTGTCCGCCGTCGAAATTATTACGCTGTACGATGCCCGCGGCCTCGAATTGAGTGAGCACACGATAAATCGTCGCCAGCCCAACGTCTTCGCCAGTGTCGATCAACGCCTTGTAGACGTCTTCCGCGCTTAAATGCTGCTCGGGGTTGCTCTCGAGAATTTCGAGGATCCTGATCCGTGGCAGCGTAGCTTTCAGGCCGGCTTTCTTGAGGTCTTTAGTATTCAATTCAGTATATTTTTTCAGTAGGTTATCCGATAGTTAAGATGCGGCAAGCGCACCCTCATTAGGCTATACTTCGTCGCCGTCTTCAGCCCATCGGAATTTTAGCACCATTTTCATTGTCACAATCTTCATTCCAGAGAAAGTTCGAAATTACATGCATTTACTGAAGCTCTTCATCGCACTGTGCGTGCCAATCGCAGCATTATCGGGCTGCTCAACGGCTAGCCGCTACTTGCCCACCCCTGGCGTACCGTTCGTGCACAAAATTGACGTCCAGCAAGGCAATGTCGTCACCCAGGAAATGGTGGGGCAGTTGCGCATCGGCATGAACAAGAAAAAAGTTCGCTTTGTGATGGGAACGCCCATCATAAAGGACACTTTTCACAGCAATAGATGGGATTACCTCTACACCATACAAGAAGCCGGTGGTGACACGGAACGGCACCTTGTCACGGCAATGTTTAATGACGAAGAGAAACTCGTCGCTGTTAAGGGCAACATTAAAGCCGCCGTAGGCAAACTAGAAGTGAACTTGCATCAAGATACCTCGGTAAAAGTGCCTGAAGACTACAACAGAGGAATTTTCGCCAAGCTAAAAGACTCCATGCCATTCACCGGCGACGGCGGCGTGCACAAAGACTCAGACGAGGTCGCCAGCGAAGATGGTGAGACGAGCAAGAATGCAAATGACGACGAAGCTAGTGACGAAGAGTTGGAAGAACAAGCCGAACTATTAGCGCAAGCACAAGCGGCAGAAAACGCCGTCGCGGTGCCAGAAGGCGCCCGCCCGAAGAAAAAGAAAGGCTTCTTTACCAGACTGGTTGATGCGATCGGAATCGGCGCCGACGAACAAGACGAGAGAGACGACGATGAAGACGAAGATAACGTTCGTGACGATCGAAAATATCGCGATCTATCTGATCCCGACAGCTAAGACCCGGACTTAGCTTTAGCGCGCGCTGCTTTAGCGGCACTCGCGTTATCCCTGCGCCCTTGTTTCGGGTCGACCAGCAGCGGGCGATAAATCTCAACCCGGTCACCTGCTTGGACGAGATCGCTTAAGCTTTTAAGGGTTCCAAAAACACCGACCTTATTAACCGCGAGATCTATCTCGGGATAGCGTTCCACAAGCCGAGAGCGCTCAATCGCAGCGCGGATCGTACCCCCTTTTGGAAGTTCCACCGCAATAATTTCCTGCACGTCGCCGCGTGCATAGATCACGTCAACGGCAAGCGGGGATTCAAGCTCGCTTACCATCGCACGTTGTCGGCATGGTGGTTTTGCGATGTCATCAAGATCCCCACTAAAACACGTAAATTCAAAATGCTGTCGAGAATTGGGACGCAGCTACAAAGCCACAGCCTAATCGAACGTGGCCTAGCTTTCGCGGCAATACGCAGCTGTTCTGTCTAGGCCGGCCGGCAGTCTCACCAGTAATCGCGGATGTCGCCGAGTTCCGCACTAACCGTAAAGACTCGCCGCGCGTTGCCGAAACGCGTCGACCATCGAACCGGTGAGCATCTGAAATATTTTTGATAGCGCGGCGGACAAAATCCTATTCGAAAATTCGAAATCTAATTCAAGCGAAACCTTACACCCGCCCGGCTGTTCATCGAATCTCCACACCCCGTGAAGACGCTTAAACGGCCCCGCAATCAAGCCCATCTCAATCCGCTCGAACTCGCGGTTAGTATTTTTCGTCGTGAACGAATGTTGCAATGGTCCTTTTGCGATCGTTAACGTCGCAACGATACCGTCCTCGGTGACTCTTTCTTTGCGCGCCTTCGCGCACCACGGCAGAAACTCAGGATAAGCTTCGACGTTATTAACCAGATCGAACATCTGCTGCGCACTAAACGGAATAAACTCATTCCTCTGGACCGCCGGCATACTTTAAAACCCCACTCACTCAAACCAAATCTAAGGCGTTCAGGAACACCACAAATACCCCTAGGGGTGCGACAAATCTCGCTAAAAAACGCCAGGCTCCATAAATGACCCCGGCCGACAGCCCGAGTTCATCCAAAGTGCTCGCACGGCTCATGCGCCAGCCGGCGAAAACTGCGACTAACAAGCCTCCTGTCGGCAACATCACGGAAGTGCTTAAGAATTCGCTCCAACCGAAAAAATTCCTGCCCATGGGTTCAAACTCTGCCCAGTAATTAAATGACAAGACCGATCCCACACCTAAAAACCACACCGCGCCTCCAGCAATAGCGCTCGCTTTATGCCGCGACCAATGCAGTGCTTCGACTAACCAGGCGACCATTGGCTCGAGTATCGAGATCGCAGAAGTCCACCCCGCAACGGCGAGCAACACGAAGAACAACGCGCCGACTAGCTGCCCGCCGGGCATTTGACCAAACGCCGTAGTCAACGTCACAAACACTAAACCAGGACCGCTGCCCGGCTCTAGATTAAACCCAAACACCAATGGGAAAATCGCCAGGCCCGCCAGCACCGCAACGCCCGTATCGCAGAGTGCAACGAGCCCAATGGTGCGCGGTATTGAGGTGTCCGCGGGCAAATAGGATCCATAAACTATGATCGAGCCCATACCTAAACTCAGAGAGAAAAATGCTTGGCCCAACGCGAGTAAGACGGTATCAGCCGTCACCTGGCTAAAATCCGGCCGGAATAAATAGTTTAACGCGGCGCCAAAGTCGCCGACGTTGATGGCGTAGACGACCATGCCAAACAGCAGTAAGAATAGCGCCGGCATCAGCCATCTAACGGCCTGTTCAAGCCCGCCCTGCACGCCGCGCGCAACAATAAACATCGTCATGAGCATAAACAGCGAATGCCACCACAACAGTCGTGGGGCGGAATCCGTCAGCGCTTTAAATTCGTCCGCCGACACTTGGCTCGTCGCATCGGTAAAGGTGCCCGCGCCAACCGAAAATATATACGCCACCGACCAGCCGGCAACGACGGAGTAGAACGACAAAATCAGGAACCCCGCAAGCATGCCTAACCAACCGAGGAACTGCCAATTTGCACTGAAGCCTTGCTGAGCTGCGATCGCCTTCAAAGAATTAATTGGACTTTGACGCCCCCTTCGCCCGATCAAGGTTTCGCCGATCATGATCGGCAAGCCCACGGCGATCACACACACAAAGTAAATAAGTACAAAGGCGCCACCGCCATTTTCGCCGGTGACGTAGGGAAAACGCCAAATATTCCCGAGGCCGACCGCGGAACCCGTTGCGGCGAGAATAAAAACCCAGCGCGACGACCACTGTCCATGTATCGATACGCTTGGAATTGCCATAAATTGTCCCAATGAGTGATTGCCGACAGCATTTTGCGGGATCGGTTTTTCACACACAAGAATTGGCTGGGACTCAAGCGGCAAAATCGATGCGCAATTCATCAACTAACCCGCTCGTCATATTCCGGGCAATTCGATCACAACCAATTTCAAGCCAAATCTCGCCCCGAATATCCGTTCCTCGTTTCGACCCGCCGCCTACCCCTCCCTGCTATAATCCGAGCCCCTCGAGCTGCGCGCCCTCATCTGCACTGTCCATGGCTAGTAAAAAGAAATCAAAATCCCCGAGCTCCACGATTGTCTTAAATCGAAAGGCACGTCACGATTTTTATATCGAGGATCGTCTCGAAGCCGGCGTTGTGCTCGAGGGATGGGAAGTCAAAAGTCTGCGGGCGGGCAAAATTCAGATCATTGATGGCTACATCGCGCTAAAAAATGGCGAGGCATTTCTGCAAGGCGCGGTCATCACGCCGATGCTCTCCGCCTCGACGCACGTCAATGCGGACCCCAGACGGACCAGAAAACTCCTCCTCCATCACGGAGAAATATCCCGCCTCATCGGCGCCGTCGATCGCAAAGGCTACACCATCATCGCCACGGCAATGTACTGGAAACGCGGCAAAGCGAAAGTTGAACTCGGCCTCGCCAAAGGCAAGAAACAACACGACAAACGCGCAAGCGATAAATCCAAAGACTGGGATCGCGAAAAAGGCCGGATAATGAAAATTCGCTTGTAAGGGTTTACGGAACCAATCCACCAATCCGCATTCTAAGCTAGAGCTTGAAAGCGCAAAGCGCGTATACTCCAAGCATTCGAGAAATCGAACTCCAAAGGGGGTGACCTGGCTTCGACGTGGGTCGCGAAACCTAAGGTGCATGTCGAGGTGCAGAGCTCCTCGTAAATCCAACTGCAAAAAACTTAGTTGCCAACGACGACAACTACGCACTCGCAGCTTAAACCCCTGTAGGGTGCCGTCTGACTGGAGCCGTGCTTGTGCGTTCAGTATCAGG
>JBLFWZ010000284.1:0-5769 GCA_047611905.1 Gammaproteobacteria bacterium | reverse complement strand
TGGGGCCATTACCCTCGACAATCTTGCGAATGACATGCCGACCCAAGCCGATCGACGACTTTTGACCGTCATGTTCTGCGACATCGTCGATTCGACAGCGTTGTCGGAGCGCTTCGATCCGGAAGAGTTGCGCGAGCTTGTCCGTGTCTATCAGCAAACTTGTGCGGCGATAATCGAGCGATACGAAGGCCACATCGCTCAATATCTCGGCGATGGTTTGCTCATTTATTTTGGCTATCCGGTCGCCCAGGAAGATGAAGCCTATCAAGCAGTACGCTCCGCAATAGAAATATTGCAAAAATTGGGTACCACCACGGCGATCACGGATCGTCTCGGTGCGCCGATGCGCGTCCGCATCGGCATTCACACAGGTCCGGTCGTTATTGGAGAAATGGGCGGAAGCGGTCGCACTGAGCGGCTCGCCTTAGGCGACACACCCAATATCGCAGCTAGAGTCCAAGGGATGGCGCGCCCCGATGAAATATTAATCAGCGAATCCACACACCGGCTTGTTGAAGGATTATTTCATGTTACGCCGCTTGGCGCCCAGGATTTAAAAGGTGTCACGAAATCGTTCGACTTATATCGTGTGCTCAGTGAGAACACAGCCGAATCTCCGTTTGAAGTTGCACTAAGTACCGGCCGTTTAACTCGCTTTATTGGTCAGACCGAAGAGCTATCGCTACTTAACCAGCATTGGACTCAAGCACAAGCTTCGAACGGCCAAATAGTGATGTTAAGCGCGGAACCCGGTATGGGTAAATCGCGCCTCGCCCAAGAATTCAAAACCCGAGTGGCCGGCACACAGACCCGCCAAATGACGTTTAGATGTTCGCCCTATCATCAAAACAGCGCGTTGTATCCGATTATCCAAGTGATGCAACGCGTGTTCCGTTTTGATGGAGACGATGAGGTCGCCGACAAGCTTTCGAAAGTAACATCCACACTCGATACCTACGAATTTTCGAACCCAGATGCAGCGGCCCTTATGTGCGGATTGCTCTCGCTACCGCATCCTGATCTTAACGCACCGCGCTTGAAGAACGCGCATCAGCGGCGTGAACAGTTGTTCCAATTGTTGGTTGAATGGTTTCTCGAAGAATCGCGGCGCGCAGCGGTTTATATGATCTGGGACGACCTTCATTGGGCTGATCCTTCGACCGTCGACTTCATCGAATACTATCTCGACCACGTTCCGACCTCGGCGACCTTGGCCGTACTAATTTATCGATCTAACTATGTACCTGCCTGGAAACGACGCGGTTTTTTCCGCTACATGTCGCTCAACCGCCTTTCCGAGCACTACATTGAGGAGCTAGCAACAAACGTCGCCGGTGACTGTCGAATCCCAAAACTCATCCTCGAACAAATCATAGATAAAACCGACGGTATCCCGTTGTATGTTGAAGAACTCACTCGAACGATCGTTGAGTCAGGAGTTCTAGATTCTATGGCCGAAGGCTTAGGTGATGTTTCGCTCGAACGCGCGATGATCCCGTTGAGTCTCCAAGACTCGCTCGAGGCCCGACTCGATCGCTGCCCAATCGGCAAGGAAATCGCGCAATGGGGCGCAACGATAGGTCGCGAATTTAATTATGCGGTACTGCGCTCCGTAGTGAGTGACGAATCGCGCGTAAAATCGGGTATCGCCGAATTACTGGAGGCAGAGCTTATTTATCGAAGCGGATCGCCTTCCGTACCGACATTTATTTTCAAGCACGCTTTGTTACGAGACACCGCCTATGAATCGTTACTTATTCGCAAGCGTCGTGAATTTCACGCGCAGATCGCCCAAACGCTAGAAAAGGAATTTTCTCGTATAGACGAAACGCAACCCGAAGTGATCGCCTATCATTTCACGGAAGGCGAACGCATCGACGACGCGATCCGCTATTGGCATCGAGCAGCAAAGTATGCGCTAGGACGATCTGCCGATAAGGAGGCGCGCAAGCACTTAGAACGTGGACTGGATTTAATTCAGCGCTTAGCGCGAAACAAGCGCAGGGCGGAACTAGAACTCGATCTACAATTGCTGCTCGGCACGCTCACGATCAGCGCGAAGGGCAATTCGGCGCCAGAAGTCGAAACAATATACCGCCAAGCAGTGAGCTTAGCGGATGAAATTGGTACTTCGGCCGCACGCACACCGGCGTATTTCGGATTGAGATCTTATTACCTAAGCAAAGGGGATCTCGACGCCGAACACGGTATTGCGATCGCATTGTTGGAAGCAGCCGAAACGGACGACAACGCCGATGCCCTTCTCGAAGCGCACGTTGCGCTCGCAAATTCGTTTTTCTATTTAGGGATCGACGATGATTCTTTGCATCATGCGACAACTGCCCAGCAAATGTATGACATCGACAAGCACAGCGCACACGCGTCGGTATACGGGCTTGATCCAGGCGCAACGAGCCACGTCCGGTTAGGGGAAATCGCCTGGCTTAAGGGATCGCTGAAGGACTCACTGACGCATCTCGAAGGTGCGTTATCGATTGCGCAGACAATTGAACATCCGTACACGCAAGTTTTTGTACTCGGTAACATTTCGAGATATCACCACTGGGTCCACGATTATAAATCCGCACTCGGTTGCATCAATACGTCGATAGCGCTATGCGAACATCACGGCTATGGTTTCTATCGTTCCGCAGCGCTCGTCATGAGCGGAAATCTATTAGTGCACCTAGGTGACGTAAGCCGAGGAATTGGACAAATTGAGGAAGGTCTAGAATCGATTGAACTACTGCGCAGCCATTTAGCCTATCCCGCCCTCGCGAGTCTGTTCGCGGATGCCCTGGGATCGGCCGGCGACCCGGAACGCGGTCTCGCTTTACTGCCTGATGCGACAGCGACGATTCAGAGAACTGGTGCACGGCATTTTGAAATTTACCTGTATCAGACGAGAGCACAATTACTAGGCCTAGCCAAACTTCCGACGGAAGCAGAACGTGCATTCATGCACACGATAAGCATCGCGCAAAGTCGCGGTCAAACAGGCGCGGAGCTAAAAGCCACCATCGGCATTTCGAAACTCGATCTCGAAAATTCTGATACCACTCAGTGGGCAAAACGTTTGGAACAATTGTGCGTTGAACTTACGAGTGAGGCCGATTCAATAGACTACCAAGCGGCTCAAGAACTAATTGCTGCATCGCGTTAGGTGAATTCGCGATGCGCGCCGATAAGGCATGTCGTACCGGTCCGATCGTTAACTAATCCGAGCGCGGAGCGCCATTCCAGTTATCAGCAATGCCATCAACGGAAGCATCGCCGGTATCGGCACGACCACAGCAGATAAACTCACAGCATCGAAATCCACTTCTAAATCTGAGCTTAGAAATCCGAGATCTTGTAGGTTCGTGTTAATCAGCCGGATCCCTAAAGCCTGACCCAACTGCGTGTGCGCCGCGCCTGTTGTGAACGACACCGTGCTGATACCGAACTCTCCGTCGTCAATCGGTAACGCCATGTTGGTGTCCATCGCTAACACTTGACCGCCTGCGAGCAGTTCGACTCGATAACCGGGGAAGCCGCTTAGTTCAAAAAAATTACCCGCTTGCGACGTTCCAGAGGCGATGTTGCCAATCGCCACTTCCAAGGTGTACTGCGTGTTGACCTGCAAGCTATCCGCCAATACTTGCTCCAGACCATACTCGCCACCCCCATTGCCCACATGGCTTCCGGCCCGATTGAACGCTATACCGACCCGCTCTCCTTCAAACGCGCCACCCGGAAAATTTACAAAGGTGCCGGGGTTACCCATCTCCTCTGTAGGGGTTAGCGTGCCGATGAAATAGGTGTTGCCAGTACCGCCGCCGGTCACCCCATCGGGATCGTACAAATCCCATCCGTTGAGAGGGCCGAACGTGAATTCGTTAACTGGCGGTAAACCAGCTATGTTCTCAAAACCGGGATTGACGACCAGTAGGGGCGCCGCGCTGCCGATACTTGACCATCCGCAGGCGATAGCCGCGCACATCAACCATTTAAGCGTGTTTTGCCGTACGTGATTCCATCCAGCCCAGTCCATGGTTTGTCTCCTGATTTCATTTGCTCTCACAAGAATTTACCATCACTTGTTCGGGCCGGTCCGGAACTAGTACCGGAAACTGAGCGCCAAGCCGCGCTGATAAGGGACAGAACAGCGACGGTCGGCATAAACATTCACGCTAAGTAGACCGAATCGAATATGATTTATGCGACAGATCTTATCGGACTTGGCTAAAGTGGCATTAGTAAAACGGATTTCGCCGATCGCCGTGTTGCTCATGCTGACCCTCGTGTCGAGCTGCGCCAGCGCGCCGCCGAAAAAGCAACATGATATTTGTTCTGTGTTCGAACAAAACCCCGCTTGGTACGACTACGCTAGGAAATCTCAGTCAACCTGGGGCACGCCGATTCAAACGCAAATGGCGTTCGTGCGTCACGAATCGAGTTTTCGTGAAAACGCGAAACCGCCATTCGAATGGTTCCTATTTATTCCCTTAGGGCGACCTTCTTCCGCAACTGGCTATGCGCAAGCTCAAGATCCAGTGTGGGGCGAATATGAGGCGGAACGAGGTAGCTTGTGGCGCAGCCGCGGCGACATGGAAGATGCACTCGATTTTATTGGTTGGTACAACGATAAGACGCACAAACAGCTCGGCATTTCGAAATGGAATACGCGCGAATTGTATCTCGCATATCACGAAGGACGCGGCGGCTACAAACGCGGTAGCTACAAGAAGAAACCACAGTTAATAAGCATTGCCAACAAAGTGAAACGTACGGCAGATCAATACGGGGTGCAGCTAAAACAATGCGAAGCGCGATTCCAATGCCAAAAGTGGTATCAATTTTGGCCATTTTGCTCCTGAATCACGGCCCGGCAGTTCGCTTTCGATGGTCGGCACACTACGTCCAGAAGTTCAGCGAGCCTTGACCCACCCCGCCTTCGGGACTATTTTCTAGCGAGACCATCTCATCGAATCAGGAGAATTTCCATGGGCCTTGGAACACTCAATTTCGAACCACTCGACGCGAGCTTCGGCGCCCGTGTCAGCGGTGTCCAACTAAGAAATGCCGACGACGATACATTTCAGGAAATTTACGCAGGCTGGTTGGACCATGGCCTGCTGGTCTTTTCGGATCAATTCCTAAACCGCGACGAACAAATTAAACTAGCTAGGCGCTTCGGTACCTTGGAATTCGACATCGCGCCGCTCAGCAACGTAATGAGCGACGGTTCACTGAGGCCCGACGATGGTACTGACGATATAGTGAAAGTCCTTAAAGGCAACATGGGCTGGCACCACGACAGTACCTATATGCCCGTCCAAGCAAAGGGCGCGGTGTTTACTGCTGAGGTAGTGCCGAACTCCGGCGGAGCAACCGGATTTGCTGATATGCGCGCCGCATACGACGCGCTCGATCATGAAACCCTAAGCAAGATCGAGAACCTGCGTGCGCACCACTCGCTCTATCATAGCCAAGCCAAAGTCGGGCACTCAGGCAAAAAAGGCTCGCATCAAGGCACCGGGATCAACACCGAGAAAGGCTATAACGGCTACGGTTTTCACGACGGGCCGGTATCCGTTCGCCCCTTAGTGAAAACCCACCCAGAAACAGGTCGTAAAAACTTGCTCGTCGGACGACATGCGAATGACATCGTCGGATACGACAGCGCTCGATCGGAACGCTTGTTACAAGAGCTTGTTGACTTCGCCTGCCAACGACCGCGAACTTATCATCACGAATGGGCGGCAGGTGACGCTGTCATTTGGGACA
>JBLFWZ010000283.1:0-5780 GCA_047611905.1 Gammaproteobacteria bacterium | reverse complement strand
CGCATGCAACTGGACGAAGCGGCCGCGCGTGGCTCAATGACGGGGCTAGCGACAAGCTTGGATGAATCCATCGAACGAACGGCATTTGCGATCATGGCGGTGGCAAACGTGAACATGATCCAGGCGATTAAAGAACTAACGATCAATGAAGGGATCGATCCCAGTGAGTCCACACTCGTCGCAGGCGGCGGTGCGGGGGGCCTCAATATTGTGCCGATCGCGGCAGAACTAGGCTGCAAAACCGTACTCGTGCCGCGCACCGCCGGCGCGCTCAGTGCTTCTGGCATGCAATTTTCCGACATCATCACTGAAACTGGCGCTAGCGCGTTGACCCAGTCAGAGAATTTCGATTTCGACAATGTTAATGCGGCGCTAGCACGCATCGACACCAATTTGGAGGAGTTTGCCGGACGCTTGCGTGCACGCGGTTTCGATAACATTCGCAAACGTTATTTCGTCGAAGCCCGTTATCGTTTTCAAGTTTGGGAGCTGGAAATACCGGTCGCGAAAAACCACTTCGATAATCCTGACGATGTTGCGGAGCTCGTCGCCGAGTTCCATCGCGTACACGAACGAGTGTTCGCGATTAAGGATCCGGAGCAAGCGGTTGAATGCCTTAACTGGCGCGGTCGACTGATCGCAGATGTAGACGCACCAAACCTCGAGCCGACACGCGAACCCCAAGCACAAACAGCAAAGGCTCAGCGCCGTCGCGCCGCTTACTTTGCCAAAGGCGTGATTGATACACCGATTTATGTTGGCGAGCAGCTCGCCGTCGGCGCGGTAATTGAAGGTCCCGCAATTATAGAGGAACCAACCTCTACGCTGGTCGTGTATCCCGGATCTGTTGCCCGTGTGAGCGCCGGTGGTCGCTATATTCTGACCCCACCCGAGGAGGCCGAACTATGAACAAGCCAAACGACGACCTGCCAAAACCGACATTAGATCCGATCCTAATGGCCGTTCTCGCGAACCGCCTCGATACCATCGTGCGTGAAATGTCGAACACACTGTTACGCACCGCCCGCTCGGCAGTACTCGCAGTGGTGCGCGATTTTTCGTGCTCGATTGTTACTGGCGACAATAAAATGCTGTGCCCGGGTGAAGGCCTGCCAGTGCATATTTTTGGCAGCAGTTTGCAATCCCAATCGATGTGCGATCTCCACGATGATCTAACACCAGGTGACGCGTTTTTGCACAACGACCCGTATTTAGGCAATACCCATCCCGCCGATCACATGATCATGGTGCCCGTTATCATTGATGGCGAGCATCTGTTTACGACCTGCGCAAAAGCTCACCAGGCCGATTGCGGCAACTCAATTCCGAGTACCTACCACGCGTATGCGCGAGACGTATACGAGGAAGGATCATTGATCTTCCCGTGCGTTCGAATCCAAAACAATTATCGCGACGTCGAAGATATTATTCGCATGTGTCGACGACGCATTCGGGTTCCAGAGCAATGGTATGGCGATTATCTGGCGACCGTGGGCGCTGCACGGATCGGCGAAAGACGTTTGGGGGAGCTCGTGGCGCGCTACGGCATGGATACTATTCGGCAGTTCATCACTGAATGGTTTGCCTATTCCGAGCGACGCATGGCCGAGGCAATTAAGACGTTGCCGCGCGGCACATTAAAAAACATCGGTCGCTACGATCCCTTCCCACCCGTGTTACCTGATGGACTCGAATTGCGCGTTGATGTTTCGATAGATCCGGATGCCGGACGCATTGAAGTTGATTTAACTCACAACGAAGACAATAAGCCGTTCGGACTCAATCAATCGGTCGCCTGCGCAACGAGCAACGCGATGGCCGGTGTCTTCAATTGTCTCGATCACGACATTCCGCATAACGCGGGGAGTTTTTCGAGAGTCACCGTGAAACTGCGAGATGGGTGCATTACTGGCACACCGAAGTTTCCGCACAGTTGTTCGATGGCAACGACAAACATCGCTGATCGGATCGTCAACATTACGCAAGCAGCCTTCGCCGCTATTGGTGACGGACACGGTCTCGCCGAAGGCGCTATCGGGATGGGCGCAGGCGCGGGCGTGATCTCAGGACACGATTGGCGGCGCGATGGCCCGTACATCAATCAGGAGTGGGTCATCGCAAATGGGGGGCCCGGCACCCCAACTACTGACGGCTGGCTAAACTACGGTCTGCCGGTTGCCGGCGGACTGATGTACCGCGGTAGCGTTGAAGTGGACGAATCAAAATACCCGTTGCTGTTTAAATCGATCAGAGTTATTGCGGGTGGCGGTGGTGCGGGTCGTTTTCGCGGTTCGCCTGGGGCCGAAGTTATTTATGGCCCGCGCAAGGATCCTATGACGATTGTCATTTCGTGTGATGGACAGGTAAACCCACCCCAGGGTGTACGCGGCGGTCACGCAGGGCCAGCAGCATCTACGTTTAAAATAAATGCGGCTGGCGATGAAGAGAAATTACCCGGCGTTATCGAGTGTCAATTGCAGCCGGGCGAATGGGTGCGTGGCGTTGATTGCGGCGGCGGCGGCTATGGCCCACCACTCGAGCGCGACCCACAAAGAGTACTTCACGATGTGCGCGAGCGCTGGGAGACACTGGAGCGCGCGAACGACGTCTATGGTGTCGTGTTTTCGGGCTCCGAAGAAGATGATTCCTTAGCCGTCGATATCGATCGAACCGTAGAGCGCAGAACCGAGCTGGCGTGATGAATGCGCATGGCCAGTAGATCTAATTTCGATAATTACAAATTACTGGGCAGCAAAAACATCGCAACAGATGTGACGGCAAATACCGCAGTGCCGACCATAAACGTGTAACCGACCACATCGCCGAAGCGCAAGCGCGTGACGGCGAGGATCGGGATCGCGAAAAAAGGTTGAATCAAATTCGTGAGCGAGTCGCCATACGCGTATGCCAGGGTGATCGTAACAACAGATACGTCCAGCGTTTCTCCAGCCGGGATCAGAAACGGCGCTTCGATCATCCATTTCGATCCGGCCGACGGTACGAATAAGTTCATGAAACCGGAATATACGTACACCACGAACGGATAGGTTTCGGTCGTAGCGAGATCCGAAAACAATCCGCCAAGCCATTTGCCGAGGTTCGTGAACTGCAAGAGCCCGAATATTCCCGCATAAAACGGGAATTGCACGATGATGCCCCACGCCGAGTCGACTCCCGCGCGACAGGCCCGTAAGAACGACAACGGTCGACCGTGCAACACAAGTGCAAGCACTAGGAACGATATGTTGTACGCATTAATCGTCCAACTCGTGCCGAAGCCGTTATGCGCGATTGAATGGCCCAAAGGATAAAGTAGTAGCAACACCGCAAGCCACACCCAACCGCGAAAGTGGTCGATATGTTGGGCAGGAGTCCTCGGCGCCGGATCGACGTCGGGCGATGCCGGCAGGATTGCTTCGATTTGCTCGGCGCTCAATGTGCGCACATTCTTGCGTGGATGGAGCATGCAGACCGCTGCAAGTGCGACAACGCCGATCACTGAAATGATGATCAGATTGTAGGGATTAAACAGTGTTTCAGTGACTGGATAAATTCGGTCAACGACCGGCGCCATGTCCGTTGGGTTGAGCAACGGATTATTTGGCGTTGCTAAAATCAATGGCGCGGAACCTGAAAGACCGCCGTGCCAAACAGTTCCGATACCGATATACAGCGCAGCAATTAAAACCCTGACGTCGGTGTTCGGATTCCGTTTGAGAAGAAATGGCGCGAACAACGCGCACGAAATAAGACAAACCGCCCAGTTGAGATAGCCCGTGATCAAAGAAAAGATTCCGGCAATTAAAAGCGCCTGCACCGGCTTGTCTGGATTCGGCAAGGACGCCAGCCAATCGAACATGCGGTAGACCGGGCGCGACGCAACAACCGCATGTGCAGCAACCATAGCAATGGTGAATTGCATCGCCAACGTCAAAAGTTTCCAATTTCCTTGCCCCCAGGCAAGGATGGTTTCCTCGACCCCAGCGCCAGCGCCAAAAATGCACAGTAAAATGGCTAAGGCCGTCAACATCATGCAAATGACCCAGGAATCGGGCACCCATCGTTCCGTGAATTGGGTTAAGTTCTCACCTAAATCTCTGAAAATGTTTAACAATGCTAAGCGCCCCTGTGTCGCGGTTATCGATTTTAGCGTAGCGATAAATATACCGTGTGAGATGGAATGTAGAGCACTTAGGGCCCAATCTAATGACCCCTGGTACGCTACGATCCAAAGTTGTAATAACGCAATTTTTGTAGTCTCGCCGACCGCATCAGCGAATGATGTGATCGCGACCGCGCGTCCACTATCAGATTGAACTATAACGAATTCAGACCCTTTCGGCAGTAGGAGAAACACATGAACACCTGGCTTGGTAAATTTGCAACGGCACTCATCCTTGGGGCGACATCGCACCTCGCAATTGCAACAGAAATACTGAACCCCTATTCAAATGCTTTAGTCGAAGCATCGGTAAACACCTCGCAAAGCGCAGTGGGTACGACAATTGGGAAGATCTGTCCGGGCGGACTAGTTAGCGGTGGCGGCTCGTTACTGAGCGAAGATCTGAGCGCACGCTGCACGGAGTTGGTCGCGCCAACTTCTTTTTCGGAGACTCCGTTAACGGCTGACGAATTAAGGGACGTTCAAGCAGGACTACAGGGCATGGCGCCGGAAGAAGATGCTGTAATTGCGTCGTCTACGGTCGACGGCAGCAGCGTGCAGGTTGACGCTATTGGTAATCGCTTCGCGGCAATCCACGCAGGTGGTGCTGGCGTCGTCCAAACGAACAACGGTTACAATTGGTCCACCGGGGCGGCTGGAGATGGCAACAGTCCGTGGGGATTTTTCATCAACGGCTTGTATGTCAGCTCGGAGCGCGATTCCACCTCGAGAGAGTCCGGCTTTGAGGCTGATGACTGGGGTGTTACTGGCGGAATAGACTACGCGTTTTCCGATAAATTCATTTTTGGCCTGGCATTCGGCTACAAAAATTCTGAGGCCGATATTGATGCGAATGGTGGCGAACTTGAGACCGACTCAACGAGTTACTTTGCTTACTGGTCTTTTTTGCCGAATGAGCATTGGTACGTTGACGCGATGGCTGGATACACGGAAAACGATCACGAGCAAGAGCGAAATATCTCGTACTCCATCGCCGCTGTAGGCGCCGCGGGCACGACGACGGTTTCCAATACCGCGCTCTCTGATACGGACAGTGACGAAATTTCGGTTAGCGTGTCCGCCGGATACAATTATTTTCTAAACAACTGGGTTTTGAGCCCCTACGGTCGGGTTGAATACGCCGACATCGAGATTGATGGCTTTACAGAAAGTATGGCCCAAACGGCGGCGGCTGGTAGCGGATTAGCGCTCCAGATTGACGATCAAGAGTTCGAATCCCTAACACTTAGTGGCGGTGTCTCGGCATCGACTCAATGGGGCCAGAGCTATTTCCCTCGAGTGAGTGTCGAGTACGTTCACGAATTTGATAACGACAATCAGCCGATTAACGCTCGATTTGTAAACGACACTTCGCGAACTACCTTTAGCTTACTAACCGACTCTCCGGACCGTAACTATTTTAATATAGGGGCGGCAATGACGGCTGTTATTAGCGATACGTCCACTGGCTTTGTTCGTTATCAGGGCTTGTTTGGATACCGAGATCTCGACGTTCACGCGTTTGAAGTCGGCGTCCGTTTAAGCTTCTAAGGCGACTGCCCGACCAAACGTTCGATCCGTGAAATGTTGTTGGCCCAAATCTGGGGCCAACAACAAC
>JBLFWZ010000282.1:0-5834 GCA_047611905.1 Gammaproteobacteria bacterium | reverse complement strand
CCGCCAGGAGTTAGTTTCTTAGCCTGGCTCGACCAGTCTCCTTCGACAAATATCTGCTGATCGAGTAGCCAATCTACGGCCTGTTGAACCGCAGGGTGATCCGGATGCGCGCCTGCTTCGGTTAGTGCCGTTAACGACAAGCACGTGTCCCAAATCGGCGAAACACACGGCTGGCAATAGGCTTCTTCCTCTTTGTCGACGACAAGGTCTTCTATGGCCTGCATAGTCCGCACAAAATCCGGGTCGTTTTCTGGCGCGCCCAGCGCGCGTAGCGCAACCGCGGCATTTGCCATCGCCGGATAAATTGCGCCCATGCCGCCCTTGCCCTTTGCATGGTCGCGCATCCAGTTTTCTGCGCGCAAAAGTGCTGGCTGGCGTACCCAATTCGGCGTGAACCGGTCAGCGACCTTGAGTAGACGATCGAACAGCAAAAAGGCGTTCTGCAGCGGCTTACCAGGCTTAAAGTGGTCCAGTTGTTTTATTTCGGCAGGGTCGCTGAGAAATAACTCGGCTACACCCTGCTCTTTGGTTAGTTCTACAACAGGCCGATTCGCGAAAATGATGAGTAGCGGCACAATTACACACCGCGACCAATAGGACACTTTACTTAAATTAAAGAACCACCAATTGGGTAAGTACATGATTTCTACCGGCATGGCCGGCACTACGCGCCACGGAAGTTGCCCAAATACGGCCAGTGTGATGCGCGTAAAAACGTTCACCGCCTCCGCGCCGCCATTTGCCCGCACCCAGTTTCGGGTCTGCGCCATGTGTTCTTCGTTCGGCGAGTCACCTGCTAGCTTTAAGGCAAAATAGGCTTTCACCGTCGCACTGATATCGCCAGGGCCGCCCTCGTACAAAGACCAGGAACCATTATTGTGTTGCTGGCGACGCAAATACTTAGCTATTTTTTGCTCACGTTCCGGATCGACCGTGCGCATGAAATATTGCAAAAAGAGGTATTCAGACGGGATCGTTGCATCCGCTTCAAGTTCGAAAAGCCAATGCCCATCGTGGGCCTGTCGACTAGACAACGCTTTTGCAGCGCGGCCCATAGCAATTTGGACAGGATCGGTGGCCGGTTCTAGTGGGTGCACCGTTCGCTGTGATAGAACTTCGACGCCTTCTTCGATTTCCTCGTTGGTGAGGACTTCAATCGTGGGTTCTTGCCGCTTGTTCATTATGATCTCTACTACGTTCCGCCAAACTCAGCGGTGGTCTTGTAAGCCCGTGACTCAAAGACCTCCGGTTTATACGATTCAATCGCTGTATATCGTGGTTCCGGGCATTATTTTTATTCGATTTGCGTAGTTTCCACCGCAATCCTTGCTCGCTCGCTTTCAAAGTGCAAAACGTGTCAATCGTTTGCGGACTTCGTCGCTGCGTATTCGGCCACCAAGTCGGTCCGCATCTGGTTTCGACATCGACCGCAAAAAATTCGTCAAATCAGCAACGAGGCTGTTGCCAATCTGCCGCATTTCGGTCGAAGATATGCTCCAGTTGAGACCCCGGTAGTGTAATTAAAATATGCATTATTGCAAGATGTTAGCGCGTATTCGTTTGCAAACATTTCAACAATAGTTGTATTTTTGCGACGCAATTGGAATAACGCGCTGGCTGGGTTGGCTAGCGCGTGTTCCAGAGACCTAGACACCCTGATGTAGGTACTGGCACGAGACAGACCCGGCTCGGTCGGAAATACGCTCGCTCTCCTGCAATCGTAAGACGTCTCAAGCAGCGAACGAAATCGCGATCGGGCTCTGTAATAATTACGTAATTCTCTCACCCATTGCGGCCAAGATAACGGCACAACGCCAGCAAGCTTGAGGGGGGACGGTGCCAAGGATAGTCGAACGGTAGGTCAATATTTTCGACCGTAGGTTCGCGGGAAATCCTACCAACGTGTCTCACTTCTGCTCTACGAAGCTTTTCGACGGTTCGGAAACTGACTCGAGCTTGAGCAGCTACAAAGTAGTAATGGTGCCCGGAGCCGGACTCGAACCGGCACGCCGATAAAAGCGAGGGATTTTAAGTCCCTTGTGTCTACCAATTCCACCACCCGGGCGATACAAACTTCCTACTCACGGCGCTATCCCTAATTGCAGACCCGTACGCTCGCGTGCGGATAGCGCTTAGAGATTGGAGGCTGAACCCGGAATCGAACCGGGGTACACGGCTTTGCAGGCCGCTGCATAACCACTCTGCCATCCAGCCAGTGCCACCGTCGACAATCCCAGCTGACGCATTTTGTGTCAGTAGGAGGCCAGCGGCGGATCTACGTCAAAAACGAAAAACCCCGACTGCATCGGGGTTCATTCAAAATATGGAGCGGGAAACGAGACTCGAACTCGCGACCCCAACCTTGGCAAGGTTGTGCTCTACCAACTGAGCTATTCCCGCATCGGTCTTGTTGCTATTTACGCTGTACTACCACCGAGTTGAGCACGACCGCCATGCCGCCCGGTGCGCCATTTTAACGTCGCAAGGTGGGCTGTCAAGAAAGCTCGAGTGGTTTCTTAGTTCTCGCGGTGTTTTTGCCCTATTCGCGCGATAATTCAGGCCACGCAGCACGCAAGTACTGAACCATCGACCATAACGTAAGAAGTGTCGCGACATACAGCAACACGAATCCAATTTCGTAGATCGGTAACCCATCGACGGTGCCGTCGAGAATGAGCAGTGCGATGGCGGTCATTTGCGCGACGGTTTTCAACTTTCCGAGACTCGATACCGCCACTTGCGTGCGCGCACCTAATTCCGCCATCCACTCACGCAGCGCCGATACGGTAATTTCTCGGCCGATGATGACAGAGACCGGAATCGCGAGCCAGATAGAGGGGTTCGCTTGCAGTAGGATCACAAGCACCACCGCAACCATTAACTTGTCGGCAACGGGATCTAGAAATGCACCGAGTTTCGAGGTTTGGTCTAAGCGCCGCGCTAAATACCCGTCTAACCAATCGGTTAGCGCCGCTATCGCGAACAAAACGGCTGCCGCCAATCTAGCCCAGCCGAACGGCAGATAAAATATCACCACAAAACACGGAATGAAAACGATGCGTAGAAGGCTAAGGGAATTCGGTATGTTCATTAGCTGTCATGCATATCATCGTAAATTTTTTGCGCTAATTTGCGGCTAATTCCAGGTACTCTGCACAGATCATCAACTCCGGCGCTCTGGACGCCTTGCCAGCCGCCAAAATGACGAATGAGAAGTTGACGCCGTTTCGAACCTACCCCGGCAATCTGCTGTAACGGCGAGCTCGTTCGATTCTTCGCGCGCGCTTGTCGGTGCGCCGTAATGGCGAATCGGTGCGCTTCGTCCCGTATTTGTTGAATCAACAATAAGGCCGCAGAGTCCCTTGGCAGCACTCGCTCTTCGCGGCCATCGTGAATAATCAAGGTTTCCAAACCCGGTTTACGGGTCGTTCCTTTCGCCACCCCAACAATGTTTATCTCATCAATCTGTAATTCTTTCAGTACCGCGATCGCGCAGCCAACTTGTCCCATCCCACCGTCAACCAGCAGCAAGTCAGGGAGATGCCCCTCATCGCGTTTGACCCGTGTATAGCGGCGCAACAACGCTTGTTCCATCGCCGCGTAGTCGTCGCCCGCGACAACGTCTTTGATATTAAATCGACGGTAATCCGATTTACGTGCCCCATCTTGATCAAAAACGACGCAAGATGCGACAGTCGCTTCGCCGCTGGTATGACTGATGTCGAAACACTCGATGCGCAACGGCATCTCTGGCAAATCGAGAAAATCCCGTAAGGCGGCCATACGACGTTGTTGATCAGTGTTGGACGCGATTCTACTTTCCAAAGCGAGATCGGCGTTCGCCGTCGCCATCTCAACCCATTTTGCGCGCTCACCGCGTACGTCGTGCCGCAACCGAACTTGAGTGCCACGCTGCTCACTCAGTGTTTCCACTAGCCACTGCGCGTCGTCCACTGGTTCGGACAAAATAATATCGGCAGGTACTTCGCGATCTGAATGACCGGCAAGATAGAACTGCGGAAGAAATGCCGCGAGGATCCCGGCGCTGGTGCTGCCTTGAGTATGCGCGGGGAAGAAGACCTTGTTGCCGAGATGCCGACCATTTCGAACAAAAAATACCTGGACGCAGCCGACATTACCGCGCGCGCGACAAACGATAATGTCGAAGTTCCCGTTTCCTGAAGCGACGTACTGTTCCGATTGCAGTTGTTGCAGCCGTTGAATTTGATCGCGCAGGTGCGCTGCTCGCTCGTAATCTAATCGTGCAGCGCTCGCATCCATATCAACCGTCAACGAGTCCACCACTTCTTGTGATCGCCCGTCCAGAAACAAAACAGCGCGCTGAACATCTTGCTTATACGCCTCGGCCTCGATGAGTCCGACACACGGCGCTGTGCAGCGCTTTATTTGGTGCTGCAAACAGGGTCGAGTTCGATTACGAAAGTAACTGTCTTCGCATTGACGCAGTAAAAATAATTTCTGTAATAAATTCAATGTTGAGCGTACCGCGCCAGCGTTTGGATACGGTCCGAAATATCGCCCACTACCGTTACGCGCTCCACGATGAAAACTGAGTTTCGGAAAATCTTCGTCGTTCGCCACGTAAATATATGGATAGCTCTTATCGTCGCGTAATACGATGTTGTAGCGAGGGCGCAGATCCTTAATCAAATTGCTTTCGAGTAAAAACGCTTCGGTTTCGGTTCGCGTTATCGTGACCGCGATTGACTGCACATACCCCACCATGGAACGTACTTTGGGCGTCATGTTGGCCTGACGATTGAAGTAACTTGAAACGCGCTTCTTTAAATGCTTCGCCTTGCCAACATAAATAATGTCCCCTGCCCCATCCGAAAACTGATAGACACCGGGTTTCGTCGGAATCTCGCGACATTGCTGCCTCAGCTGATCGAAGCTAAGTTTCTCAGTCATTGCGTCTGGGCAAGGCCTTTAGCGATGGTGAATACTTGACTAAACATCTCCGCAGTTAAGCGATTTGTTTGCGTGTTGTAGCGGCTGCAATGATAAGAGTCTACCAACCACAGTTGCTCATCAAGCGGGTGGCGATTCGCATGGCCAAATGGATATTCGCTCTGCCGCCTTTGCAGCGCTTTGAGTACTGCGGTATGCGCAACGCGCCCCAGCGCGACAATCACGCCGGGCCGCGGCAACAAGGCAAGATCGGCGGCTAAAAACGCATTGCATTCAGTAATTTCTTGCGTTGTCGGTTTATTTGCCGGAGGAAGACATTTTACCGCGTTAGTGATTCGGCAATTGATCAAGCGAAGTCCGTCGTCCGCCCGGTTTCCTGTCGGCTGATTCGTCAATCCATGCGCGAACAACGTTTCATAAAGCAAAATTCCGGCGTGGTCTCCGGTGAACGGGCGTCCCGTCGCATTAGCGCCGTGCATGCCCGGTGCTAATCCAACGACCAACATGGGTGCTCCAGGCTCGCCGAAGGGTGCGACAGGCCGGGCATGGTAGTGCGGGTGGGTTTCTCTTACGTCGTCGAGGAAGGTGGCTAGGCGCTCGCACCTTCTACAGCGAATATCGAACGTCGGATCCTTGCGCGTAGATACACGCGCACTTTTCGTCACGAGCGTTCCAATTCGTCTAAGCTCGCGTTTTCATCATCAATGTCTACCAATTCGGATAAGCCTTGTGCGTTCGCAATGATGGCCAGTTGCACATCGTTTTTAGCGCCAAGCTTTTCGCACAACGAACGTCGGTGATGTGCGATAGTTTTCGGGCTCAGACAAATTGCGCGGGCGATTTCATCCAAATTTAGACCTTCGCTAATTTTCTGCGGAACTTGTATTTCACGCGGCGACAAG
>JBLFWZ010000281.1:0-5858 GCA_047611905.1 Gammaproteobacteria bacterium | reverse complement strand
GATCTTCACTCGAGATATTATCCAGTGTGCGCCATTGAGGTTCCTGCGCATTGGCTGTCAGGAAGCCACTGAGTAAGGCGAGCACCGCCAGGGATTTCAGCGTTCTCGCGCGTGCCAGCTGTTTGGCGACCTTAAAATTCATAGCTTAGCTCCCAGCCAAAGTTATCCCACTTATTGTACTGACCGTAGACGTCGTTGCTATCGCCTGTGTCATAGCTAGTGTAAAGGACATTGGCCTTAATGAATTGCGACACCTTATAACTCAGCCGGAGTTTGCTCTTGATGCCTCCCCAGCCGGTATCTGAGCCGTTGATCAACGGAAACAGTGTGGCTTCCATGCTCAGACGATCTCGGCTGAACGCAAATGGCCGCGATAAGAAAACGACCGGTACGAAGCTCCACTCGTCACCGAAACCGCCACCAAACCCTGGACCGAGTTCCTGTTTGTGGTTGATGGTCTGGTACCACGAGGCTTGGAGGATTGCGGTTGTTCGTCCAGGTAAGCCAAATTCAGTGGCAAAGGCGGCCCGCAATGTGTCTCTTTTCGAGGTGCCGTCGGTTGTAGAACCGGCCAAGGCTTGTGCTTGTTTTTCAAAATCCGCGAAGCGGACCCCATTCGTATATAAGGCTTCGACTCGGAATACGGTAGGTAAGCTGCCAACCCACGGGACGTTTTGAAAAGTAGTCGCGTAATCCGCCGTTGCGCCAACATGATGCAAGCGTTCGTGTTCCCCTTGTAGTCTAAGCACGCGCTCACCATTGACGACCTGTGTCCCGAGTACCTGATCGACTGGATTTTTGTCCCAGGCATACATGTAGATGAATCCATAAGTCAGCGCGCCGGCCGCCCGATCAACTCTGATACCGTATTCGTGATCGCTGAAATTTTCTGTGCTCGGACGTTTTGTCTGCAGAACGACGTTGTTGGTGGTGGTCGGTAGATTCGGCGAGTACCACGCTGATCCTGGTAGTGCTTGGCGGTCTTCCTCGAAATCAAAGATATAAAGTAATTGAACCGTGCTATTGCCGAAGTGAAATGTCGAGTTGGCCATCCAAGTCGGTAATCGACGAAATTCGTAGTCTTCGCTTTCCAACTGTACCGATTCACGGCGGTCCATGCCATTGACGATATCGATGAACTGGCCGTCCATCTTGCCCCACGCAACTTGTTGCTTGCCGAGCTTCAGGTCGAACGTCGGGCGGCGATAACTTACATAGAGTTCGCGAAGGACTCTTTCACCGGTGTGGTAAATCTCGGCGGTTCGGTCATTGGCGTCAGCAAATAGCCCGGTCGAATCCTGCCAGTCGTAAGCGCCGTCGTACATCATGTGGGCAATGCCCTTCACGTCGAGACCGGTGCCGATGTGGTAGCTCGCTTCCAACTCGGCCAGGTTCTGCAGCTGTAGAAAACGGTAATCCTGTTGCTGGAAGCCGACGGTACCGTGTCTGTCGACGAGAAAATCTGATGTTTGTCGCAGAAACCCGCGAACCTGGAGATTCGGTACGGCTCGCTCTATCGGTTGGCGGACATGTTTGCCAATCGGATCGAAGGTTGCCATCGTGCCATCGAATTTCGCTTTTGCATTGCTGAGCCAGGAGCCTCCGCTGCCGTCGCCGGAGCCCGCCGCCAGAGGTGTTGGGGCTGATGAGCCGACAACCGCTGGGCTGCTATCAACTTGAGCTAGCTGCCGATCTTGCGGTACCGAACGTCGCATTGGGGCCGTTGCTTCAGGACGTTTTGGCGCCTGGGCAGCCACCGCACCTGAAGAGGTTTCTCGACCGGATGCGGAATCGAACAGATCCACAACGACACGATGACCCGAGCTTCCGTTGGGGTCGAGTTGGATCGTATCCGTCGTCGCCCGACGCGCTAAGTCGAGTACGACCCTAAGGTCGCCATCGCCACGAGTCGCATAGCGTAAGCCTTGGACCAGCGCCCCGGCTTTAGTGACGAACGGCTGCGAAGCCACGCGCGTTGCATCTACGTCGCGAAAGTCGATCACGATCCGCTCGGGTTTCGATAGTGCGAATACTGTGTAGTAGACCGACTCATCCATGTCGAATACGAGACGTGTACGAGGCTGCTCGACGCCTGCGCGTATTTTTTCCAATGTCGCTGCTTGTGTCATCCATGGCATGACGGCCAAGGATGTCAGCATCGCGACGCGAGCCACGCTCCGTTTTGAGAACGAACGTTGATAAGACATGGTAACTCCTCAGAAGCAATCGGTATGTGCTTAGCTACTTAAGTTAATTCTATTTCTAACTTTAAGTACGCAATATAAATCATTGAATTTATTATATCTAGTGGGGATAATTGTGTCTTGTCTGAAGGTGTTGTTGGAGAATTGACCGGACTTTCTCAAAGAAAGTCGATTAGCGAGCTCAATCGGGGGTTCTGCCGCCCAGCTGGCTAGAACATGCCGCGATGCGAGTCTTTCGTGCTTAAATTTCGAAGCGAAACACTAGTTTGGCGGTTACGTATCAAGTTTCTGATGCTGATCAGTTACTCGAATTTATATAAAGAACGTATATTACAATTATATAATTCAATAGGTTGTGTTCCAAATATAATCTTAATTATATAAAAATACGGTTGCCTACCGATCCGCACTCCGCGCCTGAGAGAGAGGATCAGTTCGTCACGAAGCGCTCGGCTCCTGAGTGTTTGCTTATTTCGGACGTTAGAGTTCAACAAAGGTTGAATCCGATCGGATGACAATTCGCATCGCGATGTCGTAGTAGAGTTGACGGTACCGTTCTAATTTAGAAACACCGGCTCCAAGTCGAGAACTTGAGGTGCGCAAGCTCCGCTTACGTGCGGGTTCGGACCTGTGTAAGATCGCGCCAGCGAGGAGCTCAGCGTTATGACATTGCACAAAGTATTCATCGATGGAGAGGCAGGTACGACGGGTCTACAGATCGCCGCGCGTCTGGCCGATCGCGATGACCTTGAACTGATCCAAATCGATCCCGCACAGCGTAAAGACGTCGCAACGCGCGAAGCCGCATTGAACGCCGCCGACGTAGCCATTCTGTGTTTACCCGACGACGCTGCAAGGGACGCAGCTGCACTCGTGACGAACCCAAGCACGCGGATTATTGATGCGTCCAGTGCTCACCGGGTGTCACCTGATTGGGTGTACGGATTCCCGGAACTTGATGGACAGCAACGCGCGCGGATCTGCCAAGCCGAGCGAGTTTCAAATCCTGGGTGTTACGCGATCGCTGCGATTTCGATGCTGCATCCGTTAATCGCAGCCGGCGCGTTACCGGCCGACTGGCCTGTCTCGTTAAGCGGCCTATCGGGTTATTCAGGCGGCGGCAAGGCGTTGATTAATTCATTCGAGAATGCAGACAGTCCCGACACAATCGTCAGTGCCAATTATCATTACGCCTTGGCTCTGGGGCACAAGCACATCCCCGAAATGACTCGTTGGAGTGGTCTCAAAAATCCGCCGATCTTTCTGCCGACTGTGGGCAGATACTACAAAGGGATGCTCGTATCCGTTCCCTTGCCATTGTGGGCACTGCCTGGCGCGCTATCGCCGCAGGATGTTCGGCAAATATATCGTGCACATTATGACGCAGAGCCCTATGTGACAGTCGCCGATGAGGCCGAAATTGCGACGACCGGGCATCTCGATCCGGAAGCCTTGAACGGCTCGAATGAGTTGCGGCTGCACGTATTACAGAACGCCGCGCAGAGCCAAGTGGTGGTTGTCGCGCAGTTGGATAATTTAGGTAAAGGGGCGTCAGGTCAGGCGGTTCAAACGCTGAACCTCTTGCTTAACGTCCAAGAAGGTACCGGACTATAGTTCGCCGCACGGTTGACGGGTAGTGAGGCGGCTGTGTCTCCAGGGTGCGCGGCAGAATATCGCCGTTTAAGTGGGTCTATCGCGGATCAACCCGTGTCTAGTGTGACGTCGCTGCACGACGGGTGTTTATTCTAGTCGTGCAGCGTGCCTATCAGACTCCTTGAGGCATATTAGGCGAGGCAAATTAAGTAGCTAACTTGCTTTCGCGTTCCGTGCGACAGGACGATTGCCATTGTTACTCGGTTGAGCGCGCGCGCCGGGCGCCCGGTTTCCATTGTTGTTCCGTGGTTCATTCGAATTGCCGCGCCATTTGTTATTGGGGCGGTTTGCATTCGGACGATGGGGTTTGCGAGCAGGAGCGCCTAAGGCAGATTCAGGAACACTGTGATTCGGCTCGAAGTCGACGATTTCTTCGCGTTCAATTTTCCGCTTCAGAAGCCGTTCAATATCTCGTAGTTGCTTAGATTCATCGGCACATACGAGCGAGATAGCATTGCCGCTCGCGCCCGCACGGCCTGTCCGACCGATGCGATGGATGTAATCTTCGGGAACGTTCGGCAAGTCGAAGTTCACAACGTGCGAGAGCTGATCGATATCGATGCCGCGCGCGGCGATATCAGTAGCGACCAAGATCTGAATCTTATTGTGTTTAAACGCAGCCAGCGCCTTCGTGCGCTGTGCTTGGCTTTTATTGCCGTGAATCGCGGCGGCATTGATATCGTCCCTTTGCAATCGCTTAACGAGCTTGTCGGCACCGTGCTTCGTACGGCTGAATACCAGCACTTGGTACCAACCTTGGTCACGGATCAGATGGCTTAGCAGCTCAGCCTTGCGGACTTTATCCACCGGGTGGATCTTTTGCGCGATGATATCGACGGTTGAATTGCGCGGCGCGACATCGATCTCGACAGGATTGTTCGTGATAGATTTCGCGAGGTGCCTGATATCGTCAGAAAAAGTTGCTGAGAACAGCAAATTCTGTCGTTCTCGCGGCAGTAGTGCCATGATCTTCTTGATATCGTGAATGAAGCCCATGTCGAGCATGCGGTCGGCTTCGTCGAGGATCAGCGTTTCAATCTCGTGGAAACGAATGGCTTTTTGCTGATGTAAATCGAGCAAACGCCCCGGTGTAGCGACGAGTATTTCTACACCACTACGTAATTTCATCATCTGCGGGCTAACCGCCACCCCGCCAAACACGACGGCAGAGCGCAACTTCAAATATTTGCCGTAAACACGCACGCTTTCTTGAATTTGCGCGGCGAGTTCGCGGGTTGGAGTGACGACGAGCGCACGTGCACAGTTATTGCTTGCGGCCGGTCGGTCACTCAAAAGTTGGAGTAGGGGCAGCGTAAAGCCAGCTGTTTTACCAGTGCCGGTCTGTGCCGCAGCCATCAGATCGCCGCCGGCCAGTATGGCAGGTATCGCTTGCGCTTGAATAGGTGTTGGGATTGAGTAGCCTGTGTCGCGCACAGCGTGCAGCAGTTGCTCGGATAAACCGAGATTTTCAAATGTCATTAATTCTTTCCTAAAAAATAGTGCGTTCACGGCTAGTCCTGCGCATTGCAGCGTTCAGCGGTGAAAGCGAGCTTCTTTATGGCTAAGTAGATCTCGTTCAAGGGTCGCCACGATTTCGTGGTTGTCGTCGCCCGAGCACTATCGGCTTTGCCGGAGTTGTGCGTTTCAGCGCACGTGCGGCATGCAGTAATTGGTTCTCTGGAGGGAGGGGAAGCGGGTCTTTCGACGAGTGAAGGAGACGTTCAATCACACTGTCTATTAGACAAACTAACAACTAAAGATGTCGCGCTGGACGTCCATGGCGGACCACCAGCCGCGCGGAGTTTAACACACAGAGCGGGACAACACGCGCATTTGTTTTTTGAGGCCGGCGAACGACCTGCGATTTCCACGCCAATGGGCGCCAAAAGACGAAGGTCCGAAAACGGCTAGTTTCTAAGAATCGATTGGGTGAGAATCTATTGCTATGAATATACCGATGGTTAGTCAACAGACGGATCACGATCGCCGCGCGTTCTACAA
>JBLFWZ010000280.1:0-5946 GCA_047611905.1 Gammaproteobacteria bacterium | reverse complement strand
TAATTACGTCGAGTGCGCGGAAGTTATCTGTTTCTCCCCAGACCACTTGTTGCCGACCGACTCTTAGAGAAAACGGCGGTAATATAAAATCGACGAACACTTCGCGGAGTTTGTATTCATATCTACCGTGCGTGCCATCACGCGAACTAAAGGCATCATCGTAGCTGTCGCGCACATCATAAATTGAATCGTAAACGCCTCGCGCGATGACGTTGAGTGTCGCTTCTTCTAAGGGCCCAGTGTTAAAGCTGCGAAACGCAACAGCATCGCGTAGAAAATAATACTTGCCTTCAAGCTGCGCCGTGTTCCGTTGTTGGATAAATTCTGCGCTAGAAAATTCCGGTGTGCGCAGTATATTTTGTGCTTGGAGAAACCCTTCGATTTCGATGTCGGGTCCGAAGTTAACAATCGCCAACGCAACGTTAGAAACGCAAACCAGCGTGGCCATCATTCCATGGGGTAATAAACGCACGAACAAATGTTTCATAATTCAGGGCCTTAAATTAAATAGTCGTGGACGATTTCGAGAAGGAACCGCGAGGAGACCGCATACGTCGCAAACCATGACCTCTATCAATGACGAGGTGTAAGCATCACAGTGTAGTTTTCATTCGCATATCTCGTTTATCGAAGCGGATCAGATAGAACCTAAGATAACAGATTAGATATTGGGTATAAACTATTATATTAATTGATTATTATCATGTTGGATAAAATTCGATATCGACTAAGTCTCAATCATTTTCGGATACTTTCAGTCAAGATTTTTAGACTGGGCGCCAACACTTTGATCACCCTTCCCGAGCTTAGATGTTGGTCATTGTTGGAACGAAAGCTCCATAGCTAGGCAGTTTCGCGAAGCTGATCAGCACGACAAATAGAATTTAACCGGAACCAGTCTCGCGCGATGTTTCCACCGACGGTTCAGGTGTCGCGATGTCGGTACCATCAGATGATAATCGTGGAATCTATGGCGAAGACGTAGAGGCCTGGTTGGGACGATGCAGAACTACGTCTGATCGAAAAGATATCGCCTGCTGAATTATCCAGATCAAGTTAGAAAGCCAGATTAGCGATCGCTAGTTTCGTCGCCATTGTGAATCAGCAAATAGGCGTTAGGGAACACAGGGGAACAGGAATCTATGTTCGTGCTCTCTCGCTACGGTCATGACATACGTTGTATTGATTGCGGACTTTGCAGGTAAGTAAATGGGCTGAGAATTAGCCAAAGAGGAACTTAACTCGAAATAATTCGCCGTAGTGGTTGTTCCACAGGTCGCTAGTTGTGGCAGAGACGGCTAATCGCAGCGATACACGTCGGCGCGGGCTCGCGTATCTGAGAATTTTGACCCGGTTTATTCGCGTCAAATTAAAGCGGCAAGTTATCCGTTTTGGTTGCCGGGTCTCGCACAATCCTGTTCCTTTGCAGCTCCTAAGGTTATACGAAGCACGACACCGTCGCTTTTCGCCCGTCTATTCGCGACAAGCAGACTCTGCTTATCCTCACTCTGACTGACGCTGCAGATACGGCATGCGCGCGACTTTAAGCACTAGCGACGGCCGCTGATCATATTACGCAATGAGTAAAATTGTCGCGCGCGCGCGGGCGAGAACTCGCGTTTCGCCACGAAGCAATGGGTGATCGTTGCGTGTGGTTTTTTCGCATTGATATCAGTTTCCCCGAGGTGCAGAAAAACCTGATGTCCGATGTTCTTTGCGAAATCCTGTTCGACATACGGTGCTTGGCTAACGGCGGTGTCCTGGGCGTAGCTCTCGGAGTATTTGAGATAGTGCTGGTTCATGCGCAGCAGTTGATCGTCTTCGCGATCAAAAGCGAACATCCAATGCGTCCAATAAGTCTTGGCATCAATAAAAACGATGCGTGCACTGTAGGGATGATTACTTGCTTTCGGTTCGATCAGCAACACGTGCGTGTCGCGTAACTCCCAGCGCGCGTTGTTCGGCACCCACAAATGCGGCCCGCCAATTTCCGGGTTGTCTTTCAGATTTATAGTCGCAAGGACTTCGCGCGTACCAAGATACGTCCAGTTGTTTTCGTGCACTTTTCCGCCGAACCCATTCATGTCTTCGCGGATCATATCCATGCCCATGAGCTCGCTCGTACGTTCCGACGCCAACGTGCGACGTGGCTTGCGTTGTACGGGTAAGTACACCCAACCAGAATTCTCACGGTCGTGATCGACGTATGAAATTGACATGTCCTTAGCGCCAGCCATATCACGCGGTGAGCGAAATTCCATGATAGTTTTAGTCTTGACCTCCTCGTATCCATCTACCAAACAACGGTCGCCGCGCGCATAGGTGGAAGATACCGAGGTAAATTCGAGCTTACGATCGAGCTTGCCGCCTTCGCTCCGCAGCCACGTCACCATTGGCATATTGAAATCGTCTTGACCGGGTCGCCAAAGCATGTTCCAAATTACTTTCTGAGCAACGAATGGTTCGCTCGGGTCAATTTCTTCGTACGGAAAGCCGCCACCAGTAAAGCCGGATAAAACACCCCGCTCGTCAAGGCTGTAGTCCTTGCTGGTATTGCTCCCCCAATCGGCTGGCGGCGGGTAGTCTGCGGTCGCGGCAATCTCCATATTCACGTCGTCGAAAATGTAATATTCCCACGCCGAACGCGGGATGAAAGGCTCGAGTAAGTCAGCCCGATCCGCCGCGCTTAGGTTTTTCCCCGCTTGAATACCATCAGCCGCGGGCTTTTCAGATATCCACTCGCGCAGTGCCGCATAACTCTGGTCATCGTTGGCACTAAGATCGGTTGCGAGCACCGCTAGCACTATCGGAACAATGGGAAGTGTAATCTTCAAACGAAGACTTCGAAAAATGCGTTTGGGGTGCTTGCGGAACATTGCGTTTCTCCCGGCGAATATTGCAGTTTGTAGATCAATTGTGAGCGTCGATGCGGAGGCTGCTCGACGGTAAATCTGCAGGTCACCATATCATTAGTGCCTGCATCATGCGACGCAGTGTTCGATAACTCGGTCTCTTTTGTAGATTGAACATACCAACGGTGGTTCGGTATCGCTATAGTGGCGGAATGCCAATTCAAGCCCGATTGCCACTGCTCGCTGCCATTTCCTTCGTCGCGGTCATTGCGCTCGGTGTCGGTTACTTCCTTGGGTACACCACACAAAGATCTGGCTTACCCGAGGTAAGTAGCGTTGTTTGGCCGCCTTTGCTACCACTAAGCCCTTTCACGTTAACCGATAGTAATGGCGCGACATTCGATGAAACACGGCTCGCCAATAAATGGACATTGTTGTTCTTTGGGTTCACCCATTGCCCTGACATTTGCCCGACAACGTTGGCGACTTTGAAACAAGTGCGGGAAGCACTCCTCCCCGTCGATGAATTCGCCGAAATTGGGCAGGTTGTGTTTGTTTCGGTCGATGGCGAACGAGACACCCCCGAGCGGCTTCGCGAATACACGGATTATTTCGACCCCAATTTTGTCGCTGCGAGCGGACCGAGCGAAAAATTAAATTTACTAACGCGACAATTCGGCATGCAAGTCGTTCGCGTATCAACCGACGACCCAGCAGACTATTGGTTTGATCACCCAGCTTCGGTGTTACTCGTGCGCCCGGATACGCGCGTAGCGGGCGAATTTCTGCCGCCCTTTGATGTCTCCGAAATGGTTGTGCAAACGCGTGCAATTATCGAGTATGGGGTGCCCTGAATTCATAACAAAGTCACATTCGTCGCTGAATCGATCGTAATCGTTGCATCGCCAGAGATTGCGCCGAGACCGGCCCTATAGAAAATAGTTTGACTACACTTCGGCGTTTGAATGCTTCTACCTCGACGCGCTTTACTTATAGCGATGTTGGTCCTGCGCGAAGGTCGATATCTGCACCAACCAAGCTCAGCTCTCACTGTCCGTCTGCATTGATGAAGACAATTACCGCGTGGTTGGCGGTGATCGCAATTAATTGGTCTCTCAGAATTGTCCCACTGCACCTACTGCATCATCTTGGCCGGGTCACGACCGTGCTGTCGAAATGCAACCGATCTCATGTGCGCGTCTCGGCTATCGAGAACACCGCCTTATCTGCACGCACTTCACCGGCGCCCACCCACGCCTGGCAAGTGCCGAGCGCATTACTTTGCATGATGTCAAAAAAACTCTGCAACCGTTCGCCGTTCAGCAGCGGCATCAAGATGCGTCGCTGACGCGCATGCGGATCTTCGTCGGGTACTGGCACTGAGGTATCACCAACCAGAGACGACAATACCGCGTTGCCCTCACCGGCGTGCAATGCCGTGGAATCGGCGCGAAACACCTCGCGAATATCCTCGGGACCGGTCAGTTGCACAAGCGTGCCAAACCCGGCTAGGCGAAACGTAAACGTTGCTCCAAAGCGCGTGCAATCTTCTAGATAGGCCAACGGCCAGAACGAATAACGCGAAAGCTGCAACAAAGGATGCTGCGTCGGACCCGGGGTAGCGTCGTTGAGGTATTCATAGGATATAAGGTACACCGCGATCGCGAACCGATCACTGGGACGGCGTTTAATGGCGCCCTTTTAGTAGTGAGCCCGCTGTTTAGATCCGCATAATTTTCGAGTCCAAATAATTAATGTGTACTCCTAATACCACTTTAGCGCTTCTATCCTTTGCCGGATTTGTCCACGCCAGCCGCTAACTCGCTGTAAGCCGGGCTGCGGACTGAGTTAAAATCTATACCCGTTGCTATTTAAAATGTGGGAGCCCGCCATGCAGTCATCACCTATCGTCCGTCATCCAGACACCATACGCAGGGTGTCTCTGCGCACTTTCGCGATCGCAGGTTTGCTTGCCGCCGTGGCGAGCTCGAATATAAAAGCAGACCAAATCGAGCGCCGATTCGTTAACCCGGCGACCGGCTACACACAAGTCGTGTCGGTGACTGCTAATGGCGTCACTACGCTCTTCGTTTCAGGACAGGTAAGCGAAGGAAATTCGATTGAGACCCAATTACGTGGCGCTTACACATCCCTTCGCGAGCAGCTCACCGACGCAGGTGGAGCGCTTAGCGATATAGTGAAATTGACTACCTATATCGTCGACTACCAAGCGACTCAGCTGGATGTCTTCCGACAAGTCCGCAATGAGTTCTTCGCACAGTCGAACCGGCCGGCAAGCACCCTCATCGGTGTCGCTGCTCTGGCTCTCCCCGAATATCGAGTCGAGATTGAAGCAACCGCAATTCTTTCCGCGAACGCGGGCGAGGCACCGTTAACAAACAAGTAGTGGGTGCAGCAGCGACAAGTCCCTACGACTCAAAAGTTAACGAGTTTGAAGTTCAAGTTGCATGACGTGGTCCGTAGCAATCCTCGAACCTGTGGCCTAGATCGAATTTTGACTCAGCGCGAAGATAGCGCCTGCGCCGTCAGCACTGAGTAAGATTCGACCGTCGGCAGTCACGCAGAGATCTGCAAATGGTAATAACGGTCCGGGCATCATATCAGCGATACCCGGAAGAACTTTCGGCAGCAAGCCTGGTTCGGCGCCAACCGGTAATTCGCTTGCAATGATTTCCGGCAGCCCTCCCTGCAGTTTCCATCGCAAGAGCGACTTGGCGCCGCGATCGAGAACAAACAAATAGCCACCGCGCAGTGCCAAACCATGTGGGTTTACCAGCCCCGTTAAGACAGCGGTTACTTCCCCATCTTCAATATGCGATACGCGCCCGGCGTCCGCCTCTGAGACAAAACATGAACCATCGGCTGCCGAGACGATGCCGAGGGGTCCTTGTAATCCACGCGCGATGGTGGTGACCACGCCAGCTGGCGATACTTTGAGCAGACAACTACCGCCTGTGTCGCACACCAGGAAGCTACCGTCCGCAATCTGCGCGACACCGGAGATGGCACCCAGGTTCGCAGCGATCACGCGTATATCCTCACCCGGCGCATAGCGTGCCAAGATGCCGCCTGT
>JBLFWZ010000279.1:0-5950 GCA_047611905.1 Gammaproteobacteria bacterium | reverse complement strand
GGTGGCGAAGCGCGGCGAGGGCGAAACCTAGAATAAGCGTGAATTTCGCGAGCGCTTTGAATGTTTCGATGATGCCACGCGGGCCAAAGACTCTTTTCAACCCTTGGATCGGATCCAGTCGATTCCATTTGAATCCGATCGCACTGCCACTAAACGCCCAGCCACCAATCGTGATCGGTGCCGCGATAGCGACAACGGTAAGCAACACGAGCAAGGGTGCCAGCGCCAAAAGACCCGACAGCCCGGCGCTCAACGTCGCATTGTACGGGTGGTTGGAATCAAATATTTGCGCCCTAGACAACGAGAAGCCATCGGTCATTACATCGAGCAAACCGCTAAATATTTGTCCCGCCGTCATATAGAACCCGACGGCACCCGCGAACAACATCATCGTCGTTGTTAGTTCGCGTGAACGAGCAACGTCACCTTTCTTAAGCGCATCGCTACGTTTTTTTGGGGTCGGTTCCTCGGTACGTTCCTGACCTGTGGGGCTGTCAGCCATCGTTCAAGGGTTGCCCAGCAACCCGCGCGCAACGCTAAATGCGGCGTCGAAATTCGCGCGAAGGTGTAATTCCAAAGTGTCCAATGTCAGGAATATCATGAACACACCGAATAGAATCATGATTGGAAAGCCGATTGCGAAGACATTCAGTTGCGGAGCGGATCGCGCCATTACGCCGAACGCGAGGTTCACTACGAGTAGCGCAATGACGATCGGCAGCGCAATCGCTAATGCTCCCGAGAAAAGCGATTTCGACCATTCGAGAACAAGTTCCAAGCCTTCAGGTTCGATGCCACCAGCGCCGACTGGCAAGATCGCAAAGCTATCCACCAAGGTAGATATCAACACTAAATGCCCTTGCAATGAGAAGAACATTAAGGTCGCCAGGATGATGTAGAACTGACTTAGAACCGGAACTTGCAATCCAGTTTGCGGATCGACCAAGGACGCAAATCCGAGGCCCATTTGCTGCGCCACAATCTGGCCGGCAATTTCGACCACGACGAACACGATTCGCACGACCAGGCCTATTGCGACACCGATAAGAACTTGTTGGATTGCAAGGAGAAGGCCTTGCGGACTAAACATCACCACCTCTGGCGGCGCGGGCAGTAACGGCACCAGGGCGCCGCATAAAGCTAAGGTATAAACCAAGCGGACCCGCCCAGGCACCATGCGGGTGCCGATCACAGGTGCCGTCATAACGAGCCCGCCCACTCGCAGAAACGGCCACGTCCAAGCGCCGAGCAAACTCATAATCTCAGCATCCGTAATTGAAAACATGATGTAGAATCGGCCCTAAGCGCGCGCTCGAAGGAGCCCGTCTGCAAATGACTCTTCACGCATGATCATCCGATGATCCCCGGAATGGAACGATATAGGCGAATCGTGTAGTCCATGAGCAGGCGCACAATATGAGGGCCGGCGAACATCAGTACGGACACGGTAACTAGCAACTTCGGGATAAAGCTCAAGGTCATTTCATTAATCTGCGTCGCAGCCTGAAACATACTGATGAGAAGTCCGACGACTAAGGCTGGGATGAGCAACAACAACATCAGATACAACGTCACTTCGAGTGCATGCCGTCCCAATGTCATGACGTGTTCTGGAGTCATCGAACTACACGTAGAAACTCGATGCCAAGGTACCGATGATGAGCGCCCAGCCATCGATAAGTACGAACAGCATTATTTTGAACGGCAGTGAAATAATGAGCGGTGATAACATCATCATGCCCATCGACATCAACACGGATGCAACCACCAAATCGATGATGAGGAATGGAATGAAAATCAAAAATCCAATTTGGAATGCTGTTTTAAGTTCGCTAGTAACAAATGCCGGGATAAGAATCGATAGCGGCACTTGATCAAACTCCGTTGCCGTCGTGGAAGCCGCAAGCTCGCTAAACAGAAGCAAATCGGATTCGCGCGTCTGCCCGAGCATAAATTCACGCAGCGGCGGAGCACCGCGCTTTAGCGCTTCTGTCACGTCAATTTCGTCGGCGACGAACGGCGTGATGGCGTCGGCGAATACTTGATCGGTTACTGGGGTCATCACGAATACAGTGAGGAACAACGCTAAACCGACCAAAACCTGACTAGATGGCGTCTGCGCCGTGCCGATTGCCTGACGCAAAATCGCGAGCACGATAATTATCCGCGTGAACGAGGTCATGGCAAGAACCAGCGCTGGGAGCAAAGTCAGCGCCGTCATTAGAATCAGAATCTGTAAGGTTAGCGTATACGTTTGCGTGCCATCGTCAGCCGTAGAAACGGCGAACGCATCAAACCCAGCCTGGGCATGTGCGAGCACCGGGGCGAAGAGAATGAGGGCCGCGACTAATTGGCGAATCATCGGACAGCTTCCGTGTGGACCGGCATTTCTTCGACCAGATCGGCGAACGACTTCTCGGCAAACGCATCAACCGAGAAAGTGTGCAAGGCTTGGATACGGCCAGGTGAAATACCGACGAGAATGCGCTGGTTCTGGACTTCTAACAGAACGATCCGCTCGCGCGTACCAATCGGCAAACCATCGAGTAATTTGATGTAGCTACCATTTTTAGCCTGATTCGATTTCACCCGTTTCAGCAACGCAGCCGTCGCGATGATGGAGACCACGACGACGATCAGACCTAGGCTCACTTTCGCCAGATCCCACAATCCAACCGGCGCGATTGTCGCCGCCTCAGTCGCCACTTGAGCCGGGACGCTACTCGTAGCACCAAGCAACGCGGCAAGCAGGCAGAGAACTTTTCTAAGCAAGTTGTCTAACACGTTCTTGCGCACTCACTACATCGGTAAGTCGAATTCCGAATTTCTCGTTCACGACAACCACTTCGCCGTGGGCGACTAAGGTGCCATTGACGAGTACATCTAATGATTCCCCGGCTAATCGGTCGAGTTCCACAACCGAACCCTGATTTAACTGTAGTAAACTCCGAATGCTCAACGTGGTTTTCCCGATCTCAACAGAAACGCTGACGGGGATATCGAGAACCCCGTCTAAATTGACTGTTTCATTACTGGCTTGTTGCGGATCGGCTTGCAGATTACTCATTGGGGCCTGAACGGGATCGGATTGAAGTGAATCAGTTGCGGTGATCGCTTGATCCTCCAACACCGAACTGGATTCGTCAGCTATTTCGCTCTTTTCTTCGCTCATGCGTTCATCACTCATTATTAGGATGGGGATTGAGTTGTATTGTCGAAAGCTGGGTCGCCGTCCGCTAATAGTGTCTCTACTACCTTTAGCGCACGGTTTCCTCGAGATGCGCCGAACTTTCCGCGGAACACGGGAACGTGTTCGACAAAAGCGAGAACGGAATCAGGCATTTCAATATTGATAATGTCGCCGGTCTTCAGATTCACAATGTCACGAACAGTAAGGTCGGTCGTCGCCAACGTGGATTGCAATTTTATTTTTGCGGATTTCAACTCTTCCTGGAGCCGTGTATTCCATCGGGGATCCTTCTTAGGCGCTTCGCTTTGGATTCCTGCATCGAGTTGAACGCGGATCGGTTCGAGCATCGAATACGGCAATGCGAATTGAAGGTGGCCCGCACCAGCGTCGACATCGACATGAAATGTACACACAACAATCACTTCGTTTGCGCCAATAATATTGGCGAACTGCGGGTTTATCTCGGAGTCGATATATTGAAAATCGATCGGCAGCACAGGCTCCCAGGCTTCCTTCATATCTTCGAATACGATATTCAGCGCTTTCTGCACGATGCGCATCTCTGTCGCAGTAAAGTCTCGCCCCTCGATTTTCGTATGGAAGCGTCCGTCACCGCCGAAAAAGCAATCGACCAGCGAGAACACCAGCTTCGGCGCAAAAACCACTAAGGCTGAACCGTGCAATGGCGCAATCTTGATAATGTTTAAATTTGACGGCATCAGTAAGGTTTGCGCATATTCGCCAAACTTGTGCAATTCGATGCCTTCGACCGATACGACGGCGGATCGCCGCAGAAGATTAAAGAGGCTGAGACGGAGATTTCGCGCAAATCGCTCGTTGATCATTTCCAGTGCCGGCATCTCTCCGGGTGCAATGCGGTCCTCGCTCGCTAAGTCGTAGCTGCGAACTTCATTCGAAACGAGCTGCTCCTCTGCTTCTGTCTCTACGTCCCCGCCGTCGACCCCGGACAGCAATGCGTCGATTTCCTCTTGAGAGAGTAAGTCTGAGTTGGCCATGCTGATTACTGCATGACAAAGCTAGTAAAGAAAAGATCGTCGACTCCAGGTTTCCCGGTCTGCTTTTCGATAACCGCCTGAACCTGAGACAAAGCTTCGGCGCGCAGCGCCTCTTTTCCGTCATGCGGTAAAAGATCTTCGTAAATTTGTCGGGAAAACAACAAGATTAGATTGTTACGAATAGCCGGCATATGTTTCGCGATCGCATCCGGTACCTCGTCGTCGATTGTGACGACGTTAAGTTCTGCCTTTAGGAACTTCGTCTTATTACTTTTATCCTGAAAATTGACGACGAACGCGGGTTCGAGCGCTACGTAGAATGATTCGGCGATCGGCTCCGCTTCAGCCACTTCAGCCTCGCCCTCAGTCGGTTCGCCACCGCTAAGGAAAAACGCCGCGCCACCGCCAATCGCAAGTAAGGCGACGACGCCGATAATAATGAACTTACTCTTTCCACCAGATTGAACTTCTTCGTTCGTATTCTCTTCGGCCACGATGACGTCTCCTGTGTACTGTCGAAAATAGTTAGTGCAAAGCGCATGCCAGTTATCATTGTGTTTACAGATCATACGGTTACGCCGAATCGACGGTGAAAACGCCAATTTATTGGCGTCTAAGTTCCGTACGATGCCGTTAGCTTGGCGGTATCTTCCAGCTGGACAACGGCTTTGAACCCGTCGATATGGGTGCTTCTCAGGCGCCGTTGGCCGTCTTGCAGTGGCCTACTTGATGTTCGATGTCCTCATGAGAACGCCAGATCCCTAAGAAGTGGAAACATCCGAGTCCGAATTAGCAGACAAAGTCGGCTCATTAACGGGTGGCAAATGCAGCACTCGTGATCGCCGTCGACCGACGCTCAAACCTGTCTAGTCTTCACGCGACAAATGAACGCAGCTACTGGGATATCGAATGCGCGGCAGGGTCGACGGAATGACGAAACCGACAAGCTACCCTGCCCCAATACCGGCTGTGCTCTGGCTCGTCGTGCAGAATACTCTGCCGGATTATCTAACCCCACGACGCAGCATTCGAATATTGTGCGAACGCAATAATTGGGCAGCACGTTGTGAATAATCGAGCCAACCGCCAGAGACCATTAAAGAATTCATTCGGTTAGCCGATACATGCTTAAGCAAGCGAGCACAGATCCAGTCTCGACGAACTGACACTAGTACTTCAGTTATTCGGGTATCGATTACGTCCAGACAGAGAGGAGTCGCCATGCAATCATCAAATGCGAAGACTCGCATTCTTCTAATTGAGGACGACGAAGATGATTACATCCTCACTCGAGATTTGCTCGATCGCGTGCCGAACTATTCCTACTCGCTAGAATGGGTTCACGATCCTATAACCGCGCTATCGAGTATCCGTTTGAATCCCTATGACGTTTGCTTACTGGATAATCGCTTAGGCAAGCAAAACGGCGTAGATTTCCTTACCTCGATCGGCGAAGTCGGCGCACCGATGCCCATAATAATGCTCACTGGCGTGGCTAATCGTCCCCTCGATGAAGCGGCAATGAAAGCCGGCGCCTCAGATTTTCTCGTCAAAGATCAGTTAAGTCCTGAGTTACTCGAGCGGGTTATCCGATTCTCCGTCGAGCGATTTCGATTAAACGCCAATCTCGAGCTTCTGGCGAAATACGATTCCCTCACTGGACTCGCGAATCGCATGATGTTTCAGGATTTTCTCGCCGGAGCTATCGCACGATCCGATCGAGGCGCCAGGCAGCTGGGACTCA
>JBLFWZ010000278.1:0-6003 GCA_047611905.1 Gammaproteobacteria bacterium | reverse complement strand
GTCTCGCACGATAACGTTCGCGCGGTGCGCGGAGGTACCGGAGAAGCCAAAACGCCAGGCAACTATGCCGGCAGTATCGCGGTGTCCGAAGCCGCACGCCGACAGGGTTGTCAGCAAGTTCTCTGGCTGGATGCAGTAGAAAGGCGCTACATAGATGAAGTGGGTGCCATGAATATTGCTTTCGTGTACGGCGACAACGAAATTCGCACACCGCCTCTTTCAGGCGCGATTTTGCACGGCATAACTCGGGATTCCGTACTGAGGTTGGCTCCGGATCTGGGTTATGAAATGAGTGAAACGCCGTTAAAAATAGACGACGTGATGCGCGACATCGAAAACGGTGAAATTACTGAAGCCTTTGGCATGGGTACTGCCGCCGTGATCGCACCGGTCGGTCGTTTGGTGATGCAGGATCGAGAAATGACACTCAACGACAATCGCACGGGGCCTGTAGCACGACGCTTATTCGATCAGCTAACCGGTATTCAGTACGCTCGAATTGACGACCCCTATGGTTGGACGAGTCGCGTCAGCATCGATAGCGCGGATGTCGTTATTTCGACAGTTTAATCGTCGCGAGAATGATAGTTGTCGACGGTATGATTTAAATCAAGACGGTTGGGCGCTCGCTGAAGGAATGCCTAGTCCGTATCAACGGGTTCTAAAACCCGAGGTTTAAACAATGGTAGATTCCACATTCAGTAGCGGATGCGCTTGGATCAATGGCAACTTTATGCCGATAGAGCACGCTGCAATCCCAATCACCGATACAGGGTTTACCCGTTCCGATGTTACCTACGACGTGGTCTCAGTATGGAACGGCAAATTTTTCCGCTTGGATGCACATCTCGATCGATTCGAACGAAATTGGAATTTATTGCGCATGCAGCCGACCTTGGGTCGAGATGAGATCCGTGACGTCCTTCACGCTTGCGTAGCGAAATCGGGTCTCCGAGAAGCGTATGTCGAAATGATTATGACTCGCGGCGTAGCGCTTGGCGGAAGTCGAGATACACGTACGTTTCAGAATCGATTCTACGCATTCGCAATACCGTATGTATGGATTGCCAACCCACAATTGCAAGCGGCAGGCGTCAACGTAGCGGTTGCTACAAAGGTTTATAGAACGCCAAGCACGTCGGTCGATCCGACAGTCAAAAACTTTCAGTGGGGAGATCTAGTTCGGGGACTGTTCGAGGCTTACGACCGCGAGGCATACACGGCGATACTGTTGGATTCGAAGGGCAACGTCACCGAGGGTCCCGGTTTCAACGTCTTTGCCTACTGCGACGGGGTTTTGCTCACTCCGGAAAGCGGCGTTTTGCAGGGCATTACGCGCGCTACGATCCTAGAACTCGCGGAATCTCGAGGCATTCCGTGCGCCATAAAACAGTTTGATTTGGCCTGCCTAAGTGGTGCCGATGAAATATTTTTAACGAGTACCGCGGGCGGGGTCATGCCGGTTTCTAAACTCGACGAAACGAGGATTGGGAACGGAACTCCGGGTCCAATAACGATGCGGCTGCGGGAACTCTATTGGCACGCTCACGAGCGAGCCGATTGGTCGTGTGTAGTTAACTATACGAGCGATAAATTGGAATCAATTGCCTAACGTGCGGGTTCAATTAATCCGTTGATGCCGCTAACCAGGTCGAAACAAGTCACTAAAGTCGGCGCATCCAAGCCTAAGGTTTGGGCTTCACGGACTGCAAAGCCGAGGGTTTCTACTACCTCGAGTTTTTTACTACGCTGAAGATCTTGTAGTGCTGAGAGTCTGTGGCTCGGTGCATTTCGCATCCATTCGTTACCAATTTCGACGAGTTGTCGCTCCGCAAGTCCGATAGATTTTGCCGCGAGGCTTGCCACCGGCAGCGGCGATTGGTCAATAATTTTAATTTCTTTAGCCGTGGCTATTGCTGCCATTTCGTGAATGATCATCGCGGCCAAGTGTGCGCAATTTCGATCGGCAAGAAATTTACCCGTTTCTCGTTGGGTCGATACGGCTAGGATAAGCAGCGCTACCCAACCGACGAATTTCGACCACTCGATTGTTTGAATGTTGTCTTGCGCTACGGTGTTCACGCCGCTACTATTTATTGCTGCCGCGATGGTCGTCGCCCGGCGGCTTAATTCGCCGTCGAACTCCCCGATATGCAAGCAAATATTTCTGGTGAAACGCACTTCACCGCTAGCAAGTAATTCGCCACTCGTATCGGCCATGCATCCAAGCACTGCCGGGACATCGAAGCATTGTGCTAATTGCGTATTTTTTAATACGCCGTTGGCTACCGAGAAAACCGAATCGAATTTTCGCGATGCCAATGGAGCAATCGCAGATTCAATGTCGTAGGTTTTTACGGTTACGATTAGTAACTCCGCATCCGGCACCGCATCCTTTTCGGAAAGGACCTCGCATCGCGCCTTAATTTCCGACAGTCCCCCGACCAACAGACCATTGTCACTGACTTGCTTCGCGCGGCGGCCACGCGCGATCAACGCTACCTTATGGTCGGCTTCAATTAAGTGTGCGGCGAGTATCGATCCGAGAGCCCCGGCGCCTAGGATGACAATGTTCACTCAATCGGATCTCCGATTACGGTTAGTGACACTGCGTTCCAATGCACTAACAAATGTGCTGCCGAATCTGTGAGCTTTGGCGGATTAATATTATGTTCGTGCATGTTCATTGTGAAATTCGAGTGTGGAAATTTGGCGCAAGAGGATCGTCCCAGTGACCATAAAGTCGGGTTTCGAAGATCCTCGGTAAGACGGAGCCTCATGTCGTTGTTCCTGGTAGCGCTTTATTGACCGCAGACTATTGCGGTTGATCGAAGCGGTCAACATCCGAGTATCTGCTAACGGGATTCGTCTGGGCGCGTGGTGCTAGCAGTGGCGAAGATGTTGTTCGTCATCTGCACGCGAATTGGCGTTAGGAGTGGACTTGAACTCGGCCGCGTCAACTCCGTTGTGCACGTGTTTTGGCTTACAAAAGCCAGCAGCAACCGGAAGCTAGCTTGTCTCCAGTAGCGGTGGATTGTCGAGCACGCGCGCAATTGCGTTCGTTACGGCCATATCGACCGCGCGATTAATGCGCTCAGATTCTTTTGTGTCGATAAAGAACATCCAATCAACTGTATTGCGAACGTATTTTGGCGGCAGGCGGTTAAGCGCTAGGCATGCCGCGTCAATTTGCGCTTCTGTGGAAAGATCGGACGCAACGTTCTGCAAGTGGTCGAAAACAAGCTTCTCGTAGACGTTTGTCAGCCGACTTTCGGAGGAATCGTCATTTTCGTCTGTTTCAACTTCAGCCAGCATGATAGCGTTCTCGTAATGTTTAAGCACCGGAGGTACATTGGTTTAAGCACGCAGGACGGCCGGTGGTGACGTTCGCGGGCGACCATCCTGTTGCCAACGCTCCGCTTAAACCCAATCCACTTCGTACGTACGATGTACCAAGATGGCCTAAGGTTTGTCACGGAGTCTGTCGTTGACTGAATGTTACAGGACACCCTCTAAGAAGAAACGACATGAATCCCGCACGGACACAAAGTTTTACGAAAGAGCCCTGGGCAATTGGAGCTAACGCAGCGCGCGAGGCGTGGCCGGAAGATTCCGGTACCGTCTCATGGGCCGCTTACTTCCTTCGACTATCAACAGTTAGTCGGCGACCACCAAAAGTAAAATCAATGCCTAGAGAATTGTCCGTTCTCGAGCCATGAAATCACACAAGCGAACCTGATAAGAGAGAATTAGCTATGCAACGACAGAAAATTGCCTTAGATATAAGCGACGGACTTGCTCGAATCACGTTTGTCGATCCAGAAAGGCACAACACCGTCGATCTCGCATTTACGAAGCAACTCAGCGATGCCGCAATCCGGTGCGAATCGGATCCTACGGTGAAAGTAGTTTTGCTTTGCTCGAACGGACGAGTCTTTTCTTTTGGCGGCGATCTGAATGAATTTTTGGCTAATCGCGATGATATTCAGCCCCACGTCCGTAGGATGACCGCTTATTTTCATAGTGCGTTGCTCACGCTGAAACGGATGCCTGCGCCGTTGGTAGTTGCGGTCGGCGGAATGGCAGCTGGTGGTGGCTTCAGCATCGCCTGTACAGCAGATATGACAATCGCAAAGCGGACAGCCAAATTTTGTTCCGCGTACACGCGCTCCGGACTCACACCAGACGGTGGCGGAACGTTTTTTCTGCCGCGCTTAGTCGGACCGCAAAAGGCCTTCGACATTATGGCGACCAACCCTGTTCTGAGCGCGGATGAGGCCTGTGCGTTGGGCGTAATCGCGAGAGTTGTTGACGACGAAAAGTTCGATACCGAAGTGGAATCGGTGATTACGAGCCTGATGGCATTACCCTCAGAGTCGCTGTCGCGCCTCAAGGGCTTATTGCACAAGTCGTTGGATGTTTCTTTGGAACAACAATTTGAAAATGAGGCGAAGTCAATTGCCGAAATTGCAGCGACTGAGGCGACGTTGCAAACGCTGGAATCGTTTCTAAAAAACTAGGCGCCGTTTACGGCGCCTAGTTCAGCAGGGAACGGCTTATTTCTGCGCCAGAAAATCGCGAATTTCGGTAAGTAACTTCTCTTCAGCAGAAGGCTCCGGTGGCGCTTCAGGCGCCGCCTCTTCGGACTCGTCTTCACGCATTTTCTGCGCGGCGTTCATGGCCTTGACCGCCATGAATATCGCGAGTGCGACGATTATGAAATCGATAATCGTCATGATAAATGCACCATGGTTGAGCGTTACCGCTGGAATTTCTCCCTGCGCTTCTTGCAGGACGACGGCCAAGTCAGCGAAATTGACCCCTCCCAACGCCACGCCAATCGGAGGCATGATGATATCTGCCACAAGCGAGGCCACTATTTTTCCAAACGCAGCGCCGACGATGATGCCGACCGCCATGTCGACGACATTTCCCTTCAGTGCAAAATCCTTAAATTCCGACATCATTGCCATTGTTGTCTCCTCCCAGTTCTGGTTATTTATAGGTATTGCGGAATTTCGGCGTTCTGACGAACGCACCTGTAACGCAGTTATAGTCACCGGTCATGCGCGCGCGACCCTAACATGCCGTTAAGGCTCGGACCGTTCAACCCTGGTCCGTGCAAGCTAGAGGTGGAGTCCGGTGAGCCGACGTTTCGCAAACGTGGACAAGTAATTGATGGTTCACTAACCTGAATCCAAATCGCGACATCTAGGCGTGACGTCGCCGAGTAATTACAACATCCGAAGGGGCCAGAAGAAGCATCATGCATATCCCAACAACAAATGCTGAATTGTCGAATTGTCCAACTGTCTATCGCGACGGCCTATTAGACGAGCACGTCATAATGATTTCTGGTGGTGGTAGCGGAATGGGGCGGGCAACTGCCTGGCTTGCGGCGCGATTAGGTGCACAAATTATTGTCTGCGGCCGCAAAGAAGCGAAACTGCTGGACGTCGTTGCATCTATTCGCAACGCTGGGCTTAAGGCGGATCATGCTGTTTTGGATATTCGTTCGCGGGACTCTGTAGCTGAGGCATTTTCTTTGGTATTCGAGCGTTACGGTAAGCTCGACAGCCTAATAAATAGCGCAGGCGGTCAATTTCCCCAGCCTGCTATCGAATACACAGACAAAGGTTGGGATGCAGTAATCAACACGAATCTGAATGGGACGTGGCACATGATGCAGGCAGCTGCTCGTCATTGGGTCGAACGCGAGTTTGCTGGAAGTATCATCAACATCGTTGTCGTACAGCAAGGGTTGCATGGCGTTGCTCATACACGGGCTGCGCGTGCCGGCGTAATTGCCGTCTCGCAAGCCGTCTCGGTGGAGTGGGCTAGCTACGGCATTCGGGTGAACTGTATCGCACCAGGCGCGGTGCAAACTGAAGGATGGGCAGTTTATTCAGAGTCGGCTCGAGAAAAATATCCTCGGACCAATCCGACAATGCGCGCAGGATCGCCGTGGGAAATAGCTGAAGCATGTATTTACCTGAGCGGGCC
>JBLFWZ010000277.1:0-6097 GCA_047611905.1 Gammaproteobacteria bacterium | reverse complement strand
GGAATTTGGGATGCAACTCTACGAAGCTGGTGTCAACGCGCTTGGTTGGAATGACCGAACGAAATCCTTAGTGCAGGCGTTCGATGATCCTCGTTGGATCACCATGACCATGATGCTAGCGCGCGAAGTGGGCGATGTAACCACCGAAAGGCGAATGAAAGCGGTTGCAGAGCGTGAGTGGGGACCCAATTTCTTTGGTGACGACGAGGATCGCTTCGCGTGGGGTTTCGGCCTACCGGACAAGCATCCACGTGGTCAATTGAACGGCTTAATGATACTTAGCGAAATCGGCGGCCCCGGGGCTTGGACCGATGTTTACAAAGGATCGAGAGACGCACAATTTGATTTGCCGACTGTTGAGGGTGTGGATTATCCGCACCTTGGCATAAGTCGTGCGATTAATGATCAAAGCGATAACACGCTGTACGTTACGACCTACGCGGCGACGGCGGCACGACGCGGATCACCGACTAGTTGGAAAGTCACTCAGCTCGCCGATCCGAAATCGATCCAAATTTATCGGGGCGACCAGTTGTTCCACGACTGGGGGCGAACTGATGAACATACAATCGAAATTAATTCGACTATTGATGATCACGAATTCCGAATTGTCGGTGCTGCTAGCAGTGTGACGGCGAACGGCGATCGAAGCCGGATCTCGACCAGTGATCGATTATCACCGGGCGTTATGGCCTCTTCCAACGGGTCGCCCACGACAATGTACCGACCGGCCGCGCCGCCGAGCTGCGCGTGTTGTTGATCGACGTATCTATTGCTGCTTAAAACGGCAGTCCTGCGACTTTGAGGTTGCTCGATTGCCGCATGCTCGGACCGAGAATTTAGAACGGAGCGGGCATGCCATTTATCCTAAGTGACGACAGCTGCGAAATTTATTACGAAGTTACTGGTAGTGGCCCGGCAATCGCCCTTATTTCGGGATTTATGGGGATTACCGAAATCTGGCGCGCCCAAGTCGATCTGTTGGCCGAAAAATTCCAATGCATTACATTCGATACCCGGGGTGCGGGACGCTCCGATAAACCCATTCCGAACGGCCCTTACGGGGTCGACAGACATGCGCAAGATCTGGCTATCGTGCTAGACGCGGTGGGGGTCGACAAGGTTCTACTGATCGGCCATTCCATGGGTGGCAACATCGCTTGCGAATATTTTCAATCGAACAGCGAGAGAGTGTGCGGGATCGTGTTTATCGGTTCCTATGTTTCGGGTAAGCAAATCGACGGCGTGGGTAATACTCTCGATAGAGTCACAAGCGCTGTAACGAAGAAGTCGGAACGAATCGATTTTTATCGTAACGTTGGATTGCCGGATCACATCGCTATCGAAGCCACGAAATGGCCGTTATACGCTCTACTAGGTAATGCCAAATCATTCATGACATTTGACGGCAGTGAAGGGCTCAAAAAAATCTCGGTTCCCTGTCTCGTGGTGCATGGTAGCGAGGACGTTGTAAGTCCGTATGACCCTTGCGCAATCGGCCTTATTAAGGCTTTACCTAACGTTGAATCGTTATTGCTGGATGGTGTAAATCATTGTCCGATGGTGGAGCGCCCTGATCTCACTAACGCAAGAATCACCCAATACATTGATCAGCAAATTGCCTGGTAGTTAACTAGTTATTTAACACGCACATGGCTGCTCGTGATCTGGGTGACGAGCCGCTCGAGACAACGACGCTAGCATCCCTGATGTCTCAGCTGATCGTGCCGATTTCCAATCGAGTCTGACCCTTTCGGTTTTTCGTTTTTCCTTGACTCCGTTATGATGCGATCGCGTCGTGCCGGTCGCTATCGTTCGCATGCGGCCTGTGCGGTAAGATGGATCCGATTCCATCGACAAGCCGAGAACCGACTAGCCGCCATGTCAACGTCAACGAAAGAAATTGTGCGCAAGGAGTTCGCGAATCTGTTGCGTGAGGACCATCCAGGTAATTTTGATGAAATCCCTCTGGCGGAACTCGGTGTCGACTCTTTGGAGTTTTTCGAAGTCACGATGATCCTCGAGGACGACCACGGTATCGTGATCCCTATCAGGGATCTGCACAGCGACATTACGTTGAAAGACATACTCGACATGTTGGAATGAACCGCGCGTGGAATACAACTACATCAAGTGCAGGCAACTAAATCGAAAAGAGAAAAACCGGCTGCGCTTGGCGATACAGATCGATAGACGACTACGCCTATCGGTTGCGCATGAAGAACCTTTCAAGCTCGAGGTTGTCGCGTCGAAAAAGCGTGCTCGCAGCGATTCAAAAATGAGAAGCCCAATCGTCGAAGAGTTGCTCGAAGTTTTCTTGCGGCCGACACCAGAGCTAAATCGCACGTTAGTCGACTGGGCACTTTGCTACGCGCCGCCGCGGTTGTTGAGTCAGTTGATCGTCGCGCTTGCTGCCTTCCCGCCTCACGCTGGACCACTTGGCATCCTGGCCCAGGCGAATCCGTCGTTGCTGCTGCCGCGCGACTACATCGTCCCGGATTTCCAACGTTTTCAGCGTTCGTCGCAGAAGCCTAAGACCGCCTTATTATGCTTCACCGGGAATGCATTGAGGCTCAATTTAGCGGTACAACTTTTCCACACGCTTGCGGTTCGACATTTCGACCTTATCGTTTATCTGCGCGATGACCGCAAACAACGCTTCGTTTTCGGGATACCCGGCTTGGGAAAAAACCTGGAAGAACTTGGCGCCACGCTACAGTCGATTACCCCCAGCGGATGCCATACCTCAGTTTTGTCTGCCTCATCAGGCAGCGTGGCTGCATCGCGCATTGCCGAAGCCATGGGCGCCAAACGTATGGCGCTTTTTTCTCCTGAACTCACCTACGAGGGTGCTTCGGCGATAGGGGGGTACGCCAATTTGAACCCGGATCAGGCGCGCTTATATTTTGCACGAGATAACCCAACCGACCGGGGACTCGCCGCGCAATGGGATGGCAGTCATTTAAGCGATTCGATACGATGGCTCGACACGAGCAGTCACGCGACATTGTCACACATGGTCTACGGCGGTGAATTTCCGTCCCTGGCGGCCTGGTTGAGCGGCGCCTCTGGCGGCTTCGGATCATGAAACAACTCGATGTAATCAGAAAACTCGAAGGTGTATACGGTAATCGAACGCTGCGTAATCATAGCGCCGCGCGGGGCGTCGTCAGGTTCGGCCAGGACGGCGGGGATGGCGTACCGACCTCGATCGTTCTTGATCTTTCGGTAAGCAAACAGATCCTATTATCGAAATCCTTCGGGTCACTGAATTATTTTCACACAGGTTACGAACGCGCGGCACGATCGCAATACGCGGTAGAAGTTATCCGTCAATATTTTGAACGTGGGCCAACGTTTCTCGAAGGTGAGGGCCACCGTGCGACGAGACAAGCATTCGGAATACTCCTGAAGGAGCAGACGGACACGCTGGGGACGAATGCGCCACGCATTCATGCTGCGATGTGCAAGCGCAAACACCGTTTAAGGAGCGCGCTCGATTTTACCCGCCTATTCGTCGAAATCTGTCTCGGCACGATGATTTGTGATTTGTCCTCGCTGCCGTTCCGCGAATCACTGAAGATTCTCCGCGCGCGCAGGAACGTGTTCTATTACCACTACCATCCGCTACGGCACCGGGACGCTAACGCGGCTTTGGCGATGCTCGATTATCCCATATCGACGTTCGCGCAATCATCCGACGGCGAAATGAAACGGCTTGTTTGCCACGCCTTGATTCTCATGGCCTACGACCCTTTGATTGCTACCATATGCGCCAATTTGGTGGAGGGGCGCCTAATGGGCGTCGCGACAAGCGCGGATACATATTGTCCAGTCTCCTTCGTGTCACGTATCTGTCATGAGCCGGCCGAAATAAATGGATTTGCATTCGAACGGGGCGAGGTATGCTACGTCTCTCTGGTGCCGGCGGCTAACGAAGAATCGAACGCCACCTTCCCGTTCGGCGCAGGGGTGCATACTTGTATTGGCAAGAAAATATCCATCGAAATATTCCGGCTTGCCGAACTTATCATTGCCGCGGATTTCAGCGACGCGTTTCGCGAGAGCCCAGCGTGCGCCCCGGATGGCGCTTTTCTTTCTTTTTGACGAAGGTCCACGGCAGTCGCGGAGCGGCAAAGTGAACAAACGGAGCAGGGTCATGCACGTGCGATACCTCACGATCATAGCGTATGAATAGATGACGTTTGAGAAACTATGCGGAGCTAATATTTTCCGGTAGTGCTGAATTTCTTCCCGATGATTTGAATATTATTGGGTGTGGAACTTAACGGTGTCTTTTGGCGGTGGCTGGATAGTGTCGAACCGAAACATATTAGCGAACCTCTGGCCCAGCCGAAACCCGCTGTTAGCGTCGTGTCGGCGTATGCGTATAAACGAATCACAAGAGCCGAAATTCCTTAGAGCGGACACCCGCAGCTTTGGATCTACACAAGTACTCAGGTTGAAATTGCTTCTACATCCTACCGCTGTCGATAAATGCGGCCGCGACGGACTATATTTATATCCGAGCTTCTATTAATAAATGAAAAGCCTTCGCTGGCATCGCCGATCCGGGGTTTATGGCATCGGCACGCGATTTCCAATTTAGCAACAGCCCGCGGTGTTGCGTGAGCGCTTGATTGAAAGAGAATAACGACATACCGTTTCGACAGTTCAAAAAATCAACGACCGCGAATATTGCGAGCGGGTATCGGAGCTAGTTTTCCGCGAGCGCTAGGATGTATTCTCACCAACGCCGTTGGCGCGACATCGGTAAGATTAAACGAACCTGCGATGGCTGCAATTGACGAACTGGTTTTCGCAGATGTTCGGCGACAGGGAATATCGAAGATTCACTAGAAGCGTATCGAAACGGCGCAGCAAGTGTTTTTACGTACTTCGATAGGCCAGGTATGGCGGAGTGCGCGAAGTCTGAATTTCGAGAAGACATCGATATTGTATCAAGCCATATAGTTGGGAACGGAGTAAATGCCGAACGTTAACCGTCAGCGAACCAGGCACTCAGAATCAGCTCTCGATTGCATCGTCAACTCGTTCGCGACAGATCGCCGTCACGCATGAACAAACTAGACGGCGTAGGCAATCGATTTTTCGTCCTAACGACGGGGCGTGCCGGCTCTACAAGTTTGATGGACGCACTTGGGTCACATCCCGATATAGCAACACCATCCAAACAGATCGATTGCCCTAACAACGAGATTTTCCAAGTCGTTAAACCCGATCGTTATTGGGAGACCTATGCTCGCCTCAGTGGAGTGCCAGTTGTTGACGAACTATCGCTTGCACGGGCGTTCTTTTGTAGTAACTCGGCATCGTTCGCAGGGTTTAAAACCATGCCGAATCGGCATCGTAGACTTCAGCAGATGATCACTGATAACGGCATTCAGGTGATCGGCCTCATACGCCGAGACCTGAGTTCGACAATCGCGAGTTTTATCGCGGCAGTGGATGCGAAATCATGGCAACGGAGTGGTGAGCATCAGCGTTATCATTTCCGCTTTTCGTCCGCAATCGAGGCGCGGGTCGATGCGCATTTGGTTTACCTACTGACGTCCTTGAGGCAGCTTAAAAAACTGCGCGACACGATCATGATCGAGTTCGAGGACTTGTGCACTGAGACATTTTGTCATCATAGTTTGAATAATTATTTTCAGCGACCGATCCGTCTCCACGATCCTCGGCAACCGATCGACGGGGCGACATATGTCGAGAATTGGACTGAATTTACACGCTACGTTCAGCGTCGTGTCGGAGATTTTCAACGGCAGCATCCGTCATCTTGAATGGACCGAAGTTTTACACACTGATTGTTAATGAAGGGTCCGCGTGCATTTGCATAACTGGGATTGTCGGATTCAATCCGGACAGGGGGCAGGCAAAGAGGACAGATTTAATTGAATCGCGAGTTTCCCTCTCAAATACGTCTGTCCGCTTTGGCTTGCAATAACGACATCTTAGACGTCAATTACTTGGCCCTAGAGGAAATATCGAGTACAGCCGGTAGCACTGATGCTCACTATTACGCGTCTTACTGGATGAAACAGTTAGTATTCGTTGCACCGCTCATGCTTGTTGC
>JBLFWZ010000276.1:0-6115 GCA_047611905.1 Gammaproteobacteria bacterium | reverse complement strand
GATGAAGAAACTGGCCATCGAATTTGAACCAAGATTATTTAACCGCGGAGCGATTCAACACGCCGTTGTCGTAACCGACTTTCTGCTCTTCGGTAAGAACTGTCCGCATCTCAACCAGGTGGCCGTACCGTAGACGCATGATCTGTGTTTTTGCCGCCATCAATTCGTTAATTTTGGCATTCATATCTTCAATTCCAACGCCCTCACGGATGGTCATTTCATTAAGCTCTTTTAGTGCCTGCGCTTCTTTCGCTTTAAAAGGTGACTGATCGTCATGCAGTTTGTGATGCATGTGATCGATAGCCGTCTTCTGGGCGGCGGCTGGGTTCGGTATCGAATCTGCGATTAGGCCCGTGCTGAAAAGCATCATTATTGATATCAACGTCAAGGCTCGTTTAATGTATGGCGGGTTCATCATAATTATCCTCGTTGCATCCTGGGTACGCTCGCCGAACATAGCTTGCAAATGCAGCGTAACAGGCCACGCAATAATTCGGCGTATACCAAAAACCTAAAGTTATCTTAACGCAAGGTAAAGAGGGTACGACTGTTGGGCCGTTCATGCTCATTCGCTCGAGTTGAGTGAAGATCCGTTTTCGAGGGATCCTCACTTGAATAGATTGATGAAGGATAGGCCTGGATTCTGCCACAACCGGACCTCCCGTGATCCGAGGAGACGGCGATGCCGGTCACTTGGCGTGTAAAAACCAGTCGATCTTCCTATTGTTCGTGATGTGACATCTGGTAACTTGCAAAGCAAGGTCGGCGCGCTAGGCCGCCCAGGCAACTATCGTCAACTGTTCCACGGAGACGCTCATGCACAGGATTGAAATCGATCGTTCAAAGCATCTATGCGACGAGCCGCATCTCGGTCATAACCGCTATCACCCAGATGTTGAGCCGGTTCTTGAAGTCCGTGAAGGCGAGGAAGTGGTGATTGAAACTCGCGACTCGGTAGACGGCCAGCTCCCACCGGACGTTGACGAAAGCGCTTTCGCCAGTCTCCAGCCGGGCGCGATCCACCCACTGACGGGGCCAGTATTCGTCAAGGGCGCAGAACCTGGCGACGTACTGGAGATCGAATTTCTCGACATCGTAGCGCAAGCCCACGGGTTCAGCGTGATCTTTCCTGGGTTCGGCTTTCTACGTGATCTCATGACGGAGCCCTTTCTAGTCCATTGGACGCTGAATGGCGGTTGGGCGACATCCGATCAAATTCCCGGCGTTCGGATCCCGAGCGCCCCATTCATGGGCATCTCAGCGCTGGCACCCTCTGCAAAAGAAATATCTGAATGGAACGCGCGCGAACAAAAGTTGCGAGATAGTGGCGGTTTCGCGCTGCCGCCCGATCCTGAAGGCGCTATCCCGCATGGGCCGTGCGCCGCTTACGGGCTCAGAACAAATCCACCGAGGGAAAATGGTGGTAATTTCGATGTTAAACAGCTGACTAAGGGTGCCAAATTATACCTCCCGGTGTCGGTTCCAGGCGCGCTGTTTTCGACTGGTGATGGCCATTTTGCTCAAGGCGACGGAGAAGTGTCGCTGACCGCGATCGAAATGGCTGCAACTGTCGCGGTGCGCTTCCGGATCCATAAAGGTCTGGCCGAGCGACGCAAACTGACAGCGCCGACTTTCAGCCACGCGAGCTACGATCCAGGGCCGAGCGATCGGATAATCGGGGCGATGGGCTATCCGATCGACTCAAGCGGTGAGAACCTTGGCGAAAACCTAACGTTGGCGGCGCGCAACGCCTTGCTCAATATGATGACTCTGCTCCAGGAACGTGGCTTTACAGCCAAGCAGGCCTATATCATCTGCTCCGTGGCCTGCGATCTGCGGATTTCTAATGTGGTTGATCTACCGAACGTGACGGTATCCGCGATCATCCCGGAGGCGATTTTTGACTGAGCTGCAACCGCGCTCCAATACATAGTGCCTTGTGACGGGCTGTTCAGGGTCGACAAGAGTCCGACAGACTGTTTCCACCAATGACTGGTTCTATGCAAAGAGGCCATTCGAATCTTATCGGCCCAAGTCGAATCTCAGATGCCAATCCAAACGAGGTGATCTGAGACTCGATTGTTAAACGGGAACGTCAACTCCGACCCCTAGCCCCAGTACCATCCCTCGAAGCTCAATGTCGTCGCGGCACGCGCGTGGCTGCGTGAATTGGCCGGGAACCACGCAAGTTCGCGTGCCACTCCATCGCCAGATTGTGCCGAGCGTGCGCGAATGCCACGCAATTTCTTCGCAGGTACGGCAGCCCCGATGGGTTGGCATACCTCGTGCGGCACGAGTGCGCCGTTCAAATCGAATGGGTAATTTTGGTGAAATCCAACTTTTGCCACGCCGAGTCGTGTGTGCACATCACAAACCTCTTGGTTCCCGGGAAGCTTTGCCCCCACTAACACTGGACCGGTATCGCTACGCAAATCTTCCGGCTCGAAGGGCCAGCCGGAAATGAAATTGCGTAGATTTAGCCGTGCGGTAACGTGATCTTCGTTTAAGTAAAGCGTGGCGAAACTATTCGGCGGATTCCAACGCCCGCCGAATGTTGCCGAAAAGTTTGGGTCCAGCGGATCGCACCACTGACGATCTGCGATGCGCCACCAGATATGTCCATTGGGCAAAAGTTCGGTTATCGGTCGCAATGTAATCAACCGTTACCCATGAGCTTTCTGGAAGTCGAACATTTCGCGGCATGTTGCCAGAAGCAATGGCGTGTCACCGCGTTCAAGCAGGTCCACCAGCGAGTGGTTATTCATAGCAGGGATCGGTCGGCGTACAACGGCCGGAATCCGGTCGCGCTTTATGTAGTGCACCAGCAGATCCGTGGCAGCGGCCAAGTCGCCAATCATCTTCGCTCGGTCTGCCGGAGCGCCGCGCTCAATCCATTTTCCAACCGCTTGTCGACTAATTCCGAGTAACCGAGCTGTCTCTGATTGACTTAAATCCCAGGTAGATAAAATACCCGCCAGCACGTGACCGGCGCGATGCCGGTCGAGGTGTGCAGAAAACGCATCCAGCCACTCTAGCTCGTCTTTATGAGCTGCAATAACTTGCTCGGCAGCAGCGCGCGGATCAGGTTTTAGAGAGCTGGATTGTGTAACCATAGGTTTGCCATCCTTTGGCCGCAACCATATGTCAATGGCAACCAATTGTCAACTTAATGCTGGTACCGTTCATTCGCCACGGAAGACCGTTCAAGTAACGACCGCCCCCGAATATAGGCTCTAGGCTAACTGACCACGCCACCATCAACGGTGAACTCGCTGCCAGTGCAATAGGAGCTTTCGTCAGAGGCAAGGAACAAGACAAGTTGCGCCACTTCGTCGGCATGCGCGGCACGACCGAGCGGAATGTTCTTTACCACACGATCCAATTTTCCAGCCTGAATGTATGAAAGCTCTTGCATCATGTCGGTATCAATTAGCCCTGGGTGAACGGAATTCACTCGGATGTTAAATCTCCCGAGCTCAATTGCGGCAACCTTAGTCATGCCACGAACGTCCCACTTACTCGCACCATACGCGGTCGAATGCGGGCTTCCTTGGAGTCCGGCGACAGACGAAATATTAATAATAGAACCCCCATTGCCAAGTTCTTTCATTACGCGCGCTGCGGCTTGCATGCCAAGAAATACGCCCACTTGATTGATCTTAATGACGAGTTCGTACTCGGCCAAGGTCGTGTCGATCAGTGGCGCCGCCCGATAGATACCGGCGTTGTTGATCAGCACGTCGATTTTCTTGTGCTTTGCGATCACCTGCTCCATGACGGTGCGCCAAGCGTTTTCGTCGCTCACATCCAGGTGTAAATAGTCCGCGCCGATCTCCTTGGCTGCAGTTTGTCCTAGCTCATCCAGCACGTCGGTGAGCACTACTACCGCACCTTCGCGAGCTAACAGTGCCGCTTCAGCTTTTCCTTGGCCGCGTGCCGCGCCCGTGATCACTGCAACTTTTCCTTCGAGACGTCCCATAATGATTTACCTTTGTGATGAACAAATTTATGTTTGTGCGATGAGTGGTCAGGATTGGCCTGCAATGATCGCGTCTAGTTCTGCGATCGCCCGGCGGGCTTCGTCCCCTTGAGGAATCGGCTTACCTGAATCGCGCCACTGAACTGCAGACTTGAACCCGTGGGCCTGCGATTGGCGACGGAACCACATCCCCTCGGGGTTGTGCCGGGTGATGCCGTCAAACAACGTCGCCATGGTTTGGCTGGCGAGCAAACCTTGTCGCTCGATGGATTCGTTTACGATCATTTTTTGCATCATTAACATACCGCTGGGGACTCCCGCGATGCTCGTCGCGAGTGCGTCGACCGTTGCATCGAGTTGCTCACTAGCGACTGTTTCGCTGACCAATCCCCACCGCTCGGCCTTAATGCCGTCAATTAATTCGCCTGTTAGAACCATGCGCTTGGCACGCTCTGGCCCGAGTCGATACGTCCAATGCGCCGTCGTTGGGCATCCCCAGACTCTGGTCGGCATGTAGCCGATGCGGGCAGTTTCCTCCATGACGATAAGATCACAGCACAATGCGAGATCCGAGCCCCCGGCTATCGCGTATTTGTGGACCCTGGCAATTGTCGGTTTGTGTGAATGCCACAGACTCATGAAATCGTCCGTGTGTTGGCGCATCGTTCGATAGTCCACCATCGGATCCCACGGCACGGATTCTTGTTGGCAAGGGTGCTCGTCGCCAGCGCCGGTGAAAAGTCCGATATCGTACCCGGCACAAAACGCCGCGCCCGCGCCTTGCACAACGATCACATGGATTGCGTCGCAACGATTCGCGAAATCGACGGCGCGGTGAATTTCGCCGGGCATCTCGCTCGTGATTGCGTTGAGTCGTTCGGGTCTATTGAGCGTAAGCCGCGCGATCCTTGAGTTCTGCTTATCCTGGGTTAAGGTCAGTGTTTGTAATTCGTCGTGCGCAATCAGTGCGCTTCCTGCGTAAGGGTCGATTTCTACTGTGTTGGCCATTGCGTCATCACTCCAATTAATTATTTCGACTTACATCGGGTCTTGCCCCGGTGACCTTAGCGGTGAGGTTTCCCAAGGGGCGAAGCCTAGCTCTTCGCTCAGTCGAGGGGCGAAGTACAGACTCGCCCCTCGAAATTTAACTTGATTCGAAGCCAAGAATCGGAGTGTCAGGCGACCGTTACGAACGGGATAATTCACGACACCAACCAGTAACCCGGAAAGTCATTATGAAAAATTCAGCTTGTGAGATTCTTGTCACCACCGTGACCTTGATGCTTTGGATCTATCTAGTTTGTGAGGTCGCAACGAAGCTCACCTATCCCGCTTTGGTCTAACTTAATACGCTAACCGTGGCGGCCCTGTTGTCGAGGGTCGCACACGAGAGAGGTGACTATTTCAGTTTACTGCAGCGCCTCAACCGCTCCTTCACCCATTACCGTGGTGCGATGAGCGCGTCGAATTTCGTTCTCTGGGACAACGGTTGCGCGATGCAAGGTACAGCGGTTGTCCCACATCACCAAGTCGTTGGTCATCCATTCGTGACTGTAGACGAACGCTGGTCGCGTGCACCAGTCGATGAGCTCTTCGGCCAACTGCCGGCCGACTTCGGTTGGCATCCCTTGTATCGATTCAATGTGGCCGCTGACGAACAGACTCGGTTTACCCGAACCGGGATGAATTCTTAAAATTGGATGAGTGGATGGAGGTAATGCATCGAGTTCCGTTTGGGGAACGTTTCCATCGCCGGTTCGTTTGAGTGAATAGGCGTAGTTATGCACAGCCTTTAGCCCACGCAAGGCGTCGCGACGTTCGACAGGCAATTCTTCATACCCCACCCGCATAGAGGCGAAATCCGTGTCGGCCCTTTCGTGTGTCGGGATCTCTCGACCGGATAGGATTGAAGCCATAGCCGGGATGGGTTTAAACGAGCTGTCCGTATGCCATCGCGCATTTACGTTCAGAAACGTTCGCTTTTTCGCATGGGCCTTAAGAATTATTCCTCGTTCGTCGACGTTCGACAATTCATAAACATAGGGGTTTTGCGCGGCGACTGAAAAGCTGATCTTCTCGAGTTCGTGAAAGCGCTGACTAAACGCGACTTGTTGATCGTCGTCGATGGCCTGATCT
>JBLFWZ010000275.1:0-6120 GCA_047611905.1 Gammaproteobacteria bacterium | reverse complement strand
CAAACATCGCCCACACCATTGATATCGAGATCTTCCTGGCCCGGATTTGCATCGTTCACGCAGTTATCGATTGGGTTTTCTACGCCATCGCCATCCGATGCCAAGGCCATTTGTACCAAAAAATATCACCCGGAACGGTGTCGTTAGGAACGATGTCGTTGCCTGCAGTCTCAAATACAACGGCAAGGCCACTGGCTGAGATATCGAGTCGCCTGGCGTTAGCAGCGCTCGTATTACCCGTTGTCGAGTTGCTAACACGGACGGTTTGTCCGTTGTTTCTGTCTCATCTCAACTCCTCAGGTTAGGATGAACAAAAACTCTCCCTTAAACCAGACCTATATCTGTCCCATAGGCGCTGACGTCATACACTGAGTATTCAGTCAATCTCAGTCGATAATAAAATCGGATTCACCTTCGACGATCCCTTTGGCCGCGGCACCGTTGAGACTAAATGCTGCACCGACATAACTGAGCCCCTAAGGGGCGAGGGCAATCACGCTCCGCTACCAAAGAAAATACGCCGGGCCCGGTTTTTTTCGGATCCGGCATTTTTGTATTTAGGGCAACGCGGCTTCTACGCCGGTATATTATTCGCGCCAGCATTCGAATCATCTACAGATTCCGGTTCGGGTGCGATCTTCAATGCTGATTGCTTTTGCATCTCAACCTTGCCGTTAAAGTGGCTACCGTCCTGCATCACAAGACGCGCGCAATAGATGTTGCCGTTCACCGTCGCTCCCTTTGCCAACGACACCAGCCCATCGCTATGAATGTCGCCATCGAGCCGGCCTTCGACCAGAACCGAGTTAGCGTGGATGTCCGCCGCTACTCTACCCTTGGCCCCAATCGTCAGATTTTTCTTGTGGTGCGCGATCGTGCCCTCGATCGTGCCTTCAATTATAAGATCCTCATCCGCCGACAATTCGCCCTTGAAAACAAGCGTAGGTCCAATGACCGATACGTTCTTTGAGCGGATGGGTTGTTGCTGCCCAAGCCGCAATGAGGGGGTTTCTCTAATTTCTGGGTCTTCTTGGGTTTTCTTGAACATAATCATTCCTCCAGTTCTGCGCTACGCGTACAACAGTTTAGGTTGCCCCGCACAGGCTCAAAACTACTACGGATCAGCATGGGCGGCACATCTAGTCCATTGCGACTCGTCCCATGAATCGTGCGCCGTTCTCAATGTACAGGCCGGAGCAACAGATATCACCCTGAACATCTGATCCCTTGGCGCTCGATACCGCCCGAGTAGTCGAGGATACGGATGTGCCAGGTTATTGGCTCCATCCTCTCAAAGGTCGGGCGAAGAATCGATGGCAGTACAGACTCCCGCCAAAGTCACGCAGCATCAAGGGCTTTCTGAATGCCATCAGAAATGCGCCTATCCGATCACAGGTTTTCGTGCCAGGCCCTTTGCGCCAGAGCCTTTCTATTATTGACATCAAGCTTCGCAAACACGTTTTCTAAGTGGAACTTGACCGTGTTTTCTGTACAGCTACAGTTGCGCGCAATCCATCCAGCACAATACGGATCTTCTCCTGCGCACTGTATTGCTTGCGCGTCTTGCGTTTGATGTCACGAATAATTTGTTCCGACGATGTTCGTCCTCTTGGTTTCTGATTCATCTCAACTCCTCAGCTTAGGATGAACAAAAACTCTCTCTTAAACCAGATCTATATCTGTACCATAGGCGCTGACGGCGTACAGACAACGATGTTCTCACCGAGAACTCTTATAGACTTGAGATTCCTATCGATCTCACTGTGCAGTGCTGCAGCGTACCAGCAATTTCTCAAAAAGATTTCCGTCTCCACAATTCAGAGACTATACCAACGTGCCAGCGCGAATAATTGAATGCATTACAAAAAATGGAATACTTTGCGTCGGTATTTGCGTCTACTAATTCATATCAGGATATAGCACTGCATTGAAAAGGAACTTGTAAGTTCCGTGAGTTTGGCCGCGATGCTGGGAGCGAAAGCCGATCAGTATCACCCGGCCGTCCTTATACCCCGCATCAACCACGGCGGCCCGGCGCGTGAGCTTATCTTCGCCCAACGTCCAACCTCGCAATAGCACATTATCTTGCGGATAGCTGGCCACCACCTGGCGGTCCCAATCCCCGGAAGGCGGCAGCCAGGTGCTGTACGCGACACTGCGGAAAAACAGCGCCGCTGCTTCCGCTGGCATGCCGTAGCCGATCGGTGACTGGTTGTCCACTTCGATCTTCAACAACGATGTAGGTACGAAGAATTCAGTCTCCGACAATCCCTCCAGGGCATTCTTAATAGGTAGATTTAACTCCTTCGCGAACAATGGGCCAGCGTTATCGAGCGCCACTAATACTCCCCCCTGTCCGACGAAGTCTGCTAAAGACTTAATCCCTTCTGCGCCGAGACCGCCTTGATATTCTGCTGGAAGAGCGTCGACAGACCTGGCGTAGGCAGCTGAGTCCGGGCTGGGCAAACCTGTTTTGATGACTGCCGGGCTCTCATTGGCAAATACAATGACATCAAACTTGCGGCTCAGATTTTCTCGCATATCCGAGTTGTGGAGCGTTGTGTAAGGAATACCAAAATCTTCGAATACAAACCTGGTCCAGCCTTCATCCATGTTGCCTCTGCGCGCAAACGATTGATACAGTCCGATGCGGGGCAATCGAAGCTCGACCGTTGCAATGCCGTTGACGTCCGCAAGACCATGGGGCGTAACCGGCCATTTCTCAAACAGACCGGTGAGGGCGTTTTGCACTCGTGATGTGTTTTTGACAATGAAACTGCCTGCCGGCAGCACACCACCATCACTTTCGACGTTTTTGGTCGAGCGATAGACATCAGCATCCTCCCGCAGCAGCGCAACAGCTACCGCATACGATGCATTTACCCGGGCATCAAGGACAACATACGCAGACGATGGCACTGTTACGTTCGGGTGGGGAATGCTTGTCAACTTCTCCAACGAGGCTTCGAAAGCTTCATCGATCTGACTAAAGGCAACACCCATCTGCAGTGGCAGTGCGTGCGACGCGTTATCTTCGAGTCTCTGTGGGACCCCAGTCGGGTAGGCACGTTCACCGAGCATGTTGAGTACATACGGACGGTAGGGTTGCGCCACGAAGATTACAAATGACCCTGACGGGAAGGTCACGCCGTCTGCGACAAATGTTTCGCTGGCCTGGTGAATTTCTGTTCCACCGAATTCCAATATCTCGAGCATGCGCAGCGTGGTGGGGTAGTCGGTTTGATTTGATGGAACGACGAAGGCGAAAGGATCGCCAGGGCGAGGCGTCTCAACGGCGTCCTTGCCCATCTTGTAAAAATTGTAAAGCAAGTCTTCCTTGTGCCGGCCCGTGGTCTCGACCAGGCTCATAGAAGCTCTCAAAATATAGTCCACTGCGTCCCTTAAATGCCACCAGCCGCCAGGCCAAGGATCGGGATACGACAAGCTGTTGTGCGACAGGAATTCCGGAATTTCATTGGGATCGACGTAAATCGGAGTCGCCAGGAGAGACGATGCCGTTTCTGTGAATACTGCTGTCGTGTTATGCACCATGGCATTGGTAGTGAGCGTACCCTTCCACCATGCCGAGGCATAAGTAGAGCCGTGGAGAACACCCTTAAGCCCATCTTTCTGCAGGTCATAAACCATGTTCGACCCGACAAGATCGATCCCACTGAAAATCAGCGGGTGAATATTGGGATCGGCCGGATCGATGAACGGCGGAATAAAGATGCGCGAACCGGGGCCTGACTGGTGATGGTCGCAAAATACCTGTGGAAACCAGTCATGCCACATGACCGAGCTGATGGCCCGGGTCTCAACCAGGTTATTGGTGATCCCGTCACGATTGTTGTCGTGCCCGGCGTAATGATGATAAAGGAAAGGAATCGGCCCGCCTTCATGCTTCGTGCCCAGATTCTTTCTGTACCAGTCAACGACCATAAGCTGGCCGTCCGGATTTGCCGCAGGGATCAGCAATACGATAACGTCGTCCAACATCTTGTCGGCATCAAACGGTGTGTCGCCAGTAGCCAATCTATAAATGAATTCCACGCTATGTTGCGAATGGGCAATTTCTGTCGCGTGCAGGCCGGTTTGGATTAGGAGGATAGCCTTGCCGTCTTGGCTAAGTTGTCTGGCCTCCTCGGGCGAGAGGCCTCTGGGGTCGCTCAATCGTTTCGTGATCTGGCGATAACGGTCGAGATTCGCCATGTTCTCCTCAGATGTGATGACGGCCATAATCATCGGTTCACCCAAGGTGGACTGACCGATGGTCAACACCGAGACGTTCGTTGATTCCTCATCCAGTTTTTCAAAATATGCCCGGATCTGGTGGTAATCTACGAGCTTGCGATCTGCGCCAATCTGGTGGCCGAAAAATTCCTCGGGCGATGTCTGTGCTTTGAGCAACAACGGCAAAAGCAAGAGCGCAACAGCGATTAGCCTGATAGTCATTTTATACCTCCTTGGAGGTGTTCAAGTATTTTTCCTCAAGTGACTGCCTGTCCATTTGTCGCAGAATCACTCGGACAAATGAGCCAATACATAATACGCTAATTCGTTTTCCAAAGCCGACGAACGGCGGTGCGTTCCGCAATGAGGAACGAGACAAAAAAAATAATATTTTTGCAACGGTATTTCGTTGTAATTATCGTTCGCATGATGTCAATGCTTGTCGATTACATTAGAATAAAGTTCTCTCTCCACTGTCATCCCTAGATACACCACGTTTTTCAGGCGAGTTCGATTGCGATGAATTCACGATCCTGCCGGATATGCAGCATCGAGTGGCTTCTAATCATCTTGGTCACTGGTGGCTTAGTAATTTTTGCGCTGCCTCTTTCGGCGACGGAAGATCTTTCTTCGCGACAGTACAAAAATATTCCAGCTGTACGCGTCACGACGGCGCCTGTTATTGATGGCGTTCTCGATGATGCTGCCTGGGGACAGGCGGCTGTAATCACGGATCTGCACCAGGCACGGCCCTATGAATTTACCGAGCCAGTCGAGCGGTCCGAATTTTACGTCATCTATGATAACGATGCGGTTTATGTCGGTGGGTATCACCGGGACAGCGAGCCGGACAAAATAGTCGCTAATCAGCTGATTCAAGATTCCAATATGGGGGGGGAGGATCGAGTGACGGTGGTACTCGATCCGTTCAACGATAAGCGCAGTGGTTATGCGTTTACGTTAAATTTCAATAACGTACGTCGAGACGGTCTGTTCATCAACCCCACGGAATTTTATGGGGATTGGGACGGGATCTGGCAGGGCCAGGCTACGCTGACGGATGACGGTTGGATAACCGAAGTTGCGATCCCGTTTAAGACCTTGTCATTTTTTTCTGAAAACGATACCTGGGGCTTTAATGTCTGGCGCGAAGTGGGGCGGACGGGCGAACGTATCGCATGGGTATCACACAACAGAGGTACGAATCCCAGTGCGGCCGGCGAACTACACGGACTGAGAAATATGGATACGGGCCTTGGCCTGGATGTGGTGCCGTCGTTGAGCCTGCGTCAATTACGGGACTTTGAAACAGATGACAAAGATTTTCTGATCGAACCGTCGCTGAATGCGTTTTATAAGATCACGCCATCATTAAACGGATCGCTTACGGTTAACACGGATTTCTCCGCAGTAGAAGCCGATTCACGGCAGGTTAACCTGACCCGCTTCAATCTTTTCTTTCCAGAAAAGCGCGACTTCTTTCTGAAGGAGGCCGACATCTTCGAGTTTGGACGGATAGGTGGTAGAACTAGCATCAACCAGATATCGCGGGTTCAGCGGGAAAACGGCCGGCCGTTTTTTTCCCGCAGAATCGGGTTGAGTGAGGATAATGAACCGGTCGATCTTGAGTATGGAGGAAAAATCAGCGGCCGTGCTGGGCAATGGAATATCGGTGCGCTGGCGATCAGGCAGGCGGCGCTCGGTGATATCGATGCCAGCGATATTCTTGTCGGCAGGTTAACGCGCAACGTTCTGGAAGAGTCCACGGTCGGTGTCATTATGACGTACGGTGATCCCACTTCGAATTTGGACAACAGCTTGTTTGGCGTTGATTTTCGCTACCAGAACACGAATCTATCGGGCGGGAGCACGATCGTGGCGGAATCC
>JBLFWZ010000274.1:0-6189 GCA_047611905.1 Gammaproteobacteria bacterium | reverse complement strand
CGTGCCGCTGTTTCCCAAGCTTGATCGCGACTTTTGGCGATATGAATCCAGCGTAATTGCGCCGTATTGTATTCCTGAGGGTTACGTCCTGCGTTTTCTAAACAGGCATCATAATGTTCCACGGACGACGTCGGGCCGGTTACTTGAAAATGGAAGCCCATTTTCGCTGCGCGTTCGATCGCTTTCTCGGCGACGGCGCCAAGCCAAATAGGCGGATGCGGTTTTTGCAACGCTGGTGGGACTATTCGGATCTTATTCAGCTTACTGAACTTACCATCGATGGTAACTTCCTCGTCGCTGAGTAAGCGTTGGACAATCTCAATACCTTCACGCAAGCGCGCGCCGCGTTCGGTGTGCGAGATACCCTGGTCGCCGAATTCTTTGCGGCGGTAGCCTAGTCCGACCCCCAAATCGAAGCGACCGTCAGACATCAAGTCGACCGTTGCCGTGTCTTCGGCGATGCGAACAGGGTTGTGCAACGGTAGCAGCACTAGGAATGTGCCAATCCGAATTCTACTCGTTCGGGCTGCGATACCGCCGGCAATCGGCAGCAAGGAAGGAGAGTAACCGTCATCAACGAAATGGTGCTCGGTGAGCCACGCATTGTCATAGCCCATCGCCTCCGACTGGACGATTAAATCCATGTGGGTACGATACAAGTCCTGCCATGGCACACGATTAAAAGACGGGTTGCGGAACGGCCACAGTAGACCGAATCTAACATTCATTACGGGTTTCTCCTTCGAGTCAAAAATTCAATACCTGGGCACCGTGACCAGGGAGGTAGAAATTACACGTCCGTATCGAGTTGGGCAAGTCACAGCGGCGACAACGGCGTGCCGCTCCGGTATAAAGCAACTGACGGACGCGAAATCTCGAGCCGCCCGACGAGCACAGCGAGGATAATCGATGGAATTAATGGAGGCTATACGTACGAACGGAACGTGTCGCTACTACACAAGCGAGCTGGTCCCCGGCCCATTAATTGCCGAGGTTTTAGAGGCGGCACAACTTGGACCGAGCGGTAGTAACCGCCAGCCCGTGCGTTATCTTGTCGTTCGCGACCCAGCAAAGCGGCTAGCATTACAAGAGCTCTATTTGCCTGTTTGGGCGGGCTACTTGGCGAAATTGCGCGCGAGTGAGGCGGCCGATGGCGGCGCCGGTCGGTTGCTGCACAACGCCGATCACTATGCCCAACATATGGCCGACGTGCCGGTTCAAATCGTGGTCTGCTATGGGCTTGACGACATTGTTCCGGTTGACCGCGATCTCGATCGGATCAGCGTCGTTGGTGGGTCATCTATTTATCCAATGGTGCAAAACCTGCTGCTCGCCGCGCGCAATGTTGGTCTCGGCACGACCTTGACGACCCTGTTATGTGTCGTCGAGCCTGAGGTTAAGAAGCTTCTCGATATACCGGACAATGTCGGTACAGCCGCTGTGATCGGCTTGGGTTGGCCAGCACGCGCATTTCCGAAAAAACTCAAACGACGGGCGCTCGCCGACATAAGCTATGCCGATAGCTATGGTGTGCCGCTGCCAGAGGTACAGGACCGTTAACCTAAGCGCATTATTTCCATTTGGAGGAAACACTAGTTGACTAGCCAACACGTAATAACGACGACTGCTGAGACGTTTGAAATTGACGTAATTAATGCGTCCCATGAGCGCCCAGTATTGGTAGATTTTTGGGCTGAATGGTGTGGACCCTGCAAGGCGATAGCGCCGGTTCTCGAGCAACTCGCCGAGGAATTTAACGGTGATTTAGTCGTTGCAAAAGTCGATACCGATGTCGAGCAACAGCTCGCCCAAGCATTTGGCATCCGCAGCCTGCCGACAATGATGTTATTTCGTGACGGGAAGCCCGCCGAACAAATTGTCGGCGCGCAGCCGGGTGCGGAAATCCGCAAGGTCATCGAGCGGTTTCTTCCCCCACAGGCTAACGATTTGCTCGGTGGCGCACGCGAGGCGCTCGCCGCTGGGGAACTTGAAACCGCCGAGCGATGTTTACGCGAAGCTCTGGCAGAGGACGAATCGAATTACACGGTCCACCCTTTATTGGCTGCTGTATTAATTCAACAAGGTCGATTGAGTGAAGTCGAGGAGATGCTGGCTGCGTTGCCGATCAGTATGGCAACGGATGCAGCATTTGACCCAATCAAGGCACAACTGCACTTGGCGAGTTATATCGACGGTGACCTAGATCGCGAATCTTTAGAGAAACTAGCGGCCGATGCGGAGAATATTACGGCGCGTTTCCAGTTGAGCGTAATGCAAGGAGTCAGCCGGGAATTCGAACCCGCGCTAGAGACTTTGCTCGAGTTAATTATTCGTAATCGTGCTTGGAACGACGGCGCTATCCATAAAGTGGTTCTCGATATTTTCAACATCATGGAGCCTGAGGATCCGCGCTTGAAGCGCTATCGCACGCAGCTCGCGCGAACCCTTAACTAAGTTGCGCGGCAGGGTGCCGCGCGCGCCATCCACTCATGCCGTCTCTTGTTGTGCTCTCGCGCCGGCAATAGGCCGTGCGATCGAACGGCTAGTTTTCTGTGGATAGCGGCGTGTCGATAATTGCCCGGGCTCCCAGACCTGCAAACACTACGGGTGTGAATTTCTTGGCTTCAACGGCGACGACTTCTGCATCGTAAATCGGTAGAGAACAGGCGTCGTCGTTGCAGATATACATCGCCGAACGTCCGCGATCTGGGTATCTGCCGGGTGATTCGAAATGGACGACTTTGCGCGGTTCAAAGACACTCTGACCGGCTTTAAGCAGTGCTTGTGCTGTGGGGTCTTGTGCGTCGCCAACCACCGAAAACTCAACATAGCCGGCGCTAATAAATTCTAGCGCCATCGCAAGGTTACCAGTGACTTTACCCTCGCGTCGCATGATCTCCGGCGCAGCCACGGCACGAATGGTTTTTTCAGCCACTAATTTCAAGTCTTCTTGTTTGCTTGCAACACCGAGTAGATACAAAAACTGCGCGGCTACGGCGTTGTCTTCGAGCGGTTTTCGTCGAGCAATAATAGCCTCTGTGCCATCCGCTGCGGCGCCGTAGAACCCGCCAAGCTGTTTGTCTTCTAGGTGGTCACGCATAGCAACCGCAATCTGTTCGGCTTCTTCGAGCCACTGGCGGTCTGCGCTCGCTTGGTAGAGCGTGAGCAAGGCGCGGCCTAGATAGGCTTGCGTACGTAAATAGGGGCGTTCGTCAAAACGCAGCACGTGTACGCGACGGTCTTGTTGCAATTCGACGGCCGGCTTTAACTGCAAATACCAGCCAGCCTCGGTGCGCCGTTCGGCGCGTAAAGCGCGAGCAGTGGTGATTGCCGTATCAAGGAAGTGTTTTTCTTGGGTTGCGTGAAAGGCTTGCGCGAGCCCCTCGACGATTCGTGCGTTTAGATCGGTAAAGCTCGAATGGTCGGTGTTTGGCAGGCCGTGAGAACGCCTGCCTGCATCGTCCAAAGAGTAATAGGCATCGATGTCGAGGGTCAATCCGTCGACTTGATCCTTCTGACTCGCGTAAAACAAGCCTTCTGGGCTACGTAAATGCTCGTTTAAGTACTTACTAATTTGCCGCAGACGCTGGCGGAAAAGTGGCTCCCCGGTGAGCTGATACGCACTGGAAAATATCTGCAGTGCGGCAGCCTGACTTTCTGTACGCTTTTCCTTTACCGTGTTCGTCCACGCCTTGAATGACGCATAGAATACGCCGCCCCATACTTCATCGAATTGCTGGGCAAATCCACGCGCGTTCTTTAAACCTCTTTCGAGAGATTGTGCGTCCGAGAATAAATGCGCGCGGAGCAGGAACTGGAGTGTTGGTTCGGCATAATCCAGTACATGTGCGTCACCCCATCCACCGCGCTCATCGTTAAAGCCGCGATCGAGCTGCGCACGGACCCGCGCTCGCAGCTCGATTAAGGGGTCTGTGTTTTGTGTTCGTGGCGCAACATAAGGTTCTGTTCGATCGGCGCTAAGTGCCCCCGCCGCGTGCCTTGAAACAAGGTCTTCGAGTACGGGTAAGAAGTTCGCCGGACTGCGGCTGCCGCGTAGCGCGGTGACCTGAGTACCGTCCGGGCGCATAAAGGCCGTCGCCGGCCACGCCCAGTCGGAATAACGCTCTCCGATATCGGGGCGCGCCTCGCTATCGACTTGAATGCTAATGAAGTGCTTATTCAATGTCCCGATGACGGCAGCATCAGTAAATGTATTGTTCTCCATATATCGACACGCCGTACAGCCCTCGTGGCCGACATTTACCATGATGAGTTTGTTGTGCGTACGAGCCGCTTCAAAGGCTGATGGTTGCCAGTCGTGCCAATTTATTTCATCCGATGCTAACGCATGGGTAGCGAGTACAGACACTACGATTGAGATAGTGACGATAGGCTTTCGAAACATAATTCGTGCTCCAACATACGATGGCTAGGTGACTCCCGTTCGGCGCGCCCGATGAACTCCTTGTAAACACGCCCTTGCGCTTAAGTAGACCGGAAAACGTCGGCCGGGTTCCCGGCCTAACGAGCACCGCCTGAGAAAATCCGCCCTGCGCATAGGCCGCTTGCAAGAGCTGGGTTAACTCGGCGAGGAGTGATTTGCTCAGCGGTTTAGCGCGCCGGTCACCCGCATTGCGGCAGTTGTTGACTATCCAGCGTGAAAAACTTGCCAGCTGAACTCAATTCCGAGCGCGGTAATTTTCTCTTTTGCTTCAGTAAGAAACTCGAGCCCAGATTGCGGAGGATGGGCGCGCAGGGCGACGAGAATCTTGCGATCGCTGCCGTCACCGGCTGGGTACGATTTTTCAATCTCGCCCGATCGAATGAAGTGCACGTAGGTATTGAGTTTCGCTTTCAACTGCTCAACGTGATTTTCGGGATCGTCCCAGTTCAAATCGTCGGCAACGGTTAGTACGCAGAAACCATCTGGTGCGATGCCAATAAAATCAATTTTTTCTGAATCTGATAGCGCCATTGTGCGATACGTCTAATTACTACAAGCCAGTGCTACTTCGGGTACGACATTCTAATCGTTGTGCGATCCACGTTCACTGACTTAATGCACTTGTCGTCATTCGATTTTGCTTGCCCGCAGGTTAGAGTGGTGTTGTTCCTTAATTTTCGGAGTGCGTCGTGGAAAAAGAACTTGAGTTTGCGCAACAAGCGTACGATGTCGTTATCAACTTTGTCGTTACTTATTCGTTCCAGCTAGTTGGTGCGGTCATTATATTGATTGCCGGATTCGTGATCGGCGGTTGGGTGTCGCGCGTTTTACTGCGCGTACAGGAACGACGCAATGTCGATGTGACGTTGCGGCATTTTATAGCCAGCACGGTGCGCCTGGTTGTTATCGTATTATTTGTAATGATTGCGGTCGGCAAACTGGGTATCAGTATCACGCCGTTTATTGCTGCTCTCGGTGGTCTCGCCGTCGGCGTGAGTTTCGCTATTCAGGGTCCAGTGTCGAATTACGGTGCGGGTTTTGTGATCATCCTGACACGCATGTTTAAGGTTGGAGACACAATCTCTGTTCAAGGCTGTTCCGGAATGGTTAAGGAAATAACGCTCGCAACGACGCAATTAGTTGCCGAAGACGGCGAAGACATTGTCATTCCGAATAAACACGTCGTCGGAGAAATTCATCGTAATTCTTATGCCAACCGGGTTGTGGAAGGGAGTATCGGCATTTCTTATAGCGAGGATCCGGATATCGCGATTGAGTTGATCAAGCAAGTCATTCGCGATTATCCCGCCGTTGCAATCGAGCCTGTGCCGCAGGTGGGCATAGAGGCATTCGGAGATTCGTCGATATTGATCGCTTATCGGTGTTGGATCCCGACGCGCTCTTTTTTCGAAGTACGTTACGCGGTCAATCGCGGCGTGCTTAAGTCGCTACGCGAGGCTAACGTGACAATTCCGTTTCCGCAGCGTGAAGTGCGCCTGTTGACAAGCTAATCGCTGATCCATTGTGCGCGTTTGCGCACTAAAGTGCCGTCGCGATAGTCAACGAATGCTTGTTCAATGTCTTCTCTCGATGTCATTACGAACGGGCCATATTGAACAATGGGCTCGCCGATGGGATTGCCTGCAAGTAGGATAAAACGTAGATCGTCCGGCGCACTTATTTCCACAACGGAGCCTGTCGTGAGTTTTGCTAATGCGTGGGTTGGGACCGAATCGCCATTGATT
>JBLFWZ010000273.1:0-6237 GCA_047611905.1 Gammaproteobacteria bacterium | reverse complement strand
AAATCATTGACGGATATCGACTCGAGGTTGAGCACCACATCTCGCTGCAGCCCGTCCTTATCATTGACCTGTAGCGAAATTGATCCAGCGTCGAGGATCGCGGTAATTGATGACCTAAAGACGTTATCCCATGTTGGCGCCACATCGCCGTTGACACCTTTAATCTCTTCGCCAGCTCTCAATCCTGCGCGTGACGCAATCGAATTCTCGAGAATTTCTCCGACGATTGGGCGCGGTCCAGATACTCCGACCATATACATTGCCCAGTACACGAACACCGCGAATAAAAGGTTCGCAACAGGGCCCGCCAGTACGATGGCGATCCTGGCATTGAGCGATTGTGCGTTGAACGATCGATGCCGAAGCTCCGCAGGCACTTCGCCTTCACGATCGTCGAGCATTTTGACGTAGCCACCGAGCGGTATCGCTGCGATGACAAATTCAGTTTCGTCGCTGCCTCTCGTTGTCGACCACAATGGTTTTCCAAACCCAACCGAGAAGCGCAGGATTTTCACACCTACTTTTCGAGCCACCCAATAGTGGCCGTATTCGTGAATTGTGACTAATATCCCGAGCGCAACGATGAAAGAAATGATCGTTTGCAGAAACGCCATCAGAATCCGCCTTCACGGAGCGTTTCAAGAACAAAGGCGCGCGCTTTGAGATCGTCCTCCAACACGATATCGAGCGTATCGGCCGGACGCCCAGTGATATTTTCAAGCGCTTTTTCAATTAATTCTGGAATCATTGTGAACGGCACCTGTTCGTCTAAAAACGCCGAGACGGCCTGCTCATTCGCGGCATTTAAAATTGCAGTTGCGGTTCCGCCGGCCGTCATCGCCTCGCGCGCTAAACGCAAGCAGGGAAATCGGTCTATGTCTGGGGGTTCGAAATCCAAATGTTGGACGCTAAATAAGTCCAAGGGTTCAACTCCAGATTCAAAACGCTCCGGCCATCCAAGCGCGTAGGCGATTGGCGTGCGCATGTCCGGATTACCAAGTTGCGCTAGGACTGACCCGTCCACATATTCAACCATCGAGTGGATGATGCTCTGCGGATGAATCACAACGGTGATTTTATCTTGCGTGGTATAGAACAACCAACAAGCTTCGATGATCTCCAGACCTTTGTTCATCATCGTAGCGGAATCGACCGATATCTTTCGCCCCATCACCCAGTTCGGGTGCGCGCAGGCTTCGTTCGGGGTCACCTTGTGCAATTCGCTAATTGCGCGCGATCTGAATGGTCCCCCGGATGCCGTTAAAAGGATTTTCCGAACGCCAACTCGACTAAGTCCGGTTTCGAATTTCGCAGGCATGCATTGAAATATCGCGTTGTGCTCGCTGTCGATAGGTAGCAACTCGGCGCCATTTGCTTCCACCGCATCCATGAATAATTTGCCCGACATTACCAAGGCTTCCTTATTCGCCAGCATCACTCTCTTTCCGGCGCGCGCCGCTGCGATGCTGGGAAGCAGCCCGGCCGCACCGACAATACCCGCCATGACTGAATCAGTCTCTGCCAGACAGGAAACTCGCTCCAGCCCCGCTACGCCGCTAAGCACAATAGTCTGGGAGCCAGCAACTGCTAGCAACTTCGAGAGCTGCTCAGCACAATCATGTTCCACCATCACCGCGAACTTCGGCTGCCATTCGACGCACTGAGCGTAAAGCGCATCGACGCTGCGATTCGCTGTCAGCGCGATGATCTCAAACTTCTCTCGATGCTGAGCGACCACATCCAGCGTATTGACCCCGATCGTCCCGGTCGAACCGAGTATCGTTATTCCGATCATAGATGCCGTACCCATGAATGTAGTCCCGCGACAAAAACCGGCGCTGCCGCGACTAAACCATCAATTCGATCCAAAACACCACCATGCCCTGGTAGGATCTGACCACTGTCTTTAATTCCGATGTTTCGTTTCAACATGCTTTCAAATAAGTCTCCGACAATCGAGAAACAAATAGTGCCAATGCAAACCACTACAAACGCGACTCTGGCTTTATCGGACAGCGGAATCGCGTAACTAATCAGTACGCCACCTAGCGTGCCGAAGCCAACCGCGCCAAATACACCTTCCCACGATTTTCCGGGACTAACGTTCGCTGCCAAGCGGCGTCTCCCCCAGCGTCTCCCGACAAAGAAAGCTGCCCCATCTGCCACCCAGACAAGCATAAAGACGGCGAATAGCAGCGTCCGATTGTTAGACAATAACCACACAATGGCGGACCACGCCGATAACAAGACAATGATCCCGGCTGTCGCGTTGCTCGCAATGCGAATTAGACCGCCCAGCTTACGTCGTTGCGCAAGGATCACAAGAACAGTGCACAGACACCACCATATGACTGCGCCACTATAAATAAGAGAAAACACTTGCGCGGTTTCGTTCCACTGCCAAACGCAGACGGACAGTGCGATCACAAGTGCCGTGTAGCCCACGCGCGCGACGACACTTGACCAACCAACCAACGCTGACCATTCCCAAGCGGCCACGGCGAGAAACGAACCGAGTAATGCTAAGTTGGCAGCAACAGGCAGATAAAATAAACCGCCTACGACAAGAAACGCTAATATTCCCGCGGTAACGATCCGGGTGATCAAAGCTGGGGTCCGACTGATTGAAAATTATAGCTAACTTGCAGCAGCTCGCGATTACGACAACGGGTTACAGAAGAATTAAAGTAAGACCCAACTTGGAACACAGAGATTCTGTCAACCAGTTGACGAAGTGGGCAACTTAGCCCGCTCCACTTGGTCACCGGTCATGCCGAAACGGCGCTGTCGAGCCGCGTAACTTGCGAGCGCACGGTCGAATTCTGCTTGATCGAAATCCGGCCATAGGCAATCGGTGAAATATAGTTCCGTGTAGGCTAACTGCCACAAAAGATAGTTACTGATCCGCTGTTCTCCACCCGAGCGAATGAACAGATCTGGGTCCGGCAGGCTCGGTAGGCACAGGTACTCGGTGATCAGTTCCTCAGTAATTTCATGCGGCGACAGCTCGGCCGACGCAACTGCCTGCGCAATACGCCGAGTCGCTTGGGCGACGTCCCATCGTCCACCATAATTCGCTGCAATGACTAAGGTTAACCCTTCATTGCCACCGGTTAGCTCCTCTACCTGATCGATTTTTCGTCTCAGTTTGTTCGGAAATTTTGTGCGATCGCCGATCACAAGCAGACGGATACCGTTTTGATTAAGCTTTCCCACTTCTTGTTCGAGAGCGCCAGAGAACAGCTCCAAGAGAAGTCGGACTTCGGTCGGCGGACGCCGCCAGTTTTCGCTACTGAATGCGAATACGGTTAGAACGCGGATGCTGAGTTCGGCACAGCGTTCGACAATTACTCGGACGTTTTCAACCCCAGCCCGATGTCCGGCGACTCTGGGCAGTTGGCGGCGATTCGCCCAGCGCCCATTGCCGTCCATAATTATGGCGACGTGGTGCGGCAAAGTAGACGGCGGTTGTTCTGCCATGGCTTATCTAGATTTCTAACATCTCGCGCTCTTTGGCAGCCAGAAGTTCATCGATTTTTTTGATATGTGAGTCGGTACGCTTTTGAACTTCCTCTTCAGCCTTATGCTCTTCGTCTTGGGCTATTTCTTTATTCTTTGCTTTGTTCTTTAGGTTCTGAATCGCATCCCGACGAATATTGCGAATCGCTACTCGACAACCCTCTGCCTCAGACTTCGTTATCTTAATTAAATCGCGACGTCGCTCCTCGGACAGCGGCGGCAACGGTATACGCATCACGGTACCCGAGGTGGCCGGATTAAGACCTAGGTTAGATTCTAAAATCGCCTTCTCAATTAGCGGGACCATCGACTTGTCCCATGCCGTGACGGATAAGGTACGCGCATCGTCGACCATCACGTTCGCCGCTTGGGTGAGCGGCGTTGGCGTGCCGTAGTAATCGACGGTTACGTGGTCAAGTAAACTCGGATGAGCACGACCAGTGCGAATTTTCGTTAGATCAATACGGAACGACTCAATGCTCTTATCCATCCGCGTCGCTGCATCGGCGATAATTTCTTTCGTCATTAACGCATTCCTCGGTTCGTTACTAAAGTGCCTTCCGATTCACCCAAGGCCGCCCGGACGAATGAGCCTGGGATATTCATGTTGACAACCCTAAGTGGCATTTCGTTGTCCCGACATAGAACGATCGCTGTAGCGTCCATCACGTCTAGCTTCCCACTCAGTACATCGTCGTAGTCGAGCTCATCGTAGCGAACAGCGTCTGCTACCTTCTCTGGATCGGCAGAATAAACGCCGTCGACTTTCGTCGCTTTGATCATCAAGTCCGCGCCGATCTCAATTGCCCTCAGGCTAGCCGCTGAATCGGTGGTGAAGAATGGGTTGCCAGTTCCCGCCGCTAATATTACAACGCGGTTTTTCTCGAGATGTCTAATCGCTCGACGGCGAATGTAATCCTCGCAAACCTCATAGATTTTTATGGCGGACATGACCCGCGCATGCAGTCCAACTCTTTCAAGACCATCTTGAATGGCCAACGCGTTTATTACCGTCGCCAACATACCCATTTGATCCGCTGAAACACGGTCCATCCCTTTCGCGGCCAGTCCTGCGCCACGGAAGATATTGCCGCCGCCGACGACGATAGAAACTTGCACTGACGCGTCCACAAGCTCCTTCATCTCGAGCGCGATTCTGTTTAAGACTGTAGGGTCAACGCCATATTGCTCGTTGCCCATCAAGGCTTCGCCGCTGAGTTTAATGAGGACTCTACGGGGCATTTCGCGGTCTGGATCTAACGTCACGAACCTGCGCCGTCGGCGCTTCGTGCTTGGGCCATTACCTCCTCGGCAAAATTATCTTCCTTTTTCTCAATCCCTGCGCCGACCTCGTAACGGATAAAGCTCTTTACCACCGCGTTGTTGTCCTTAAGTAATTTTCCCACGGTTTTGTCGGGATCTTTCACGAACGCTTGTCCTGTTAGTGTTATTTCCCCGATGAATTTTCGAATTCGTCCGGCAACCATTTTCTCGGCAATCTCTGGCGACTTTCCGCTCTGTTGCGCCTGAGCAATTTGGATTTCCTTTTCTTTGCTGATGAGTTCAGCAGGCACCTGCTCGTCGCTAACACACACCGGGCTACTCGCGGCAATATGCATAGCGACGTCTCTGCCGAGCGCGCGATCGCCGCCTTCTAATTCGACTAGCACCCCGATGCGGTTACCATGCAGATAATCCACCAAGACACTGCTGCTCTGAAGTCGCTCGAAGCGTCTGATTGAAATCTTCTCTCCAACTTTTGCAGACAATTGCAAGCATTCCGATTCGACGGACCCTGAGCTGTTCGCAAGCGCTTGACTCTCGAGCTCGTCGGGACTCGCCGCCTCGCAGCCAAGAATCGTGGCGGCAACATTTCCCGCGAATGAGACAAAGTTTTCGTCTTTCGCGACGAAGTCCGTCTCACTATTAATTTCCACTATCACCGCGCGGTCTCCGTCCACCTTGATGACGACGGCCCCGTCAGCCGCGATCCGGCCCGCTTTCTTTGCCGCCTTTGCTGCGCCCGATTTGCGCATCACATCCAGGGCGGCCTCAATATCTCCGTCTGTTTCGACGAGCGCTTTCTTGCAGTCCATCATCGCCGCGCCTGAACGTTCGCGCAGCTCTTTCACCATTGCGGCGGTCACTTGCATTGTGTGTTGTTCCTTATGTCCCAATTTCATGTCGCATTTCGCGATCACGGCACTGCGTGATCGCGAAATTTCTATTCAGCTCCCGGTGCTGACCTACCGTTCGCTCCAAGAATTATCTAGCACTTATTTCTCGGCCGTTGTAGGTGCTGCAGGCACTTCGGCTGCCGTTGGAGCGGGCTCCTCGGTCGCCGTCTCAACGACTGGAGCTGTCTCAACAACTGCGGCTGTCTCAGCGACTGGAGCTGTCTCAACAACTTCGGGTGTCTCAGCACTCGTGTCGAGTTCAACGAAATCGTCTTGCGACCCGGTCGCCGCTACCGAAACGGTTAAGCGAGCATCGAGCACTGCATCCGCGACGCCACCAGCGTATAAATTAATCGATCGTATCGCATCATCATTGCCGGGGATGACGTAGTCACAACCATCCGGAGAATTATTGGTGTCAACGACAGCGATTACCGGAATGTTCAATTTAACGGCTTCCGCAACCGCAATTTTTTCATGGCCGACGTCAACCACAAACAGCGCGTCGGGAAGTCCTTCCATGTTTTTAATACCCGATAGA
>JBLFWZ010000272.1:0-6285 GCA_047611905.1 Gammaproteobacteria bacterium | reverse complement strand
AAGAGGCGCGCTTGTCCCCGAAACCGGTACAGCAACCGCATCCACCGATCTGGATCGGTGCACGTGGACCGAAGGCCATCACCCGCGCCGCGGAAATGGGTTACCACTTAATGGCGACACTCGGACCCGATCCGGCACCGCTCTACTTGGAGACATTGGCGAAAAGTGGGCGCGACCCCGACGCTTTTAATATCGCACAGTTACGCATGGTCTACTGCGCTCAGAGCGAAGACCAAGCATGGGACGAATGCGAGGATCACCTATGGCACATGCTCGAGTTTTATGCGGACATCTTGGCCGAAGCGAATGACGCAGAGGGCGACGATGCGCCGATGCCGATCACGAAACCTTCAGATATGCGTCATTCGGTATTAGCCGAGCATTTTATGGTCGGCACGCCGGCACAAGTGACCGCGAAGATGGAGAAGTTCGTGAGCGAATTCCGCTGTACGGATTTCATTATGAACTCGCAGTTTCCGGGCATTGACCCGACCAAAGCCGCGCGTTCAATGGAGTTGTTCGCCAAGGAAGTGATGCCTAAGTTCCGCAACGTCTGAACCCTGGAAGGATCAATGGGGTCAGACTCGATTGCTTCGCCCGATTGAGGAAGGATCAATGGGGTCAGACTCGATTGCTTCGCCCGATTGATTGATTCCAGGGATTACACCGACATGGTTTTTCAATCGAGTCTGACCCCATTGGTGCCATTGGTGCCCCCATTGGTGCCATTGGTGGCCCTTAATACTCGAGTACGCTGGGATGCAGGGTTGCTGAATATCCTTGACGCAACGCCGCTACCGAGGTTGGTGGAGTCAATACGCTAGCAAGCCCGTGGGCAGGGCGTGGCCGGGGCGTGTTCCAACCCGCAAAGTTAAATTGCAATAGCAAATCTTTATAGACCAACCGTGCCGTGCCTTCGTCCTCGACGATTACCGTACCGGTTGGTAGATTAGTGATCGAGGCGCGCCACAAAATTCGATCGTGCGCACGGATCATCCCGCGTCCTCGACTTAGGCGTTCAGCTGCTAGACGGACATTAAGATCCTTCGCGAGCAAGGGACGCGACACGCCAAGTTGCCGTGTTACAGCGTCACGGTAAGAACGGTATTCGGCGCGCCGACAAACTGCGCACGGACGGTGCCCGGCCGCGAGCGCAACGGCTTCATCCAAGAAGAATAATGGTGTCCAGCGCCTCGGTCGCGCGAGTGGCCAACGCCAATCGCGGAACTCTGTTTTACATGTTATCCACAAAGACGAACCGTGATGGCGCACGACCTGTTCGTTATCATCAACGACACAGCCGCGGTTGCCGGTGAACAATCCTCGTCCTCGGTCGGCAAATAAATCACCGAACGGGTCGACTCGGTTACGTCGCGGCATCATCGGTCCTCGACTTGCGCTGTAACGGCAACGCAAGCTTGCTTCGATAAGTGTTGCCTCGATTTAGCATAGACACAGATTCTGAATGCAAATAGTCATTGCTTAACCCACCTTGTTCGCTGCCATCGACAAGTATTATTTGGTCCGGTGCGTATTAGTTAGTGGCCGGTGAAGCTGCGCGTGCGATCTGGAACGGCGAATGCATTATTCGGGACCAGGCGCGCGCGATTCGAAGTAACTTGCGATAGCGTCTGCCACGGCGAGAATTGCGACGTTCTCGGCCGCAACGAGATCTGAAATTTGTGCGCCTACAAATGGCGTTTCAAGTTGCACTTCCTGTCCATGAAGGTCCATCGCGCTCGCGCTGTCGATTACTCGAAAACGCGCATGTAACGTCACTAACTCCCCCGGTCTGCCATCGAGGCGAAGTATTTCGACTGCTACTCGGTAATTGTGCATAAAGCCCGGGGACGCTGGAAAAGCCGCAACGCGTGCGCCGGAAAACTTATCTGCCAATCTTGAAATCAATAATGATTGGATGCCATGATTTAGCGGAGACGCCCACCGATCGTTCTCGCTCAAGTTCAGCGATCCACCGTCGTTTACAGTGACAAGGAGCGGTTGATCGAGATAATCAGCAACGATGACTGGGCCGATTGCTATTTTGACGGTGCCGGCGAGTCCGTCTTGTTTGGTTACATTCGCAAGAGACGAAGTCAGCAAGTAATATCGGATGTCGGTTGGTGTTGACGTACACCCGGCAAGGATTAATACGAACGCTAGGTTCCGGAACCTGCCCATGCTAACGCCGCTCGACCGATGGAGGTTTGGATTTCTTCTTTCCCCAAATCACAGCGTTAGGGTTCCGCTCAATACTCTCTGCGAGCACGCGTAGGGCGCGCGCCGCATTGTCTACCTGTTTCAAGGTTAAACTCAGTTGCGATTGGAGAGCGGAATTTCCGTCAACACTAGCTAAAGTTTCGGTTAGCTGGCTCGCTAGTGGCACTAGTTGCGCGCTGACTTCGTCCGTGAGTGATTTTATCGATTCGAATGAAGCGTTTGCGGAAATAAGAAATTTGCTGATCTGAGGCGAATTTACTAATGTTTCGAAATCGTTAATCGCTGCGAGAGTATGTTCGCCAATTTCTTCGACCGGCAGTTTGCGCAACTTATCGAGTACTTCCCTGGCGCTATCTTTAATTTCCACAAACTCAGATGGGATTGTTGGAATAACGGTCAGTCCTTTGGAGTTACTAACTTGGACGGCTGATGTGTCCGGATAGAATCCTAGTTCTACAAACATTTGCCCGGTTAGTAAGCTGCCTGTTTGCAAGCGCGCACGAAACCCTTGCGCGATCAGTGATTCGACTATCTCATCCGATCCCCGAGCCGGCGTGGTTGATGTGGAGACCAGGCGTTGCGGTTGTAATTGGATTTTTACCGGAATGCGGATGTCGGATGAGTTCGGATCGACTTCCAAATCAATATTGGTGACCGACCCGAGCTTAATGCCTTTGAATTCGACAGGTGCGCCGACGTTTAGGCCGCGCACTGAATCTTCGAAGTACAACAGGTAGGGTTCGTGCGCTGACGGGCGCGCCTCACCGATTTTATCCGGGCTGTCGAATAACCAAAATTTCGTACCGGCCGGAGAGGGTGCGGCTTTGTTGGCTAACGGCAAATCAAACGTGATGCCGCCAACTAACAAAGTTTGTAACGATCCGGTACGCAGATCGAGGCCGTCCGCATTTACCGAGACGTTTATGCCACTCGCATTAGAGAACTGGGTAGAACTCCTGACCAACAAGGTATACGGTTCGCGGACGAATATGTGAATGGCAACCCGGCTACCGTCGTCGGCCAATTCGTAGCCCAAAACCTCACCCACCGGAATGTCCCGAAAGGAAACTGGCGAGCCCGCCTGGATCGATCCTAATATTTCCGATTCAAGCACGTAGGAATTCCCTGGTACGTCGGCGGCGACGATCGGCGGGATTTCCAGACCAACGAAATTAATTTGCGCATCGCCTGGACCCGGATCGATTTCGATGTAGGCGCCAGATACCAAAGTGCCTAAACCGGAAACGCCGGACGCTCCCACTCTCGGTCGCACTACCCAAAAGCGGGTGCCCTCTTTGAGCTGTGCAGCGAAGCTTCGCTCAATTCGCGCGCTTGCAATAACGTGGCGTAAGTCGTCAGCAATACGCACGGTTGTTACCCGGCCGACGTGTACCGCCTTGTAACGTAGGACCGTTTTATCTGCTTCAATCCCATCGCCGCGTAGGAATGCGATTGTGATCAGCGGCCCGCGCTTTTCTAATGTGTCGTACAGCAACCATCCGCCAGCGAGCGCCGCGACAATCGGCAATAGCCACACGATCGACAAGCGACGGCTCTCGACGATATCTGCTTGTGGAACATCGTAACCAATCGCCATTAAAGTGTGCCGCTTACGTTTATTCGAGTTGGGAGCTTAACGGGCATTGTCCCATAATAATCGTGGGTCAAAGGACATCGCAGCAAGCATGGTGCAAAACACCATAGCGGCGAAAAATGCTGCGCCCAAACCGGCCTCGACGGTCGCAAGCGCGCCGATCTGAACGAGCGCAACAAGAATAGAAATCATAAAAATATCGATCATTGACCAGCGCCCGAGAGCGTCCACAAGGTGATAGAGCAACGCTCTTTGCCGCGGTCGCCAATGCCAATGAGCATGCACGGAAATCATCAAGACTCCAAGAACGCCGATTTTTGCCAAAGGGACAAACACGCTAGCGACAAAAACAAGTATGGCGATCGGCCATTGCCCCTCGGCAAACAAGTGCTGCACGCCGCTGAGGATAGTGTCGGGTTCGCCGGATCCGAATTGAATGACGGTTAAGATCGGCAATAAATTTGCGGGTATATAGCAGATCGCGGCGCAAACAAGCAGTGCCCAAGTTCGCTGCAAGCTGTGCGGTTTGCGGAAATGTACTACTGCGGCACAACGTGGACAGATGGCGAACGCGGCGGACACGTTATTGCCCACCATTCGCACGACCAGTTGACAGTGTGGGCATGCGGCTAAACCTTGTTGAGCCGCGCTAGTTCCGGTCACCATGTGCATGGCGGCTATCGGCTGGACCAAATAGCTGCGGTATCGAGATGACTCGTACTCAAAGCTGAAATCACACTTAAGCAGCCAAACGCAAATAGTGCTGGCCCAGGTTCGACGTTCGCTAAATCGCCGAGCTTAATAAACGCGACCAAGGCACCGAGAAGGTAGACTTCGGTCATCCCCCATGGGGTCATATTTGTCACGAAACGCAGAAGTCTCGCGAAGCGCGCGGGTGACCGGTTGAGCATGAGGGGAATTGTGACGGCCACAACGGCTAATGCTCTCAGCAACGGAATGACGATCGTTACGGCCAGAACCAATATTGCGGTTTCGATTCGCGCGCCATTCCATAACGCAACGACGCCTTCTATGACGGTCGTTGCTCGGTGCTGTCCTTCTATTTCGAGGGACATAATGGGAAACAAATTAGCTATCGCGAGTAGGATCATCACGGTGATCGCCAAGGCCAGATTTGCTTGCAATGAATCCCCAGATCCTTTTCGCAACAGTTGGCCGCAGCGTGGGCAGTTAGCACGCTCGCGCGCGTTTAAGACCCGCGCGTGTTGAAGTAAATCGCAGGTAGGACAAGCGATCAGGGTCGTTGTTTGCGACATAGAAATTACCGTTTATCGCCAACTTATGTAGATCGAAGCTTTCTAGGTAGTTTGCTTCTATTTAGGCAAGCACGCCGAGAATTCTCGGCCCGTAGTCCGGTGAACTATGACGCCACTGCGTGCTGCTCTGCCCTAGCCGTAAAAGCGTGGCGCCAGTTGTTGATCATACTAATGCGGTCGAGGTCCACGTCAACTAAGTCAAACTATTCGTCTCAGATGTAGACCGTCTCAGTACTCCATGAGAGACGGCGCAGGCGCAACTGCTGAACCGTTCTTTTGAGCCATAGGTCTTGGGCGCTTATTGCGAGCAGTACATAGTAGACTCGATGCATTAAGTTGCAGACTCGCCATACGTTGGTCGAAATCACAATTGCGCTTATGGACTGAATGCTTGCGAACGAATTGGTCGTTCGCGTGTCAATCAATAATCAGGACTGATTGACTTACAAAGGGATTACTACATGACAACAATTTGCCGACGTGGCGCGTGCGTCGTAATCTTTATTACCGCGTTATTGACTCTAACCGCGTGTGCGCCAATTACCCCGATTACCGCGACGACGGCCGCGATTACCAACGATCCGCGAACCACCGGGACGGTTATCGATGATGAAAGGATAGAAAGTAAGGTGAGCGATATATTTGGAGCTGACCAAGATCTGTCCCAGTCCTGGCGACATTAATGTCGCGAGTTATAATCGACGAGTGCTGTTGAGCGGCGAGTGTCCCAAACCCGAACTGATCGCCAAAGCAGAGAATTACTGTGGGCAGGTCGCAAATGTTCGATCGATCCATAACGAAATCGTGGTCGCAATTCCAACCATGATTGCCGCCCAATCGGCTGATTCCCTAATTACGACCAAGATCAAGACCAAAATGTTTTCGGTTAGGTCGTTGCCTGGCAAGAATGTAAAAGTCGTCACGGAAGCCGGGGTCGTATTCTTAATGGGGATCATCGATCGGGATTCTGCGGACGTCGCGGCGAATCTCGCTGCGTCAACCGCCGGGGTGGTTCGGGTCATTAAACTTTTCGAACACCCGTAGCTGCAACCGGGTTCACTGCGGGCGAGTATATTCCAATCCATAAATGAGTCTGGAGAGCGGTAGTTTGAAGATCCTGTTATGCGGTTTTCAGCGACTGTCCATGAATGGTATTGAAGAGTTTACGGCGTGCCTTTTGTAGTTCGTCGGCGG
>JBLFWZ010000271.1:0-6288 GCA_047611905.1 Gammaproteobacteria bacterium | reverse complement strand
TGTCCGGTGAAGCTCGGGTGAATGCCGCCTTGCAGGCAAACCTCCGTCGCACCGCGTTGCCAGGCTTCGACAGCCAATTGACCGACTTCAGCCGGGCTCTTGAGGTAAGGGGCATCACTCGCCGCGGTATTTTTTCTGCCCTTCGCAAAGGCGCAGAACTTGCATCGGTAAGTACAGATGTTGGTGTAATTGATATTGCGGTTGACGACATAAGTAACCGTATCTTTATTGACGTCTTGTCGCAGTAAATCGGCGGCCTGACATACAGCCGAAAAATCGTCGCCGCGAGCATTAAATAACCGTTCGATTTGCGCGATTTCAAGATCGTTACCCGCGCGAGCGCTCGCGATGATTGAATCGACGTCGCTTGATACGGTCGTCGGCACATTGCCGATCATCGCCAGAATGTCTGCAGGCGGTGGTTGCGTGTCTCCCGGGCTCCATTCGTCAACTCTCGGCAGGCCGCTCGCATCGATTGATTGCAATACTGGCGTTTGGAATTTTGGGTCTAACCATTGCGACCCGTTCAACGCGTATTCGGGATAGATTGTCAGTCGCTCGTGGAGGTATTTGCCGGCCTCAGCGGTGTGGGCAGCGAGTAAATCTAGTTCGGGCCATGGTGCTTCCGGGTTAACGAAATCGGGAGTAACCGGTGACACGCCACCCCAATCGTTAATCCCCGCTCCGATTAGCTGCGGCAACACCCCTGGGCTCAGATTCGGCGGTGCCTGGATGCTCATCGACTCGCCGAATAAGATTCTCGCTATCGCCAACGTCCAGATCATTTCGTTTAAATCTGGTTCCGGCGCATTAACCATTTTCGTTCCCGGCTTGGCGCGGAAATTCTGGATTATGATCTCCTGGATGTGCCCATGCTCGGCATGGACTTGCCGAATTGCCAGCAACGACTCGATGCGCTCCAGCCGGGTTTCGCCGATGCCAATGAGGATCCCGGTCGTAAAGGGGATTTTCGCCCGGCCTGCATCGGCTAAGGTCTGTAAGCGCAGCACCGGGTCTTTGTCCGGGGAGCCATAATGCGGCATGCCTTTTTGCGTGAGACGTTGTGCGGCAGATTCAAGCATGATCCCCATACTTGCCGACACGCCGCGCAGGCGCTCGAGTTCGGTTTCGCTCAAAGTACCCGGATTGAGATGAGGCAGCATTCCCGTTTCTTCGAATACGGCCAATGCCACATCGTGTAGGTAGTCTGTGGTCGACGCGTAACCCATGGAGGCAAGAGCTTCACGCGCCGCTTTGTAGCGTAATTCTGGTTTCTCTCCCAACGTAAACAACGCTTCTTTGCAGCCCAACTTCGCAGCTGCGCGGGTCGTTTCCAGTACCTGATCCAACGTTAAATACGGCGCCGCCAGCTTCTTCGGCGCTTGGGCGAAGGTGCAGTAATGACACACATCACGGCATAGATGTGTCAGCGGAATGAATACTTTCTTCGAATAGGTAACGATATTGTTAAAACCGCGATCGCGTAGCGCCGCGGCAGTCGGCAGGAGTAACGCCGTGTCTGATACATCTGCGAGCGTTTGCGCCTCGTTGGCCGAAGGATCAGCACCGCTCATAGCGCGATCTAGGATCGCTTCTAGCTTAGACATCAGGGAGTTAAACCTCAGGCAAATACAGAGTACCGGACATTATGCCGGTGCGGCAGCCGCGATACCACATTGATTTCGTCTAGATAATCGAACGTAGCAGATGCGCGGTCGTATGCCATGAGCGTGCGAACGTCCTCAGGCGTGTCGATATCTAAGGATAGACCTTCCAGTTCTATAGAAAGCACTTGTGCGTTTGCGGCATTTCCCGCGTCTCGATGTGCGCTGAAACTGTTAATGCCGTACGAAAATTCGATGAGATCGATCGGCGAAACAACTAAACCGTTGGTGCCCGTCCCTTCACGGTCCGATACCAAGGTTAAGGTTCGACCGGGCAGATGGTGTCCAACAAGCTCTTGGATGTCGGTAGCACACAGTAACGGTACGTCACCTGGCACCATTAACATCGTATCTGCACCACGTTCCTTTACAAAAGCTCCGCCCTGCACGACCGCCAGAGACAAATCGCTGTCCGTTTCGGGTAGGTAGTGCGCAGCGTACTCTTGCGCTAGCCGCTGGACCGCCGGTTCTTTCGAAACGACGACAATTCCTTCAACCGCGCCGCTGGTGTGTAGCGCCGCCAAAACATCGCGCAACATCACTTCTGCGAGCGCCACTCTCTCGGCCTCGCTTAATAGCGCGGCAAGGCGCTTTTTGGCAGCGCCAAATTGCTTACTCGGTACGACGGCCCACATTGCTGATATCAATTTCCGCTGTTTAATCGGCGTATAAAATCGATGGCGCATTGGGCCAGATCGATACGGTCGTCTAAAGTTACCATGACGGTCTGAGCAACGATAGTCTCGAGGCCTAGGGCAGCAACTTGCCCGCGCCACTGGGCATCGCATTGATCAATTACGAATCCGTCGATTTTATCGACATAGTGCTTTGCAACCGCTGCGGCGCTCGCCGGCACCGATAGTTCGCGCATCATTTTCGCTGTCGGCCCTTTAATCGCCTCACCGCCCACGATCGGTGAAATTGCGATAACGGGCACCGACGTCGACTCTAACCAATTGCCGAACTCGGAGACAGCGAATAACGGATCGATACTCACGTATGGATTCGATGGGCAGATTATGACGCCCGAGAGATTCGGATCCTCGAGGCAAGCTCGTAATTCGTTAGAAATCGTCGCGCTATCACTTCCTTGAAAAGAAAACCCCTTGACGTTGGGTTCGCAGCGATCGCGCACGAAGTAGTGCTGGAATGCCAAATCGCCGTTTTCGCTGTGCACAATCGTTCGCACGGGGTCATTACTCATGGGCAAAACCGTGTGTTCAATCCCCACACTACGGGTTAACGCCGCGGTGGTCTCGGTCAGGGTCGCACCGTTGTTTAACATCTGTGTGCGCATCACGTGAATGGCGAGGTCGCTATCGCCTAGATTGAACCACGATTCGCCGCCGAACTGTTTCAAGGCTGCGATAAAATTCCAGGTCTCACCCTGACGTCCCCAACCCATTTCGCGATTGCTGAGTCCGGCCAAGGTATAGGTCAATGTATCGAGGTCCGGTGAAATATGCAGGCCCAAATGTTCGAAATCATCAGCCGTGTTTACGACAAAAGTGACGTCATCCGGAGACAAGATGGTGGCGAGGCCAAGACATAGTTTTGCGCCGCCCACGCCACCGGAAACAGCCAAGTATTTTTCAGCTGCCCCGTTCATGCGAATAAATCGTCCTCAAGCGGTCTCATCATGTCGGCCGTTTTCTCATCACTATCAACCGGCGGTAAACCATGGATCAGAACAACCGGCGTGCGTTCGGTCGTTTCGCCCATCATCAATGTTGCCGTAGCTGCCAACGAATCGGCGCGATTCACCAGCGTCACCTTGAGGTCGCGTCCATACATATCTTCACCGCCGCGGCGGTCATCCAAAATTTGCACCCCAGCACAGCCGATAGCGCAGCCAATAGAACCGAGACGCCACGGTCGATTCATGCTGTCGCAGACGATCACACCAATTCTGCGACCCGATAGCTCACCGATTTCCGAGCGCAAGTTTTGCGCGGACTGATCCGGATCCACCGGTAATAGCAATGCGCTGTCGCCGCCTTCGTGTTCGATGTTCGATTGATCAATGCCTGCATTGGCGCCGACGTGACCGAGTCGATGGCGGACGATCAAGACACCCGGCTTCTTGCGCATCACGACGGCCGATTCATCTAAAATTAACTGGCATAACGCCGGGTCTTTGTCCGTCTCGACGGCTAGATTCTTCGCGGCTTGCGAGGGGACGACCGTATTCAGTGGAATCAGACGACCTTCCGCTTTGGAAACAATTTTTTGAGCGACGACCAGAATATCGCCGTCCGAGAGTTCTATTCCCGCCGTATGGATAGCGTTCCATACAATGGCGCTTAAGGGATCTGCGCTAGTAATTAGCGGTATTCCCGGAATGACTTGAAAGCGCAGATCATGAGCCTGCGGAATATTTGCCATCGTGGTCCCCGATTTAAAGTGTTTTTACGTACAAGGCGACAGTTTACCGGGAACCCTCGCCGAGCAGTAACCCTAGTGTCGTGACAGAGTTCGAACGAAAATCAGACAACATGACGTAATCCACCGATGCTTGGTTTATTGCGAGCACGAACTCACGTAAAATCCGCGCAGGTGTCCGCCATAGCGCGCAACGGGGCGGGCTCGCAATTACGATTGCCGTTATCCACCGGGTTGTTCGTCCCGGCGCGCGGCGGCATCGCGGCATTTGATCCTGTTTCGACACCGCGCATCGGCTTCTAACGGCCCGAAATGGGCTGCCAGCACCACCCGAGGCGGTTGTTTGGCCTTAATAGGACAGGGTCAGATGTTCGTTGGCGCACTACGCCACAACCTTGGTCCGTCGAGTCCACAACATAATCGCTTGGGAATATTCGTATTGAACAATTCGGCAAATCAATTAGATTCACAACGTACCTCGCTTGCTAATGCCGGGGCCATTGTCGCCAGTATCGATGTACTTTTCCGTTCCGTGGTGTCGCGCGTGAAGGAGTCGCTCGGGGGTGACACTTCGACTGAGCGGCTAGACTCTATGCAAATCGTCAGTTACGAACTTGCGATGTTAAGCGCCGATATTTTCGCAGCCGAATCAATTCTTCGTTATGCCGAACGGTGCGCGAAAGGAGTACCCGATTCGAGCTTCGAAATTTCTCTTGCCTGCTGCTGTACGGCAGAGGCGATAGGCAAAACGCGGTCGCGTTTCGAAAAGATTAAATATAGTGTTGGCATCGACGAGCAATCGCTGGTCGGCGTCTACTCCAGCGCAGTCGCGCATGATTTCTTGCGTCAATATTTAGATCCGCAACTCATCGCCGAGGCCGGTCACGAGGCGATTTCACGGGCCGGATTTGGACGTTCACTTCTCGATGAAGACAAGGAGATCATCGCTGCGAGCTTCGCGCGCTTTAGCGATGAAGTAGTTGCCCCTTTGGCCGAAAAAATTCACCGCAGTGATTTAACCGTACCGGAAGAAATTCTGACACCGCTGCGCGAAATGGGATGCTTTGGCTTATCGATCCCGGAACGCTTTGGCGGCACGTCACCCAATAGCGGCGAAGACCATCTAGCGATGGTCGTTGTAACTCAAGAGCTATCGCGTGCCTCGCTTGCCGCAGCCGGCAGTCTAATCACACGACCGGAAATCATGGGAAAAGCCATTTACCACGGCGGCACCGAAGAACAAAAAGCGAAATGGCTACCGCGTATCGCCGCTGGCGATCCTTTGTGTGCCATAGCGGTGACGGAACCCGATGCAGGCTCAGACGTTGCCGCAATGCGCTTCAAAGCAACTCGCACCGACAATGGCTGGTTGCTCAATGGTAGTAAAACGTGGTCCACCTTCGCTGGCAAATCCGGGATCTTACTGGTTCTCGCGCGGACAAGAAGCGACCCGAGCCTTGGCCACAAAGGCCTCAGCTTGTTCATCGTCGAAAAACCTTCCACGGACGAGAAAGAATTCACTTTTACGCAACCCAGCGGCGGCAAACTGGAAGGCGCGGCGATCCCGACAATCGGATATCGCGGCATGCACTCCTTCACCCTGTTCTTCGATGACTGGTTTGTGCCGAACGAGAACCTGATTGGAGGGGACGACGCCGAAGGTCGAGGTTTTTATCTAACAATGAAGGCCTTTGCCGGTGGACGTCTACAGACCGCGGCACGCGCCAACGGCTTAATGCGCGCGGCCTTCGAGCAGACATTACAATACGCCCAAGCACGTCGGGTCTTTGGTAAAGCGTTGTCGGAATACCAGCTGAGCTTGGCAAAAATCGCGCAAATGGCTTGGAATCTACGCGCCTGTCACGAAATGACCGTGCGAGTTGCAGAGCTCATGGATGAAGGCCATGGCCAAATTGAAGCCAGCCTAGTTAAGTTATATGCCTGCCGCGCGGCCGAGTCAGTGACACGCGAAGCGGTACAGATCCATGGCGGCATGGGTTATTCCGAAGAAACTCCGGTTAGTCGATACTACGTCGACGCAAGAGTGCTCTCAATATTTGAAGGCGCGGAAGAAACCTTGGCGCTCAAAGTCGTCGCGAAAGAGCTTCTCACGAGGGCCGACTAGACGAACTGGATTCACCTAATGCTTGCGCGGCCCGCGTGTTCAACGGCCGCCGAGGAATGTTGGTCGAATATCACACATCCCGAACTGAAGTTTAACTATGCAAAATATTTTAAACGG
>JBLFWZ010000270.1:0-6293 GCA_047611905.1 Gammaproteobacteria bacterium | reverse complement strand
CTAGACAATCACGAACGTTTGCGACGATCATTGGCGAATGTCGTTTAGCGTAAATATTGACCAACATCGAGGGCTCGTTGAGAGTCGCTGGAAAGGCCTCATGACGGTCGACGTGATGCTAGCTTATGTTGCTCCGGTTTGGCAGGACCCGGCGTTCCGCAGCTACGACGAACTGATCGATTTGAGATTGGTGGATGATGTCGACGTGCCATCAGATCAGCTTCACGAGGTCGCGCAGTACTCGCGACAGTACGACAACCCAGAGACGCCGGCGCGTACTGCAGTGATAGCGTCGGAAGGTTTGGTCTTCGGTCTATCGAGGATGTTCTCGACCGTGCGCTCGCTAGAACCAGACGACAATCGTGAGTTTCAAGTTTTTGTCGATTTCGATGAAGGTCGGGCCTGGCTTGACGAGCTGAATGACAAGCGCAAAGACGAACGGTCGTTGTAGGAGCTGCTAAGCCATGCCGCGTTTCCTTGTTGCAACTTTTTATCAGTTCATCCCGCTTGTAGATATTGCGGCGCTACGCCAAGAGTTGACGTTAAAGTGCAGCGAGGAAGATATCAGAGGCACGTTATTACTGGCGCCGGAAGGTATCAACGGAACTTTATGCGGATCGCAAGACGGACTGCGTAGCGTACTAACGTTTTTGCGCAGTGACAGTCGTTTCGCCGATCTCTTGCACAAAGAAAGCTGGGTCGAAGAAATTCCATTTTTGCGACTGAAAATTCGTCTAAAACAAGAGATCGTCACCTTGGGTGTGCCGGATATCGCGCCTGCCGAGGCAACCGGCGTCCATGTAAAACCTTCGGACTGGAATGCGCTAGTCAATGAACCGGATGTGGTGGTCATTGATACCAGGAATATCTACGAAACGGAGCTCGGCACTTTCCAAGGATCGATTGATCCGCGCATCGAAACATTTGGCGAGTTTCCGCAATGGCTCTCTCAGGCTGAGGACCTATCCCCGGACACACGGATCGCGATGTTCTGCACGGGCGGGATCCGCTGCGAGAAGGCGAGCGCATACCTTTTGCAACAGGGGTTTTCAGAGGTGTACCAGCTCGAAGGCGGGATCCTGAAATATCTTGAGGAGATCCCTGTCGAAGAAAGTCAGTGGACGGGCGAATGCTACGTGTTCGACGATCGGGTTTCGGTTGACCACAATCTTGCACCCGGGCGATTTGAACTGTGCCGTGGATGCGGAACGGCGCTGGCGATGGAAGACAAGCAAGACTCCTTGTTCATTGAAGGCGTTGCGTGTCCGCATTGCCACGCACGCACGACCGACGAACAGAAAGCGGGTTTCGCGGAACGCCAAAAGCAAGTGCAGCTAGCGAATGCGCGAAACAAATCTCATTTTCAGCCGGCCGACGGCAAGCGCAAGAATCTCAATCGGGAATGACTTTCCCGGTTCTCTATACTTTTCGGCGTTGTCCGTATGCAATGCGTACCCGACTGGCGCTGTGGAGCGCCGGCATTGAGTGCGAACTGAGAGAAGTCGTACTGCGAGATAAACCGATCTCTATGCTCAACTACTCGCCTAAAGGCTCCGTGCCCGTACTTGTTTTAGATGATGGGAAAGTAATTGACGAGAGTCTAGATGTGATGATCTGGGCTTTGGATCACAACGATCCGAACCACTGGTTAAGCCCATCATTCGCAAGCATCGCGCAAATGCGCGCGCTAATCGAAGTAAACGATAGTGAGTTCAAGGAACATTTAGACCGCTATAAATATGCTAATCGCTACGTCGATGTCGATCCCCTATATCATCGACAAGCAGCAGAGCGCTTTATCGCCGACTTGAACACCAGGCTCGCTGTGCACCAATATCTTTTCGGCAACGATCCCTGCTTGGCCGATTTCGCGATCATGCCGTTCATACGACAATTCGCCAACACGGACAGAGCGTGGTTCGATGCGACGGACTACCCGAGTTTGCAATCATGGTTGGCGGGCTTGCTGTCGTCGCAATTGTTTGCATCAGTGATGATGAAGTATCCGAAATGGCGCGAAGGCGACCAGCGTACAATTGTCCCGTAGACAATCGCTCAAGGCTAATTGGACGCGCATCGACGATGTCCAATCTAGAGCACAAGGACGGGCACAAGGCCGCTAACTGCTTAAGCCTCGCGGCTCAGCTATCCGGGCTTCGGCTGTTTCAAGATCCTTGAATATTTTTACGGCCCTAGTATTTTCGGTGTGAGTTTCTCGCATCATGCTAAACATTCGACCAAGGCCGTAAGCGAGTTCGCAATCCACACAGACCGCGAGCCGCGCCTCATTGTTTGGATCGAAAGTGACCCCAGAGTTTACGATCTCGGCTAGATCTGTGGCACTCAATTGAGGTGCGTCCGCGCTCGTTGCGTCTACGATTTCATCGAATCCCGCGATCGCTTCGTCGCACCAGGTGGTCTCGTTATGCGTCACAAAATCTGCTCTCGACAGCAGACCACTAGCGGTGGTGCGAACGATACGCGCGGCGATATCAATTTTGGCGGCAACAGGCATGGTCAAGAGACATTATCGCGAATCTTACTTGGATCCAACACTGGATTACCCCATCGGGGTTTTGGCTTGTTTACAGATTTTGTAGCCGGTGCGTGGATAATGTACGGCGAGCGTGCCTAGATTTGGATCGTCGCGGATAATTGAGACGTCGCCGGCGCGTAATCAGTGCCGCGTAAATGACAACAGATTATCGATCGAGATGGTCGACGCCAAATGGCAGTATGCCATCGTGATCTAGGCAAGCAACATCAGAAAAATCGCCGCCACGCCTGAAAACCCAATCGGTGTGATGCTTAATTTGTCTGCAAATGATTAAGCCAACTGCGTCGGGTAACTTGTTGTCTTGGGACTCGGGGGAATTGGTGACACGGATAGTTGAGCAGGGCGCAACTACGCTTGTAGTTCCGTCCTGATCACAGTCTCGCCGACGTTTAGGCTACCGCGCTTTGCCCTTGTGCGCCGCCAAGTTTGCGTAATACAGGGGCAACTTCTGCTCCAATTAATCGCAAGCTGTCTTGCACTAAGTTAAACGGCATGCCGGCATAAGACACTGCCATCGCTGGCCGCAATTCGCCAGTCATTGCCACCCTTGCAGACCATTTCTCGATAATTTGATCCGGCGTACCCCATGCTTGGTTTTGCACAAAACCTTCGCAAGCGGCGTCGAGACCGATTTCTTTTATCGCACTGGCGCCTGCTTGGTAAGCCTGATATCCCTTGGTTTCGCCCCAATGCGAACCGTCGAAATCGTAATGCCGGATCACGCTCATGTAGTATTTCGACAGATATTCGCGCGCCACCGTTTCGGCGACCTTCGCGTCTTTGTGGCAGTACGTAAAATCGGAGAAGACCGGCGCGCCCGGGATCTTATTCGGGTGCAGCTCTTCAAACCGGCTACGCCAAGCGCTCACCGCCGCGTTGTGGTCGGCCCACGGGAGTTGTACGAACGACATCATGGTTGCGCCCAGGTTGGCCGCCGCAACCCCTGAATCTGGTGTCATCGCTACCGACAGAAAACCGCGATCGCGGTAGCCATGTATTGGTTTGGGCGTAACGGTTGTACGCGATTGTTTGAAATGCGGCGTGTCGTATTCCGCGATGCCAGTTTCAAGTATGTCTAGGATGATCTCAGCGGACTGATCAAAACGCTCACGTGCGGTATTCATATCGACGCCGAACGCGCGGTACTCCTCGCGTGCCAAGCCGCGACCAAAACCGAGCATAAAACGATCACCGAGTAGCACTTGCAGTAAGGATATTTTTTCAGCGAGTCGGGTTGGGTTGTCGTGCCACGGGAGAATAATTGCACCGGAGCCAATTTTGATGCGGTTAGTTTTACCGGCAAGATACGCAAGCCACTGTAAATTATCCGGCATCATGGAATAGTTTGGATCGAAATGGTGTTCCGGCAGCAGCAGAAAATCCATGCCGACGTCTTCGGCGAGGAGCGCGATTTCAGTTTCTTTACGCATCATGTCTGCGTCAGAGAGATCTTTATGCGTATTTTGAAAAATAAATTGCAGGCCTATTTCCATTGTCTCTGTCCTGTTTAGTTTGCGGCTGGGCGAGTCGCATTTGGTTAATTCATCTTAATGTGCCGCATCTCTCGCGGAACGAATTGGACGTAATCGCATTTTACCAAGGCAGCACGCGATCGGCGAACGGTCGCTTGAAACGGTTAAAAGCCGTCTGTAGTCCAAGTTTTGCTGTCGGCGCCAGTGTCTGAGAGCCAGAAAGCGTGGCGGCATCACCGATGATACCGTCAACATCACAACGTATTCTAAGACAAGGTGCATTGCCTGTCCTCGGTTTGATCTCTGATCTCCTTCGACTATGCTAGCCAGCCGATGAATCCCGAGGATACTAGTCAATGGGAAGTAGCAATTTTCGTCTTGGCGCGTTTCTGCTGCCGAGCGCCGGCGCAAGCCCCGAGCAATATGAAGAAGGGTTCGCCGGACAAAACCCGAATTACTACCAAGCTGGTTTACGCGATACCTCACGGGTACTGCGTCAAGTCGAAGATCTGGGTTTCGATTTCGCGGCGTTTTCTGAGCACCATTTCCACGTTGAGGGCCTTGAGCTTTCGAATAATCCGGTAATGTTGGGTAGCTGGGCGGCGATGCAAACGCGCCGCATTCGCATCGGACAGATGGGAAACGTCTTGCCAGCGCGTAATCCCCTGTTGTTAGCAGAAGACCTTGCGATGCTGGATCACTTCTCCGAAGGCCGCATGGTCGCCGGCTTTGCGCGCGGTTATCAGTCGCGCCATGTCGCAACCATTGGGCAAAAGTTAAATGCCTACTCGACTCAACCGACTGATCCGGAATTTGTGGAACACGACCGGCAGAACCGCGAACTGTTTAACGAGCACTACGACATCATCCGGCGTGCGTGGTCGGAGCCCTTATTCCGGCACGAGGGGAAACATTGGCAAATACCGCCGGACGGCATTGTCTGGGATCACCCTGCGACCCAAACGATGGCACCTGGCATGGTGGATGCGAACGGCAATCTGCAACAGATCGGCATCGCGCCGCTGACCTTACAAAAGCCCGAAACGATAGAAACGTTTACGCCATTTACTACCAGCCCGGCTACCATCGAGTGGGCGGCACGCGAAAACGTTACACCGGTGATTTTCACACCGATTGTGGAGAACGCTAAAGCCTGCATCGATCTTTATCACAAGGCAGCCCAGGAAGCTGGCCGCGATATCGCGTGGGGTGAGAGTGTCGGTCACTTTCGCGAGATTGTGGTCGCCGATACGGACGCGCAAGCGTTTGAGATTATGGAACGCGGATTAGGATTTATTTGGACGCGCTGGCACGACTGGTTTGGCTTAAACGAAGCACTACGTCGGCCCGGCGAACAAGGCGTGATCCGTAATCACCCGTCAACGATCCGGGAGCGGGGTTATTCGATCTGCGGAACCGTTGATAACGTGACTCGGCAGCTAGAAAAAGTTCTCGACGATTTCAAAACAGATACCTTAGTTCTTTGGATCGCCGCGGGCCCGGCGCCGATTGACGGCTTATTGAAAAGCAACGAGCTGCTCGTCGAAAAAGTGCTGCCAAAATTGGGTATCGAGCTACATCAAGTGAAGCCACAACTTCGCGATGAATTTAATGGTCGCGGCTGGCGCGATTAATTTATAAAGTCTTGGGGGACTGATGAAACTAGTTTCGTTCGAACACAATGGTGCCGCCAGATTTGGCAAGCTAACCGAAGATCAACATGTCATCGATCTGACCGAGCGTCTATCGGGAGTTAGCAGCATACAGTCCGTCTTGGAGAACGATCGGCTCTCCGATCTGGCGGCGATTGGCGATGAAGGGCAGCAATATAACTTTGATGAGCTAAGCTTGCTGCCCGTTGTACAGAACCCCTCGAAAATAATCTGCGTGGGCATTAATTACGTTGCCCACGCCGAAGAAGCCGGTCGCAAAGTTGGCGAACATCCGGTCATCTTCCAGCGCTACGCAGATTCCTTGATCGGCCACGGGCAAGATCTATTACGCCCGAAAGTGTCAGATCAATTCGACTTCGAAGGTGAGCTCGCTGTCGTGATTGGCAAAGGTGGGAGCCATATCGAGGCCGCAAACGCGATGGACCATGTTGCCGGTTACTGCTGCTTTAACGACGCAAGTCTGAGAGACTGGCAGTTCCATACGCATCAGTATGGTATGGGAAAAAACTTTCGTAGTACGGGCGCACTCGGACCGTACCTTGTCACGGCCGATGAGATCCCCAACTACCGGGAGCTTGAGCTACGGTCGTT
>JBLFWZ010000269.1:0-6296 GCA_047611905.1 Gammaproteobacteria bacterium | reverse complement strand
TTCCGCAAGGCCTTCAAACGCTGGTACAACACGTCACCCGGTAAGTATCGCGCGCGTTACCTCACGCGCGTTGGTTGATAGCGTTGGGGGAAGCAATGGGGCCAGACTCGCAGCGACACGCTTCGAAAGAGGTTGCGATCGGGTCGGAGTTAACTGAACGTACGGAGGGTGCGATCAATTGTGTTCGAACTCATCGGTGATCTGGCTCGACCCATCTCTCGGCGTGAGTTTTTCATCACGGAAAATTACTCGAAACCTGTTTGTTAATAGTTCCAATTGATTTATGTCCGTCTACGCACCGTCTATTTGTCGTTTAAATTTTGGTTCCCGCCGCGCGGTGATTCAGGGCTGTCACCATCTATGAGCGCGACACTACTTTTCCTCAGTTAAGATGCAACCATGACGAATCTCGTTCCGTTCCCTAATGCAAAAGCTAGAAAGAAAATCACCACGAAACACAAAGCTTTGTGCAGGAGTGGTTTTCATAAATGGGAAGTGGACAACTCGAAACAATTCGACGTGAAACAGGGACGGCTTATTACCGCAGAACGTTGCAGGCGCTGCGGTAAAAATCGAACAAAATCTACGTAGGCAGCCTTAAGCTCTCAAGCCAAAGGGCCTGACGTTGCGGCACGCGATTAGCTTTATCGGATGTCGGTCGATCGCAAATTCGGTCGAAAAATCCGGCTCGATATTGGCAGTGAGTTTTGGAGTTGGTGATCACACGCTAGTAATTCGTGACGACGCTGAGTCGCGCGATTGCGACCTCAAGCTAGTTGTTGACGTGCTAGAACCGGTTCCGCATGACAATTTATTTGGCGACCGCTCAGGTGGTGCTGGCTGCGGTGTTTGGCGGCTAACGGCGACGGCTTCTGAATGTTCGTGGAGTTCGGCTTAATGAAGCCGAATACGTGCGCAAGGGCGTCTTGTTCACAACAAGTTGTGAGGATCTGTAGCAGTTAACCTATCTAGGATTGTCGACGAGCCATCACCTATTGGGAAATGCTAGCTGAGCTAGAAGACGATTTTCCAACAATTGAAGGCACCGAAAATCAGGCAGCGCGGCCTGATTTTTCAAACCTTAAATAGCAGCGCGGAAAATGCTAACTGCAAGTAGCGCAACCCAGCGTTTCAATCGCTAGCCAGGTTAAGAAGCCGTGCTGTTGGCAGCTCATCGGTATCGGATAATCGCGAAATCGTGCTCTTCGATAGCGGTATAAACATCTGACGCGCACAATTACTCTCGAACCTGGAAAGAGACCGCACTAGCGCGCTATATGTGTCGTTTGCTTGAGCTCCTTAGTTATGTCCGCAAGTCCGGAACCGCTTCATTCTGAATTCCAAGATAGATCGGTTCGGCGTTGTCGCGATGAATGTTCAATTTCGCGTTATACACTTTGTGAAACATGCCATGCTTGTCTGAAACGGCATATTGGTTGACATTAAATTTACCGTCGCTACATTGGCTCCCTGTTAAGTAGCATTTAATTTCTTCTACCGCCGCGTTTGCAAGCTTTAATCCGTTCAACATGGACAGCGAATTTCTTGCGCGTTCGACAAACTTAATACTGTCGATAATTTCAATGCCTCCGGTCTCGTAATCGTGCATCGGAGTGCGAAAATTTCCGATCATTATTTGTCCCGGTAAGGCATGCTCGATTAGACGGGCAAGTTCAATGGTGACCTCACCGACCAAGTAACTGAACGTGGTAGGGCTTAACGCCTCAGGTTGATAGAACTCATAGTGCGACCCGACGTGCAAACAGGCTCGCAATTGCGGAACGAGATTCGGTGCGGTGGCGTCTCGGTGTTCAATCTCATTGATGGCTAAGATCATCAACATGAGATGATATAGCTCGATGTTTGCGTCGATCCCTCGCTTACGGTTCCAAATGTAGAATCCATCTCCGGTGGTCGTGCGCGCGAAATTGATATCGATTTCTTTCTCTAGAAGCCTCGAGTATGCCGAATTTATCGAATACGACAGGCTGTTCAATTGTGTCATCTGTTCAAGTGGCGGTAGTAGAGAAAAACCAACGGCATCGAACAATATGACGGCGCGATCGTCGACAAGGCTAACACCGTAGCGTCGAGCGACCGCAGACATGAGGTCAAGATTTAGTTCTAGCCCGGGAACGAATGGTAATCGGATATGCGTTGGTTCGAGCTTGAGATTTCCAGCAATTTGTTCGAAATCGTCTAAGTCGACTTGTTTATCAATAGTAAGCAGCGACTCAATGTAGGCACCGCGCTCGTTGCGTTCTAATGGGTCGACGCTCGACCTCACGAATTTGACGATTTCGGAATGCTTGCACATCAACAGATCGATACCCGTTCCGATCTCGCTGATCGTCCACACCAGTACAACGTTCGCACCGAGCTCCCAATTTTCGTAGAGCAGTTGATCAAATTCGATAGTGAATTTTCTGCTTAGCTCTTTGGATACCCCGGCGGGCAGCGGAAATTCCGAAAATTGATCCAGCCACGACCCCCGTTTCTGGACCGGCGGAACAGCGGGCAATTGGTCCGCATCGGTATTAGTTTCATCCAATTTGGGTTATCTCTACGGGTGATACGCGTGGAATGCGCATTGTTCACGACACGGGATATGGCTATCGGCAGCGCATTCGCAAATGTTTAGCGTTTTCCGCGGCGCGCGCGATAGCACGGCCGAAAGGGCGTGTAGACGGCAACATATTTATGTACTTCGCTGCATTGTATCGGTGATTGGGTCACTACGGAAGACTTAGATTGGTTCGAGTTGAGGCCATTTCGCTGGCGCGAGTATTTTTAATCAGTCGAGTGATCGTAAGCGCTTTTCTGCTTGTGGGTGCCACAGCAGTAAATCCAAGCTTCCGAAACACCAATGTTAATATATCGCTACGAATACCGCGGGGGATGCCATGGACGATTCCATCGTTCGGAAACTGTACGAACGAAAGATGTTCCGCATTACGGCGGGGTACTTGGCCGTGGCTTGGGTGCTGTGGCAGGTCGTCACCACGACATGTCCCGCATTCGAGTGCTCGACGCAGATTCAAAAGTCCATTTTCTGGTATTTGCTCGGTGGCTTACCGTTCACACTCGCAATCGCTTGGCTGAATTGGAAAACCGCCATCGTCGTTGGAACGGCGTTACTCGCCGGCGCCACGGTGATGTTTGTGGTGTTGCGTGGTCCGGCGATTGACCCCGATACCGCTGCCACTGGGCTGGGAGAGACGAACACCAGACCTACTATGGAGCCACCTCTCGGCAGCACGGAAGCGCCTCTCGCAACGGAAAAAACTCAGAGCGACATAGCCAATAGCGCCGATTTCGGCGGACGCCCAGCGATTGCGGTGTTGCCATTCGAGAATCTTTCTGCGGACCCCGATCAAGCGTTCTTTGCAGACGGTCTCGCCGAAGACTTGATAACACGGTTGTCGAGCTGGCGTGCCTTCCCAGTGATTGCACGTAGCTCGAGCTTCAATTACCGCGGCGGGGAGGTGGCCTTGAAGCGTATCGCCGAAGAGCTCGGTGTGCGCTACGTTGTCGAGGGGAGCGTGCGTCGGGCTGGTGATCGCATTCGCGTAGCCGCACAGTTAATCGATGGGACTTCAGGCGAGCACCTTTGGGCTGAGACCTACGACCGGGAAATTACTGACGTATTCGCGCTTCAGGATGAGATGAGCACCATCATCGCAGCATCGTTGGTCGGGGACCTCACGCGCGCCGAGGGCGAGCGCGCTCACCAACGCGGGACGAACAATCTGGAGGCGTGGAGTCTCTACCAGCTAGGGTTACAGAAATCTGATCGGTTTACGCGCGATGATTTCGCTGCAGCGCGCAGGCTCTTCGAGCGCGCTGCAGAACTTGACGGTCGCTTCGCGACTGCACTTGGCGAAGCAGCAGTCGCAGCTTATGGCGAACTCATGCTCGATAACAATGGAACACGGGCGCAGTTGGTTACGAATATGATGGCTAACGCCCGCCGCGCGGTCGAACTGGATGCTCGCGATCCAGCAGCGCATCTCGGCCTTGGCGTGTCTTATTTGGCGGTGGGCGAAGTGACGAACGCGCTCGAATCAATCAAGCGAGCTGTTGAACTGAATCCGAGCATGCCCGATGCTTGGATCTGGCTCGGCTTTATTCACATTCTTGCGGGCAACCCGGATATTACGCTAACGGCGACTACGCGTGCCCAACAGCTCAATCCGCAAGGACCGATGGTCTGGATCTACGACAATTATTCACTCGCCTACTGGGAGCTCGGCCGTTACAAAGAGGGGCTCGACTTCGCCCGCAGGTTGGTCGCCGTGCAACCGTCTTATTTCACGGGTTACGCCTATATCGCGATGAACGCCGTGTCGCTAGGACGCCTCAACGAGGCGCGTGCTGCGATCACCGAAGGACGCAAGGTACAAGCTGATTTTTCGCAAGCGCTGATGCAAAATTATTTTGGTGTTTCCCGTCCCAAAGTAGACCAGCGCCGGAATGAGGCCCTTGATCAGGCAGGATTAGATTAAGAATTCGAGCATTCGATTTTCGGCGTAAGTGCGAAACCTAACGATACTTGTTATTGAGTGTTTTTATGTATCCGCCGCTGTCATCTGAATGGCTGCGGTTGCACCGCACGCACAGTGCAAAATGTTACTTGGGCGGTTGTTAACGGAGAGCGCGGTCTGCTCTCGTCCAACTATTCAATTGCCGACGGGGCAACTTACGGTCACGGCATGGTTGTTATATGAAGTGTGATCACTAAAGCCGTGTTGGGTGATACGAATCTCCCAACACAGCTTCGCGAACCAGTTTAAGTTAGTTCGTAGATTTTACCGGTCAAGGAAACATCGTCCCCAACCATCGTGACTTGACCTTCTGAAACGACCATTTGGTCGCCAATCTGATAGGCCGCACGAACCTCCCAACTGCCTTGCTTCCCTAGCCAATAAACTCCCTGGCCCTTTGCATTAACCACATCACCTGAATCGAAGAAACCGACCCCTCGGTCGACAAGGGTTCCTCGTTCACTGCGACCGTCAAACGTGATCGATCCATTAGCAGAGCCGTTCAACTCGCCAGATATCGTGGCCTGATAGGTACCTTCCAATACTCGCGTGTCGTCACCGACTTCAATTACTCGAATCGAAGAAAATTTTCCGGTGAAGCTTGCGATTTCTTTTCCTGCTGGCATGAGATTATTCCTTATGTTTGTTTTTGGAGCTTTTAGATTACGCCTCAGACATCGTGTGCGATGTGGATTTTTCCACCGTTATAGCGATCCGGTTTTATTGATTATTTATTGCAAGGCTGGCTTCAAACCAACTATGCCGCGTTGCGCCGTGCGACCGATCGGTTGCACTAAAAACGATATGCGCCGAAGTTCGAACGGCTTAGATTTAAAACGTTGCCTGTCAGTAACGACTGGGAACAATCGGCTAAGTTTTTTCACGCCCATTCGTAAAACACTTTAGAATTATCCATTCGTCGACTCGTCGTTTACGACAGAGCATTCGCAAGTATCAAACTTAGGTGTGAGTTCGGTTTTTAAAGAATTGTTCGTCGACGTGATAACTAAGAATAACCAACGGGAAGCGCCGATTGGCTTCAAAAAGACAATAATTTCAAACGCGAGCGGCTACATTAAGCAGGAATGTCTGGATGCGATCGGTAATCGCTGAACTGCCCTGCGGTTTGCTGCCCTGTGCCAATTCGCGTGATCTCGCAATGCATAAGACGATAATAATTTATGAACACTGACCTACCTTTTGTCATCCATCGCTCCGGCATTAATGCTTGGGACTGCGACGAGAACGGACACCTAAATGTTCGCTATTACTTCGCTAAGACGCATCAGGGCTTGGTCCATTTGCTGGCGGAACTCGGGCTAACGCGAAATCGCTTGGATTCCTTAAACGCAAAGCCTGTTCTCGTAAATCAACATGTTCGGCTGCATAAGGAAGTGCGACTCGCCGTTCCTGTGACGATACGCGGCACGCTCGTGTCGCAGACCGGGTCTCGAATCACGCTGTATGCTGAGATTCGGCATAGTTTCGAAGAGACGCTTTTCGCGACTGCGACCAGCGACTTCGAAATTATTGATCGCACAAGTGGGCAGCCGGTGAATGTCGACATTATCCGACCTAATAGTGATTTCGAGCTGCCGCCAGAAGGCACGGTTAAAAGTTTGGGGCCCGAGGGCAAACCGATTTTTTCTGCGGCCCAAGCACGTGACATTGGGTATATCGAAACGGCACGCGGGACGGTGATGGGGGAGGAATGCAATCGAGACGGCGAGATGGAGACACACCAATATGCTG